>NZ_JBOZPB010000017.1:0-104344 GCF_050848685.1 Shewanella sp. MF08487
ACCTTTTAGAGCAGCATCCGCTAAAAGCCAGTAAACCAACCAAGATAAGAAAGGCAGCATGGAATGACGATTTTAGGCGCGAGATTTTCTTTGGTTAAGAGATTTAACAAAGCTTAATCCCGCCCTGACCTAATCCCTGCGAAGTTGCTGAAGGACGTTTAAGAAAATAGCGTGACGCAGACAGGACGTCTGCGTAGCTTTCGGGGGGGGGGGGAAGGGACGCCCCATCTGAAGCGTTAGCTATTTTTGAATAAGCACTAAACCAGCCTTTTATGTTATTGATTTTTTAATGAATTAACCAAAAAAATATACGCAACTGCTAATGGGGACACCAGATTAGGCATTGTTGCACCAGTGACCTTCTAAAACATGGATGTTTTAGTAGAGCCTACAGGGATGTATTTACGGCGAGTCACTGGTGTAACAGTGCAAAAGCCTGCGGCAGGCAATTAGACACACCATTACTTTGCCGCGATAACACTGCTAGTTCGCAATACAAAACGAACCAGCAACATTGGGTTTGGGGCGAAGCCCCACGACCTTTCGGTCGCAAGACCGATCTTATACCGCGTTAGCGTAATAAAGATCCTGATTATTCAGGATCATAATCCAATATTGGTGATAACCACCTTTCTGTTTCCTCAATGCTCATCCCCTTGCGCTTGGCATAATCTTCCACTTGATCGCGGCCGATGTTGGTTACGCCAAAGTAACGTGATTTCGGGTGGGCGAAATACCAGCCCGATACTGCCGCTGTGGGGAACATGGCGTAGCTTTCGGTGATATTCAAGTCGATGGTTTCATCGGGCTTGAGCAAGTCCCATAACAAGCCTTTTTCTGTGTGGTCTGGGCATGCTGGGTAACCCGGTGCGGGGCGTATACCTTTGTATTTTTCGCGGATTAAGGCTTCATTGCTTAACTGCTCGTCGGCCGCATAACCCCAAAACTCTTTACGTACCCGTTCGTGCATCCGCTCGGCAAAGGCTTCGGCCAAACGGTCGGCTAAGCATTTGAGCATGATGGCGTTGTAGTCGTCGTGGTTGGCTTCAAAACGCGCCACATGTTCGTCTATGCCGTGGCCTGTGGTCACCGCAAAGCCGCCCATGTAATCGGCGACGCCTGAGTCTTTTGGCGCAACAAAGTCAGATAGACAGAAGTTGTCGTTACCGACACGCTCAAGCTGCATCCGCAGGTGATGTGTGGTCATTTCAACTGTGGTACGCGACTCATCGGTGTACAGCTCAATGTCGTCGTAATTAACGGTATTGGCAGGGAATAAGCCGATAACCGCTTTCGCCGTGAGCCACTTTTCTTCGATGATTTGCTTGAGCATGGCCTGACCATCGGCGAACAGCTTTTGCGCCTCAACGCCCACCACTTTGTCGGTGAGGATTTCGGGGTAATGGCCATGTAATTCCCACGAGCGGAAAAACGGTGTCCAGTCGATACGCTCGACTAAGTCTTCTAATGGATAATTATCAAATACTTGGCGACCGAGCACGTTTGGCGTGAACGGGGTGTAGTTGGCCCAATCGTGTTGGCAACGGTTTTCGCGGGCCGCTTCGAGTGACACAATTTCTTTGCGTTTAGCCTGTGATAAACGTTTAGTGCGCATGTCATCGTATTCGGCATAGGTTTCGTCGATTGTCGCTTGGCGAGTCTCGTTGTTGATGAGTTTACTTACCATAGGCACGGCGCGGGACGCATCGGCGATATAAATGGCGCCATGGGGATAATGGGGCGCAATCTTCACCGCTGTGTGGATTTTTGAGCAAGTGGCGCCGCCGATAATCGCCGGAATGGTTAAGCCTTCGCGGTGGAAGGTTTTCACGTTATGCACCATCTCGTCCAGACTCGGAGTGATGAGGCCCGACATGCCGATGATATCGATATTGTGTTCTTTCACGGCGTCGAGAATTCGCTCCACCGACACCATCACGCCTAAATCGAATACCTCAAAACCGTTACAGGCGAGCACCACGCCGACGATATTCTTGCCGATATCGTGCACGTCGCCTTTTACCGTCACCATCAAAATCTTGCCGTTAGATTGGCCTTCGACCTTTTCTAGCTCGATATAGGGGTTTAAGTAAGCCACGGCTTTTTTCATTACCCGCGCCGATTTCACCACCTGCGGCAGGAACATCTTGCCCGAGCCGAATAAGTCACCGACTACGTTCATGCCGTCCATCAAGGCGCCTTCAATCACATCCAGTGGACGTTTCGCTTCTTGGCGAGCGGCTTCGGTATCTTCATCGATAAATTCGGTAATGCCTTTGACGAGCGCATGGGATAAGCGTTGACTCACCGGCCAGCTGCGCCATTCTAAATCTTCTTTTTTACCGACCTGCGCGCCATCACCGCGGAATTTCTCCGCGATTTCAAGTAACTGCTCGGTATTGCTTGAGCCTTCAACTGGGCAGGGCAAGTTAAGCACCACGTTTTCGACCCGCACTTTAAGTTCAGGGTCGATATCGTCGTAAATGGCTAACTGACCCGCGTTGACAATACCCATGTCCATGCCGACTTTGATGGCGTGGTACAGGAATACCGCGTGAATCGCTTCGCGCACTGGGTTATTACCGCGAAACGAGAACGACACGTTCGACACGCCGCCCGAAATCATTGCATGGGGCAGGGTGGCTTTAATCGCTTTAATGGCATCAATAAAATCGACGGCATAGTTGTCGTGTTCATCGATACCTGTGGCGATGGCGAAAATGTTCGGGTCGAAGATGATGTCTTCTGGCGGAAAGCCGACCTTATCGACCAGAACCCGATAGGCGCGGGTACAGATTTCGATTTTGCGTGCCTTAGTATCAGCCTGACCTTGCTCGTCGAATGCCATGATAATGGCCGCCGCGCCGTAGCGTTTCACCAGTGTTGCTTGCTCGATAAACTTGGCTTCGCCTTCTTTAAGGGAAATCGAGTTAACTATGCCCTTGCCTTGAATACATTTGAGGCCAGCTTCGATCACTTCCCATTTAGAGGAGTCGATCATAATAGGTACGCGGCTGATGTCGGGCTCAGAGGCAATCAAGTTTAAAAACTTGTGCATGATCTCGGCGCCATCGAGCATGCCTTCGTCCATGTTGATGTCGATGATTTGCGCGCCGCTTTCGACCTGCTCGCGGGCGACATCGAGCGCCTGCTCAAACTTGCCTTCTTTGATCAATTTTAAAAACTTGGCCGAACCTGTAACGTTGGTGCGCTCACCCACGTTAACGAACAGGGATTGGGCGTCGATAGTCAGTGGTTCCAAACCTGCCAAGCGGCAAGCTACCGGAATGTCCGGCAAAATACGTGGATCGTGACGGCTCACCGCTTCGCGGATCACGCGGATATGTTCAGGCGTACTACCACAACAACCCCCGATAATATTAAGCATGCCTTCGCGCGCCCAATCTTCGATCACGTTCGCCATGTCCTCTGGGGTTTCATCGTAACCGCCAAACTCGTTCGGTAGGCCAGCATTCGGATGCGCCGACACATAACACTCACTGATGCGGGATAATTCTTCGACGTACGGGCGTAATTCTTTTGGCCCAAGTGCACAGTTAAGACCGATAGATAAGGGCTTGATATGGCGAAGGGAATTGTAAAAGGCTTCGGTCGTTTGGCCAGTCAGTGTGCGGCCAGAGGCATCGGTAATCGTGCCCGAAATCATGATCGGCAATCTGTCTTTAGAATGCTGACCGAATAAGTCATCGAATACGGATTCAATCGCAAACAGCGCAGCCTTGGCGTTTAAGGTATCGAATATGGTCTCGACCATAATGATATCCGCGCCGCCTTCAATCAGCGCCTTAGTGGATTCTTTGTAAGCAGTCACTAACTCATCGAAGCTGACGTTGCGATAGCCTGGGTCGTTCACATCTGGGCTAATCGAGCAAGTACGGTTAGTGGGGCCTAACACACCGGCGACGTAGCGTGGAATGCCTGTGGCAGCAAAGGCTTCATCACAAGCTTCACGGGCGAGTCGCGCGCCGACTAAGTTAATTTCGGCGGACAGCGACTGCATGTCGTAGTCGGCCATGGCGATGGTGGTGGCGTTAAAGGTGTTGGTTTCAATGATGTCTGCACCGGCGTTTAAGTAGTCGGTGTGAATTTGTTTGATGATGTGGGGTTGCGACAACACTAATAAATCGTTGTTACCTTTGACATCCGTATGCCAATCTTTAAAACGTTCGCCGCGATAGTCCTCTTCTTCCAGCTTGTAGCCTTGGATCATAGTGCCCATGGCACCGTCTAAGATCAGAATGCGCTCTGCAAGCTGTTTGCGTATGTCTGCCAATATCTGGCCGGCTTTGGTAGAGGGTATCGTCATAAATAATTACCTTAAATACAGCTAAGCTAAGCCCATGATTAAGCCTAGGATTAAATACAGGATGCAGTTCAGAGTGTTTGCTGGTTCACTATCGACTTTTATTATGCTTAGTGCATTTTATTCTGCTCAGTCGATATTTCCAGACTTCCACTATTCCAGACTTCTACAATTCCAGATGTAAGTTATGGACGTTTAAACGTATGGACGTCCATAGTACGCGACTTATGATCGTCAGTGCAAGGTCAAAATCACCTGACGATTTACCCTGCTCATCGGAGATTTTTGAGCACTTTTAGCGGTGATTTGTTGAGTGAATGCTTTAATGGCAAATTAACAGGGCTGTTTTCATTGGTATTAAGCCATTTTTTAACAACATAATGCCCATAAGATTAAGTATCACCGCCTGAATGATGTGTTTTTTGAACATTCGCTCTTGAACATTAGCCAAGGAATACGATGAAACAAATACAACTATTATTACTACGCCACGGTGAGTGTGAAGGCGGCGCCATCTTACGCGGGCGTGTAGATGTGCCATTGAGCGAAACGGGTTGGCAACAAATGTCGGCGGCGGTTGCAGCGCAGGCCAGCGTCTGTAGCGCCATTTATAGTTCAACTTCACGCCGCTGTGCTGACTTTGCCCAAGCTCTGGCCGCTGAGCTGCATTCAACGGCGCCGCTGTTAACTGGAGTACCACCGTTAAGTACGGCGCTATCTTCAAATTCGACATCAGCAAGCAACATATTAACGGCACAGACAAAGCCATTAGAGGCGCAATTTTTGTCAGATTTACAGGAAATAGATTTCGGTGATTGGGACGGACGTAAACTCGATGAACTCTATCAACAAGAGGGCGAACGTTTAGCCGCCTATTGGCAAAATCCTTGGCAAGCGCCGCCGCCCAACGGTGAGACTATGGCCAGTTTTGAGTCGCGAGTGAACTATGCTATTGAGCAAATACTTGCCGCTGAGTTTGAGCAATTGTCTATTGCGTTAAATTCTATTGCCTTAAATAAAGATGAGGCTCAAGACGGTACGCTCACGCCTACTGCTAAAATATGGCTAGTGAGCCACGGCGGTGTTATCCGCCATTTAATGGCGCGGGCACTGGGGGTTGAACGGGCCGTGGGTTTTTATAGCCAACTTAATTTACCCGTCGCCGCAGTGGTAAAAATTAATGTGCTGCAAGATGAGCAAGGCACTCGTTATTGGCGTTTAGATTGGCCGAGCGGTCGCTGCGAATAACGTGACTCGCTGCCGTCGGTTATAACTGCAGGGAGTAACAGAGTTAGTCATCATAGTTAGCCATTTAAACCATCCGCTAAGTTGAAGATTTTTCTCATCTTAGCGGCGCGATTGTCGATTGCCTATTAGGGTAAATATAGGATAATGCTTTCTCTTGATGTTACCGCTCGCATACGATCCTGCTATAGCGTAGCGGCTAACGTCACAGAAATAGGTGTTGAGGGTTTTGAGTGGTGCAAGGGGAGTTAGGCAAATATTGCTAAGCCTCTTTGCCAAGGCTAAAGATTAATTTCAACATAATAGGGAATCGGGGAGCTGCTCGTCAGTCAGCCCGAACTGTGCCCGCAACTGTGCGTGACTTTTATAGAGTTTTAAATATAAAAGTGACAAGTCAGGAGACCTGCCTATTTCTGTTATCGCTGCGTGCAGCTTAAATTCTTGAGCGGGTGACTCGAGGGAGCAGATGACTATGTGTATAACGATTATGTATACAGCGACTATGTATACAGCAACTATGTGTATCTCCTTTTTTAGTGCAGGTTTGGACTCGCTAGGAGCGCCGCGTTGGTGAGACTCTCTGAAATCCAAACCAGCCGCAGCTTAAATAGCTGCGATACCCCACTTGCCAGCCAGCCAGTTGCGCTTGATGTGAGCCATTTGAGTTGGAGTATTGATAGCAAAACTATTCTTACCGATATTAACTTTACACTGCCGACAGGGCAGATGCTTGGGCTGATTGGCCCTAACGGTGCGGGTAAGTCTAGTTTGCTGCGCTGTTTGTATCGATTTGTGCGCCCGACTCAGGGCAAAATCACCTTATTTGATCAAGATATTGAGCGCTTATCGCCCAAAGCTTTTGCCTGTAGTGTTGCTGTTGTCCAGCAAGATACGCCGCATTATTTCGACATGACTACAGAGCAATTGGTCAGTATGGGGTTAACGCCGCACAAGGGCATGTTCGACACTAACTCTAGCAAAGATGGCGAATGCATTGCTAAAGCGCTCGAAAAAGTCGGCCTCAGCCATAAAATGTACCAGCAATATGAGCGTTTATCGGGTGGTGAAAAACAACGCGCCTTGATCGCTCGTGCCATAGTGCAACAGCCACAACTGCTCATCCTCGATGAACCCACCAATCATCTTGATGTGCGCTATCAAATTCAAATTCTTGAGCTGGTGCGCAGTTTGGGTATTAGTGTGATTGCTTCCATCCACGATCTTAATTTGGCCAGTGCCCTGTGTGACAGCTTATTGTTAATCCACAACGGCGAGGTCAGTGCCATGGGCACACCGACAGAGGTATTAACTGAAGCGCGTATCGCCGATGTGTTCGGGGTGTGCGCTCAGGTATCTGTTCATCCGCAACATAAAAATCCCTTAATCAGCTATTTTTATGGTTACCATGATGCAACCCATAACGGGGACAAACGAGGTGAGAGTGAATGATTCAGACGAGTCAACAACGCAGTATTGCACCTCAAATTTGGGGCCTATGGTGACACTTTTGACAAGACAACAGTTGATGCTGCTGGCGTTAGCCATGCTGACATTGATTACACCGATAGCCGCGACCAGTTTTGGTGCGGCAAACATCAGCTTTATGGATGTTATCCAGGTGTTTATCAATAAGGTTGCTAACCTCGCTCAGACAAGCGGCATGACTGAGCGCATTGTGATGGAGCTCAGGCTACCGCGCATTTTACTGGCTTTTGTGGCGGGGGCGGGTTTGTCACTGGCGGGCAGTGTGTTGCAAACCGTGACGCGCAATCCGCTGGCAGACCCGTATTTATTTGGCATTAGCTCTGGCGCGTCCTTTGGCGCTGTGGTGATGTTGACCTTATTCACTGGCTCTGGATTTTTTGATAATGCTGGCATGGCGGCACATTCTGGGCTTTTTAGCGGTTCGGGCGCCTTGTCGGGTTTGCTTTGGTTTAGCTTGCCCTTGGGCGCTTTTATTGGCGCCAGTTTGTCGGTGTTGATTGTGTTAGCGTTATCGGGACTTGGGCTTAATAGCCAAGTCGAGCGCATGCTGCTTTCAGGTGTGGCAACCTCCTTTATGTTTGGCGCCCTAACCAGTTTACTGTTGTATTTTTCCAGTCCGCAGGCCACGGCTTCGGTATTGTTTTGGAGTTTAGGCAGTTTTGCTAAGGCCAGTTGGTCGTTACTTATTTTGCCGACTCTGGTTGTTGGGGTGAGCTTATTGATTATCTTAGGCATGAAGCGGCAGATTATGGCGCTGCAAGCGGGGGATGAAACCGCCCATACCTTAGGGGTAAATGTACCTAAGTTACGACTCAACATGTTACTACTGTGCTCGTTAATTACCGCAGTATTGGTTGCCACCTGTGGCGGTATTGGTTTTGTCGGTTTAATGATCCCCCATACCGTGCGCATGCTATTTCCCGGTCGCCAGCCGATTTTATTAACGGCGTTGGTGGGCGGATTATTTATGGTGTGGATTGATGTATTAGCGCGCTGTTTGTTGGGTAATCAAGAGTTACCCGTAGGCATTATTACTGCCGCTATCGGCAGCTTATTCTTTTTACTGATTTTGCGTAAGCGTAGAGTTATGCCGTAAATACAAGGTCATGCCGTAGGCACCTAGTCAGAACGTAAACCCAGAGTTAAGTCGTCATCCTAGAGTTATGTCGTAAGCGCAGACTGACGGGATAATCAGTATTTCTGTTGATATCTGCCCCGCGATTGGAAATGCAAAATTGGTCATGTTAGTCATATACGCAGGATGCGTTGTGGTTATTTAATGTAGATTACAAGTGGAGTGTGGATGTCTCAGTCAGCCGTATCTTTTCAAATAAGCCCAGTGAGTAACGCGCAGGATCAAATGATTCAGCAGAAGATTGATCTTAAAACTAAACCGCTTGGCGCCTTAGGCCTGCTTGAATCCTTAGCGTTACAGATTGCCCGCGTGCAAGGCGCAACGTTGCCACAAGATACACTAAAAATCGTTCATCCAACTCTGTTAGTGTTTGCAGGAGATCATGGCATTGCCGCGCAGGGAGTATCGATTGCGCCGAGCGAAGTCACGCGCCAAATGGTGCAAAATTTTGCCCATGGCGGCGCTGCTATTAACGTGTTTTGTCGACAGGTCGGCTTTAAACTCGAAGTGATTGATTGCGGTATTTTAACGCCTGTAGAAGATGTTGAGGGCATTATTAATCAACGTCTTGGCGCCGGTACTGAGGCTATTCATTTGGCGCCCGCCATGGCGCTAAATACCGTTGATAAAGGCTTTGCCATGGCGCGAGATTTAATTGAACGCCACCATCAAGCAGGTTGTAATCTGATTGCCTTTGGCGAAATGGGTATAGGTAATACCTCGGCAGCAGCAGCGATTATGGCGGCAATTATGCAACTCGATGTGGCTGATTGCGTGGGTCGCGGTACGGGGATTAATGCAGAGACCTTAGCGCTAAAACTGTCGTTAATTGAGCAGGCTTTGCAGTTACATCAACACGCCTTAACTGGTCCCAAAGCAGTGTTAGCCTGCTTAGGCGGATTTGAAATTGTGCAAATGACAGGGGCGATATTAGCCGCGGCTGAACGCAAAATGCTGGTGGTGATAGATGGTTTTATCGCGACAGCTGCGGCGTTAGTGGCGGTAAAAATTGCGCCGAATGTGCGCGATTATTTAATTTTTGCCCATCAGTCTGACGAACAAGGCCACCTGCGGATGTTAGATTTTTTACAGGCTAAACCCTTGTTGTCCCTCGGGCTGAGATTGGGCGAAGGCACTGGCGCCGCTTTAGCATTGCCGCTTATTCAAGCTGCAGTAAATTTTTACAACCAAATGGCGAGTTTTAGTGATGCTGGGATTGAGGCTGTTGTATGATGTACTCTGCTAAGTCTCTTATTTTACTTATTTAAAATAATAACTGTTAGCCAACTGTTTTATTCTTAAATCGTGTAGCAAGTGTGAACTCACTAAGGATGCTTTATGTCAGAACGCGAAAGCTGGCACAAAGAAATAGATTTGTTTTTTGTTGCCATGGGCTATTTTACCCGCATTCCTATGCCGAGCTGGGTTGAAGTCGATAGTGATAAGCTGAATAAAGCCAGCCGTTATTTCGGTCTGGTCGGTCTTTTGGTCGGCCTGCTCAGTGCCATTGTGTTTTGGTTGACGCAGAACTGGCTCCCCGCTGGCGTTTCTGTACTGTTGGCTATGCTCGTTGGCGTCTTGCTTACGGGCGGATTCCATGAAGATGGCCTGGCCGATACCTTTGATGGTTTTGGTGGCGGTTGGACGGTCGAAGATAAGCTGCGGATCATGAAGGACTCGCGCCTTGGCAGCTATGGCGCTTTGGCGCTAATGTTGGCTCTGCTGCTGAAATGGCAGTTGTTGGTCGAGTTGGCCCTGTATGATCCTGTGGTGGCGGGCTCGGCGCTTATCGTCGCGCACACAGTGAGCCGTGTGGTGTCGGCGAGTATTATCTTTAGTGAAAAATATGTCCGCGATGACGAGACCAGTAAGTCAAAGCCGTTATCGCAACATCAAGGGATTAATGAGCTGCTTATCCTGATCGCCAGCGGCGTATTAGTGCTGTTATTCCTCAAGGGGTTAGCGGCATTGTCATTGCTATTGGTGATGATAGGACTGCGCCGTTTGATCATAGTGATCTTTAGACGCCAGATTGGCGGTTACACGGGTGATACCTTAGGCGCTGCGCAGCAAATAGCTGAAATCGTGTGTTATTTTGTATTACTCGTTGTGGGTAACATACTGTGATCCATCTCGTCCTAGGCGGCGCCCGTAGCGGTAAAAGTCGCTACGGTGAAGCCTTAGTGCGCCAGTACACAGCGCTAGGCTTCGATGCCTGCTATGTGGCCACGGCGCAGGCGCTAGATGATGAAATGGCCATACGCATTGCCAAGCATCAAGCGGACCGTTCTGACGATGGTGTTGAGTGGCAATTGTTTGAAGAGCCATTGGCGTTGACGGCTACATTAGCGCGCTTAGCCAAACCTGGACGAGTGATTTTAGTCGACTGTTTAACCCTGTGGTTAACCAATCAATTACTCGCATCCAATCCGCAAGTTGATGATGAACCCGCGCCGACCGAGTGGAACGCCTCAGACTTTGCCACTAGAACCTCAATGGATAAAGCTTTAGCGAATTGGCAGGCAGAAAAAACCGCTTTTGTGGATGCGCTAACTGAGTTTGAAGGCGTGGTGATTTTGATCAGTAACGAAGTCGGTTCTGGCATAGTGCCCTTAGGTGAGTTGAGCCGACAATTTGTCGACGAAGCGGGCTGGCTAAACCAAGCCGTTGCCGCCTTAGCGGATAATGTCACCTTAGTGGTCGCGGGTTTACCCTTAGCACTAAAACCACTGTAATCTAACTAAGTGATGTTGAGACTGAGCTTTATCTTTATCCCTGCAAACTAGAATAAGTTTTTTAACCCTATGCCCTCTCCAAACACAGACAACACAGGCTGTGCAAATGCACTCGATACCGCTAACGCTTTAGCTATTCATTCTGCTGCTAATCTTGCGGTGAATACGCCTGCGGTTAATTCACCTCGCCGCGCAAAAGTCTTGATGGTGCAGGGCACAACATCGGATGCGGGGAAGAGCACCTTAGTGGCGGGGATTTGTCGTTTGCTCGCCCGAGAGGGCGGTAAGGTTGCGCCTTTTAAGCCGCAAAATATGGCGCTCAATAGCGCTGTCACTATTGATGGCGGCGAGATTGGTCGCGCACAGGCCTTGCAAGCCGTGGCCTGTTATCTTGAGCCCCATACCGATTTTAATCCCATACTGCTTAAACCTAGCTCGGACACGGGCGCGCAAATTATCGTTCATGGCAAAGCCCTGACGACACTCGAAGCCTCAGCCTTTTTTGGGCCTAAATCTAAGGATTACAAGGCAATGGCGCTTGACGCTGTGCTGGAGTCCTTCGAGCGATTGACGGCCCAGTATCAAACCATAGTGGTTGAAGGCGCGGGCAGTCCGGCGGAGATCAATCTGCGTGAAGGCGATATTGCCAACATGGGATTTGCCGAAGCCGTGGATTGTCCTGTGATCATCATTGCCGATATCGATAAGGGCGGCGTATTTGCCCATTTGGTCGGGACCTTAGCGCTGTTATCTGAGTCTGAACAGGCGCGGGTAAAGGGCTTTGTGATCAATCGTTTCCGTGGCGATATTAGCCTGTTGCAATCAGGGCTCGATTGGCTTGAAGCTTATACTCAAAAGCCTGTTTTAGGCGTGTTGCCTTATCTGCATGATTTACATCTCGATGCCGAAGATGCGCTGATAAGCTCGCCGACTAAAGGCGCTAACAGCCGCTTAAAAGTGCGGGTCTTAGTGTACCCAAGGATCAGTAATCACACGGATTTTGATCCGCTGCGGTTGCATCCCGATATCGATTTTGACTATGTGTCATTGCAAACCCAAGCTGCGAGTCACGCCACTCATTTGCCCGCCGCCGATTTATTGATCTTGCCCGGCAGTAAGAATGTGCGTGCCGATTTGGCCTTTTTACGCCAGCAAGGTTGGGATAAGGATATCGACACACACCTGCGTTACGGCGGCAAAGTGCTCGGCATTTGCGGCGGTTACCAAATGTTAGGCCAAAGCATTGCCGATCCCTTAGGGATTGAAGACAGTGCGGGCGATACCGAAGGACTTGGCTACTTACCATTGAGCACAGAACTCAAAGCCGATAAACAGTTACGGCGGGTGAGCGGTGAGCTTACTCTGCTTGGGCAAAGGGTTGCAGTGCAGGGCTATGAAATCCACTGCGGCGAATCAAGTTATCTCGCGCCCATTCTTACGGCAGCTCTCGCGCTAAGTGATGAACAGTACAATCCGCCCTTGCAGTTAATCCCAGAATCGACACCATTAACCGCGCCTACGATGAGTTTTTCCGATGGCCTGCAAAGCGATGATGGGCAAATCTTAGGTACTTATTTACACGGGTTGTTTGATAGCCCTGATGCCTGTCAGCTGATCCTGCGCTGGGCGGGATTAAACGATACTAAGGCGATAGATATCAATCAAATACGTGAACAGCAACTCGATCGTTTAGCTGACGTGTTAGCCGAGCATTTAGACATGCAAAAATTACAGACTATTTTGGATGCCGCAGTTCGGCGTTGAATTCGGCAAAGAGCGGATATTGAGAAAGAGCGGCATTTAAAAACTAATATTTATAAAAGCATACATTTTTAGCAGCAGAGTGAAGAGAAGACTATGACAGCACAGAACGATAATGAACAAGCTCAAATCAAGGCCGAACGCCACAAGGCTCGCCAACAAAAAGTGAAAGTCGGTGTGGATGCTAAAATTGCCGCCGCTCAAGAAGAAAAGGGCATTCTGCTGGTATTAACCGGTAACGGCAAAGGCAAGTCTACTTCTGGTTTTGGCACAGTGGCTCGCGCCGTCGGTCACGGCAAAAAAGCCGCGGTAGTGCAATTTATCAAAGGTACTTGGGAGTGCGGTGAGCGCAATTTACTCGAAGGTGCAGGGGTTGAGTTTCATGTAATGGGCACAGGTTTTACCTGGGAAACCCAAGATAAAGAAAAGGATACCGCCGCTGCTGTACTCGCTTGGGAAGCCGCCGAAAAGCTGCTGCAAGATGAGAGCATAGATTGCCTTATGCTCGATGAACTCACCTATATGGTGAGCTATCACTATCTGGATGTGGAACGCGTGCTTAGCGCACTTAAAAATCGTCCACCGATGCAGCATGTGATTATTACGGGCCGCGCTTGTCATCGGGCGATTATTGAGCTGGCCGATACTGTGAGCGAAGTGCAGCCGTTGAAACACGCCTTCGAAGCGGGTGTCAAGGCACAGCAAGGTTTTGATTATTGATTTATGGTTATTTAATTTATGGCGATTTGATTAAAGGTTACTCCATCAAATCGCCATGAACTGATACCTATGCTGCCTATGATTTCAGGATTAACATTAAAGGGATGACGATGAAACGCTATTATGTTGGCTGCATATTGGGTCTGAGTATTTTGCTTTCTCAGCACGCATTAGCCAAACCTGCCCAACGTATTATTGCGCTTTCGCCCCACGCGGTAGAAATGCTTTACGCCATAGGTGCGGGCGATACGATTGTGGCCGCAACTGATTATGCGGATTATCCCGAGGCGGCAAAAAATATCCCGCGTATTGGGGGTTACTACGGTATTCAAATGGAGCGGGTGATGGAGCTTAATCCCGATCTGATTGTGGTGTGGGATTCGGGTAATAAAGCCGAAGATATCAACCAGCTTAGGACGTTAGGATTTAACCTTTATGGTAGCGATCCTAAAACTTTGGAAGGTGTCGCCAAGGAGCTTGAAGAGTTAGGCCAACTTACGGGGCATGTTGAAGAAGCAAGCAAGGCTGCGGCCACTTATCGCGCTGAGCTTATCCGATTGCGGGTTGAAAATGCTAAAAAATCAGAACCTAAGGTATTTTATCAACTCTGGTCGACCCCCTTGATGACGGTTTCTAAAAATAGTTGGATCCAGCAGATTATTGATGTGTGTCATGGTGAAAATGTGTTTTACGATGCCGCCAGTGATTACCCGCAGGTGAGTTTAGAAAATGTGTTACTGACCTTGCCCGAGGTGATTTTGCAAAGCCAAGAGGAAGGCAATGTTAAAGGTGTCGATTGGAGCCAATGGCCCGAAATTCCCGCCGTTAAAAAACAGCATATTTATCAAATTGATGCCGATTTATTGCACCGTGCTTCGCCCAGAGCGTTACTCGGCGTTCAAGCCTTATGTGATGCCTTGGATAAAGCACGTTAAATAAAACGCCTGACAGATTATTCCGTCAGGCGTTTAGTCAGATGTTGCTATTTTTTAAGCGTTTAGAAAGGCGCGTTAATATCAACCACATTAATCAGTTTGTGGTTTACAAACTCTTTTAAGCCTAAACCAATTAGCTCGCGGCCATAACCTGAGCGTCGCACACCACCAAAGGGTAAATCGGCCTTGACCATAGTTGGATGATTAACAAACATCATGCCGGTTGAAACCTGCTTAGCGACCGCTAACCCGCGTTTATTATCAGCAGTAAACACTGAGCCACCCAGGCCAAAGGGTGAGTCGTTGGCGATATCAATCGCTTCTTGTTCATCTTTCGCTTTGAGGATCATCGATATAGGGCCGAAAAACTCCCAATAGTAAGCGGGGTTATCTGGCGTGACATTGGTCAATATCGTCGGCTGCACAAAGGCACCTTTTTCTGGCACTTTAGGGCCGACTTCGGTTGCTGTTGCACCATGTTTTACCGCATCACGCACTTTTTGCTTCACTTCATCGGCAGCTGCCTGAGAAGATAACGGGGCCAATGTGGTGGTGGGATCCATAGGATCGCCCGCTTTTAGCGCTTCCACACCTTTGATATAGCCTTGCATAAACTCATCATAAATGGCTTCAACTAAGATCATCCGCTTGGATGACACACAAACCTGGCCTGCGTTCCAGTGACGGCCGAACACCGCCCAATCAATAGTTTTTGGCAGCTGGGCATCTTCAAGCACGATGAAAGCATCAGCCCCGCCGAGTTCTAAGGTGGATTTTTTCAACGCTTTACCAGCTTGTGCGGCAATCATTGCGCCTGCACCCTCAGAACCTGTGAGTGCCACCCCATGTACTTTGGGGGAGTTAATAATGTATTCAATTTGGTCGCGTGTTGCATACAGGTTTTGGAATACCCCTTGTGGCAGCCCTGCATCGCGCATCAGACCTTCAAAGGCTGCGGCGCATTGCGGCACATTGGACGCGTGTTTGAGCAGTAACGTGTTTCCGACGGATATCTGCGGCGCCAAAATTCGGGCAATTTGATAGTAAGGGAAGTTCCAAGGTTCGATAGCCAGCAATACGCCAAGGGGATCGTGAACCAGTATCGCTTCACCTTCTGCGGGATCGGCTACCGGCAGTTTTTGCGGGGCTAATAGTCGCTCGGTATGTTCGGCGTAATATTCGAGAATTTGCGCAGAAAGCTCGACCTCAGCTTCGGCTTCTGCAATCACTTTACCCATTTCTAACGTCAATAAATTAGCATATTGCCGCTTGTTATCTCTGAGAATGGTTGCAGCCTTAGACAGTATTGCGGCCTTGTCGGCAAAGGGAGTGGTTCGCCAAGCCAAAAAAGCCTGATGGGCGGAGTCTATCGCCTGCGTAACTTCGGTATCTGTTGCATTGGGAAATTCTTTGATGAGTTCTCCCGTATAGGGATTGATCGTTGTATAAGCCATATGTTCCTCCAAGCGTTCAACGAATAGAGTGACAATGCCAAGTCTTGGCATTAGGGGTAAATGTCTTTTATTTGCCATCGCCCTTGTCATTAACGATAAGGTCAGGGATTAACCTTCTACCTTTCTACCCACTCTAATCCGCGAGTGATGTGAGCCAGATCGCAGGGATTAAGATATCAACCTTGTTTTTAGGCATTTCATACTTTCGTTTTGGTTGGCTTAGTTTTTTATTAAACAACCCGAGTTAAGTAGGGTTGGCGCGACAACAAAGCCGCCAAAGACAGGTTAAGGGGCACTAATGCTGTGAGTATTTGGGCTGATATCTTGCGTATGGCAAAGGTATGGCACTGTGAGTCGCTTAACGTTACGATTGCATTTTGTGAGCGACAGTAGGTATAGGGTGAAATAATGTCGTCGTGCGCATACACTCATCAATTCAACATACTGAATACACTCAAATACTAAAATAATAGGAAGTGCAGCCCATGAATACCTTACTCATTTGTTTGTTTATCGCGATGTTATTGCCGTATTTAGCCAAAGGCCCCGTTGCTTGGGCGATGGCGAAGGCGGGCGGTTATGATAATAACCATCCTCGCGCCCAACAGGCGCAGCTAACTGGTTTTGGCGCACGTGCTTTAGCTGGGCATCAAAATGCTTTTGAATCACTCTTAGTTTTTGGCCTAGCGGTATTAGTGGTAATGGCTACTGGCAAAGTGACACCGACTGCAGAATGGCTTGCCATCAGCCATGTTGCAGCCCGTTTTGTGTACCATATTTTGTATCTTGCTAATAAAGGTACCTTGAGATCCCTCTCATGGTTTGTGGCTATTTTCAGTGCCTTCGGAATTTTCTTTCAGGCTTTTTAGCCTGTTTGAGCGGCGATATCTCAATAATGTAGTGCTTTTTTAACGCTTGAAACGGACCACCAGTTCGTGGAGTTCATCGGCGGTATTTTTAAGTTTAATAATTGACGCTGAGGTATCGATAGCACTTTCAGCGCTAGTGCCTGCTAAATCAGAGATATTAACTACTTGGCGGTTAATATCTTCGGCAACATGGGTTTGTTCTTCTACCGCTGCCGCCATTTGCGTCGACATATGGGCAATTTGACTTACGGCGTCTGAAATACCATTAAGCATAGCGGCGCTTTCAACGACTTTTTCAAGCCCTTCATTAGCCGCTTCAGAGCCAACATGGGCGGCATTAACGGCTTGTTTAGCCTTGGTAGTGAGTTCTTCAATGATCCCATGGATACTGTGGGTCGATTCCTGTGTACGTTGCGCCAGATTACGTACTTCATCAGCGACAACGGCAAATCCTCGGCCTTGCTCTCCCGCTCTGGCGGCTTCAATAGCGGCATTCAATGCCAGTAAATTAGTTTGATCGGCAATTTGCTCAATGATTTGTGCCACCTGTGCAATGCGCACCGTTTGATCTGAAAGCTCGGAGACGGAAACACTGATATCGTTGACGGTAGTTTTAAGTTTTTGAATCGACTGTTGGGTGATATCGGCCATATTTCGGCCCTTAATCGCTAAGTTATTCGCCGTATCTGCATGGTTTGCGGTTTCTGATACGTGTATTGAAACCTCGGCAATCGTGGTGGTCATTTGATTCATTGCTGTCGCAACTTGGCAGGTTTCTGCCTGCTGTTGTTCAATCTCGGCGCAGGTGTTAAGGGTTAACTGATAGCCATTGTCTGACTCTTTAGCCATATTCAATGCCGCATTTTCAATCCGAGTGATCACCGTCCCTAGATGGGCATTTTGGCTTAAAATACTCACCTTTAATAAACCCAGTGTGCCACTTGAGTCTGTGTAAGCTCTGGCGGCAAGGTCGTTAGAGAAGCTCATTTTTAACATGGCATTTAACGAGTCAACCGTAGATTTGTATTTGTAGGTTATTGAAATGGCATACAGCACTGCAGTGCTCAGCAGTAAAATGCTAAACAGAGTTGGGTATCCTGCAAAATAAAGCGCACAGGCTGAAATGAGGGCAAAAATAAGGCATAAGTTTGCAACAGAAATGCGCCCTGATGTAGCAAAAGACTTACCCGCATTAATTTGCTGATATAAAGTATCGGCCCTTGCTACGTCATCTCGCTTAGGACATGACCTTACTGACTCATAACCGACCACTTTGCCAGCGGTAGTGACTGGCGTAACATAGGCATCTACCCAATAAAAATCACCATTTTTACAGCGATTTTTAACCATACCCATCCAAGGTTTGCCTGCTTTTAAATAAGACCACATTTGAGTAAATGCAATTGAAGGCATTTCTGGGTGCCTCACAATGTTGTGGTGTTGTCCGATTAATTCCGTTTTTTTAAAACCACTCACATCGACAAACGCATCGTTACATTCGAGAATTGTGCCTTGTAAATCGGTCACAGAAATAAGTTTTATCGATTCAGGGAAGGTTCTTTCTTGACGGGTAATCGGTTGGTTGTTTCTCATGCCACACTCCTTTGTATATTGGCTATTTCTCAATAATATAAGGCTAAATAATCCTTTAGTTAATGTTAACACTAGTTAAACCGATTAATCGCCATTTATAAGTGTTTTTCTTGTAGAAAAATATACGTAACTACTATGAAAAAATTGAATTTAATGTTCTATTTACAATACTTCTCAAAAGACGTTTATTAATTGCGCAAGTACTAACGTCAACCCTAAAAATACCCATATTAATGAAATCAGTTATTCATAATGAGTATTGTGCTTACTAACATTAGATTAAAAACGCTCAGTAACCTTGTCCAATGTAAATGGTTGTAAATTGGTTATATTAGAGTAGAACATCCCAGAGAATTTGCCTTAAAGACGTGGTGAATTAGATTTAGTGCAGTACTTGTACATGGATTTGCCATCTAAGTTTTAGGTGACTTTTATTGGTGTATGAGGCTGGTGGCTTAATGAAGACATGAGTCGTTTAGGGACAAGCCTACTAAAATGGCTATGAAATTCATTACTCGCATGTAAGTGACCATTGGCGGCATGGACTGGACCGTTGAGCCCTCAGGGGAGTTTATGGCTTGTCACTGGAATAAACGTGATTAATCCTATGCATAAAAGATAAATCATGAATCGCTCTTTAAACTGAAGAGAGTATTGCTGTTAATCCCCTCTTAATCGTGCGAGTCTCAAATTAAGACCGCTGATGCGGCCTTAATTTTCTTAGTTTTATAGCATTAGTTTTATGGCATTAGTTCGATATTATCCTGCTCAATAGCAGCAGGATAATAAGCCTAGTTCAAGCGCTTATTTTACCTGCCAATCAATGGCTTCACCTGCACGAATCGGTACCACGTTGGTGTCGCCCAGCGGATAGCTCGCGGGTACATCCCATGATTTTTTTACCAGCGTAATCGTGTCGATGTTGCGTGGCAGATTGTAAAAATCTGGGCCATTGAAGCTTGCAAATGCTTCGAGTTTATCTAGCGCATTCACCGATTCGAAGGCTTCGGCATATAGCTCAATGGCGGCGTGGGCCGTGTACGAACCCGCGCAGCCACAGGCGGCTTCTTTTTTATCCTTAGCGTGGGGCGCCGAATCTGTGCCGAGGAAGAACTTCTTGCTACCGCTCGCTGCTGCGGCCAATAACGCCTGTTGGTGGGTATTGCGTTTTAAAATCGGCAAACAGTAAAAATGCGGGCGAATACCGCCAGCTAACATGTGGTTACGGTTATACAGTAAATGGTGCGCTGTGATAGTTGCGGCCACATTATCAGAGGCTTGAGTGACAAAATCGACCGCATCTTTGGTGGTGATATGCTCAAGCACGATTTTAAGCGCTGGGAAATCGGCGACAATTTTACTGAGGATATTTTCAATAAAGACACGCTCGCGGTCGAAAATATCAATAGCTGAATCTGTGACTTCACCGTGGACTAAAAACAGCATGCCGACTTCTTGCATGGCTTGGAGTACGGGATAGATATTTTTAACATCGGTCACTCCGGAATCTGAGTTAGTCGTCGCGCCCGCAGGGTAGAGTTTAGCGGCGAAAATTTTACCCGAAGCTTTGGCTTTACGGATTTCATCTGGGCTGGTTTTGTCGGTTAAATACAACACCATTAAAGGTTCGAACTGTGAGCCTGTAGGCACCTTAGCTTTAATGCGGTCGTAATAGGTTAGTGCGGTTTGTGTATCGATAGCGGGCGGCACTAAGTTGGGCATGACGATGGCGCGGCCCATATAGCGGCTGATATCACGCACGGTATCTTTAAGCTGCGCACCATCTCTTAAATGAATATGCCAGTCGTCTGGGCGAGTGATTGTAATTGTCGTCATAGGATTTTATCTTTTGATTGTTTTGGCTACGAGGGTGGCAGGATCTTATGTGGCAAGGATTTTACTGTAAAGGGAAACTCGGTAT
Source organism: Shewanella sp. MF08487 (assembly GCF_050848685.1). Lineage (NCBI taxonomy): Bacteria > Pseudomonadati > Pseudomonadota > Gammaproteobacteria > Alteromonadales > Shewanellaceae > Shewanella > Shewanella sp. MF08487. The sequence continues at coordinate 20,178 of NZ_JBOZPB010000017.1, forward strand.
TTCGAGGTAATAAGTTATCTGTATTGGCGTTTTAGCCATTTAATGCTGATGACAGCGATATTACGCGGGATAACGCATTACCCAAATGGGTTATTTTCACCTTTTCACCTTAGCTCTTCGGGCTAATTTTGCCTTACACGTAATGACGGGAGATCTTTAACCCTGTTAACCTGCTTTATCAAAAAATCATTCCCATCACTTAGGTTGTGTTAACGGAGGTGGCAATGATTTTTAAAGCAAGCTTATATAGGTAAAGGAGGGATAAGTGAAACCGTTAAAACAGCGCCTGCTGATCTGTGTTTTATGTCCATTTCTACTGCTGGCTTCTCCTATCACACTTGCCGATAACGACATTGAAATTAGTGGGTTAGTGATAGATAGAACCTTGACTCGGTTTGGTAAAGATTTTGGTTTTTATTATTCAAGTTATTGGCGTGAATTGCCCTTTACCCAAGGCTTTAACGTCACCCTGTATGAGACGGTATTTCCACAGGCGGGAACCGTTTTAACCTTAGAGGTAAACGGGACGCGGATTTACACCACCCATTTTGGTCGTCGTGCAAATCCGATAAAAGAGAGTGCAGAGCAGGCCATTTTGCTCACCATTGATTATTTAGCGCAAGTGAGAGCCAATGCCCTCACAGGTGAATTTTCAGAAACATCGGACGATTTTTAGGATAATAAGAATGACTTACAGGACGTTACTTGCCCTTGTTACGCTATGTGTTGCAGGCAGTGGTCAAGCCACTGAATTGATTTACACTCCAGTAAACCCCAGCTTTGGTGGTAATCCGCAAAATGGGGCCTTTTTATTAAATAAGGCTCAAGCGCAAAATGACCATAAATCGACTTCGAACGAGAAGGACTTTGTCACCCGCTTTAAAGAATCCCTAGAACGTAACATTATCAACTCGATTACCCGAGGTGTCGCCGATGGGGAAATTACCGACGGTGTTTATGATACCGGTGATTTTCGTATCGAAGTGGCGTCGACGGGCAATGGCGTGATGTTAACGATTACAAATACTGAAACGGGTGAAGTCACTGTGATAGAAATGCCGACGTTTGGGGGGATCAGCTAATGGTCCGTTTAGTGTTAATCAGCCTGATGTTAATCAGTATTTCGGCGTGCAGTTTAATCTCAAAACCAGATCTTAATATCACTACTGCTGAAGTTAATCCCATAAGTGAAGTGATGCGTGGGCTGCAAGCGCAACCTGGACCTAAGTTTCCGATTCCAGTAGCCGTATATTCTTTTCGCGATCAAACGGGACAATATAAGCCACAGGCTAATGTGAGCTCATTTTCGACCGCAGTGACTCAGGGCGCAACATCGATGTTGATGCAGACCTTGCTCGACTCGAGATGGTTTACCCCTGTTGAGCGTGAAGGGCTGCAAAATTTGCTTACCGAGCGCAAAATTAGCAGCAAAAAAAGCGGCACTAAGGGGGATGAAGTACCGGTATTATCCACCGCCAGATTACTACTCGAAGGAGGCGTTATCAGCTATGAAACTAACACTAGCACCGGCGGTAGTGGCGTTGAATATTACGGTATTGGCGCATCGGAAATGTATCGCGAAGATCTGGTGACCATTTATTTGCGCGCTGTTGATGTGCATACCGGCAAAGTAATGATGTCGGTTTCGACCAGCAAGCGGGTTTTATCCCAAGAAATGCGTGCAGGTTTATTCCGTTACACCAGCTTAAATCGACTCGCCGAGGCTGAGGTTGGTTTTACCACTAACGAGCCAGTACAATTTTGCGTGCTACAGGCAATTGAACTGGCTGTTGCGGAGCTGATTGATAAGGGAATTAAGCAGGGTTATTGGAATCCAACGCAAGTGGCACAACCCGCTGAAAAAGTACAGGAGCTAAGTCAGAGTTAAGCTAAGGCCAGCTAACTTTTGGCTCAGTCAGCGCTAGGTTTCGGTTTAGCCAGCGTTGAGTGGTGTAATCTTTAAGCATCAATAAAAACCGAGCCATTTAATCTGGCTCGGTTTTTTTGTTATATCAATCTAAGCTGTTAGTATTCCTCTGTTAATCGGCTTGCATGGCCTTCCAAAACAGCTCAAAACTGGCATTGCGGTATTGGCTATTGTGGCCTAAATGTGGGTTATCAATAAAAAAGCGTGTGGCGGCCAGATACTGACCATGGCAGTTTTCTAGCATTAGCTCCACAGGGTAGTGGGCGATTAATCCCATCATTTGTCCCTGCTTAATCAGTTCGCTAATAAAGCCTAAAATACTGTTCATGGCTTGATCCCGCACATTTTTTGCAATCATAGGCGACATTGAGTATTGCTGAAAAAACAATTGCTTGATGGGGTTTTCTAGTGACCAATCTATCGCACTTTGCCAGAGTTGTTTGGCATTGTGTTTAAGCTTACTGTCTTGATGCGCGTTTAACAGTAAAGCATTGGCAAATTCTTGTTTTATAGTCAGAAACAAACATTCCAACAAGGCTTCTTTGGAAGGGAAGTGATGGAATAAGGTGCCCGTAGCGACACCGGCTTGCTTAGCTATCGATGCGGTTGAAGTGCCATGAAATCCTTGGCTGACAAACAACGCCAAAGCGGTATCGAGAATCGCTTGGCGTTTGTCTGTCTTAGTTTTTATAGGTTGTTCCATTAACTGTGTATTCACGATTTATCCCCGTCACTAGCGCAAGAACAGCTTCATCAGCATACGTTGGATAAACGTACCGTAGGGCGGGTGCACAAACTTACCCGTATTAAAGCGACCTCGGCTGAGCACAGTTTTAGCATGACTGAAGGTTAAAAAGCCTTCTTTACCATGGTAATGCCCCATACCCGAGGGACCAATACCGCCAAAGGGCGCGTCATCGGCGGCCACATGGAATACGGTCTCGTTAATACAGACGCCACCAGAATGGGTTTGCTGGAGGATTTTTTGCTGGCAGGGCTCATCAAAGCTCATGATATAAAGCGCTAAAGGCCTTGCTCTGTAATTGATATATTGAATCGCTTCATCTAGGGAGTTATAGCCAATTATCGGCAATAATGGGCCAAAAATCTCCTCTTGCATCAATAGCATATCTTCATTGGTATTAGTGATTAGCTGAGTCGCAAGTTTGCGGTTTTGGCTATCAATGGCTTCATCAGTCGCCGAAATGACACGGGCGCCTTTGGCCTTGGCATCGTTTAACACTGTGATAATACGGTCAAACTGACGGGTATTAATGATGCTACCGTAGTCTTTATTGTTATTTATTACGCCGTACATGGTCTTAAATTTAGCTCGATAGGCGGCGATAAAGTCATCGACTTTGGCTTTAGGGCACAGCACATAATCGGGGGCGACACAGATTTGTCCTGCATTGAGACACTTGCCGTAAATCATGCGTTCTACTGCTATCTCAAGCGACATATCGGGGGCGATAATCACTGGTGACTTACCGCCAAGTTCGAGTGTCACTGGAGTCAGATTATTGGCTGCGGCGCGCATCACATGGCGACCCACAGTGGTAGAGCCGGTAAAGAGTAAATGATCGAAGGGCAGGGCTGAAAACTCCGCGGCCACATCCGCTTCACCCTCGATAACAGCAACATGGGATTCATCGAAGACTTCTGCTAAAAGTTGTTTTATCACTTGATTGGTTGCAGGGGTGAACTCAGATAATTTGAGCATGGCATGATTCCCCGCGGCAATGGCAGTCACTAGCGGGCCAATGGACAGCATCACGGGGAAGTTCCACGGTACGATAATGCCAATAACTCCCAAGGGCTGATAATGCACTGTGACTTTAGCGGGCGCGAGCAAAATACCCGCATGGCGAGCACTAGGCTTGAGCCACCTTTTCAGATTTTTTAGGCTGTAATTGATGTTGTTGATGACCGGCATAATGTCTGAAATCAAGCTGTCATCAACCGAGCGATGGCCATAGTCTTGGCTTAGGGCTTCGACTAAAGGTGTTTTAAAGCGTAGTACTGCGGCTTTAAGTTGGGTTAATCGCTCACGACGCATATCGTGATCTGGATTAGGCGCTGCCAAATAGCTGCTGCGTTGTCGTTGAAATAATTCACTTAAGTGGGATATTTTTGCTTGTTCTGTGGTCATATTTATCGCCGTGGTTGCAAGTGTTTGATGTTAACAACGCGTATTGTGTAAGTGATTTAATGTGCTAATCGGTACCGACTGATTAGTCGGTTTACTCTAGCGTGCTTAGTCGGATGATACAAGTTATCCGGTGTCTTTTTGAGCATGATCACGACATATGTTAGGGTTAACTTCTAAACTGAAGTGTGCGTTTGTTAAGCGATTGATAATAAATTTTACATAAGGAGGATGTATGGCAATGTTAAAACATGGAATTTCGATTGGTATTGAACGTCACGGAGATGATGACTTTTTTGTTGCGGTTAAAGCAATCGGTACTTTAACGCATCAAGACTACGAGATGATGGTTCCTGTATTGGAATCAGCACTTGAAGGAGTCAAAGATCCCGATATTTTTGCTTTAGTGGATGTTACTGAGCTAGAAGGTATGGAGTTACAAGCGGCTTGGGATGATATTAAACTTGGGGTTAAACATATTCGACATTTTGAAAAGATTGCTATTGTCGGTAAAACAACCTTGCAGGAAGTGTTAGCAAAATTAGCTAATTGGTTTACGCCTGCTGAAGTAAGATTTTTTGTTGATAATGGCGATGCAGTCGCTTGGCTAAAAGGCTAATCGCGTTAATGTGGTTTTGTTAAGTACAGCTCAACACAGCTCATCATCAATCAGTACTAAAAAGGAGTACAGATTATGCGTACAGGTCAAATACTTTGGCCCACAGATTTTTCGGAAACTGCGGCCCATGCACTGAGCTATGCTATTGAAATGGCAAATCTATACCATGTAGGCTTAAAAATTTTACATGTAGTAGAACAACCGATCGGTGATGAGAACTTCATGATTTTATCTATTACTCCTGAAGAGCTTGCTAAGAGCATGGAGGACGCGGCGGCAACTAAAATGCAGGCGTTGTTAGAAGGGCTAAATACTGAGCTTCCCGTCACGACCTTGATCCGCCGTGGCGATCCCGTTGATGAGATTTTAGATGAAGCTAACAGTAAAGATACCGGTATGGTGGTGATTGCGAGCCATGGACGCACGGGGATTTCACACTTTTTGCACACCAATGTCGCCGAAGCTGTGGCAAACGGTGCGGCTTGTCCTGTGCTTGTAGTGAAGTAAGTTAGCTGGGCTCAATAATGCCAAAGGACGCTCAATGCGTCCTTTCTTTTTGATTGGTAAAGAATAATTAATTAAAATGACAACGCAAGATACATAGCTAATTGCTATAAATAAATGGTATTTTTAGGTTAATAATAAATCGTTAAGCTCGAAAGTCAGCTCATTAAAACTTAAATAACGGATAAGCTTATGCGTACTCAAGAAGTGTTATGTCCTACTGATTTTTCATCTACCGCGGCGCATGCGCTAAAATATGCTGTTGAAATGGCTAATCTTTACCATGTCGATATCCGCTTGTTGCATGTGACAAGCCCTGCCCGCGGCGCCCATTGTTATGGTATTGCCGTTGATATTCCCGCGACATTAGAAAATGAACTTAAAGCATTTGTGGATGCAAAGATGCAAAGTTTGCAGCAGGAAATGCAACAGGATCTCACTGAGGGACTTAATATCAAGCTAGTGGTGCGTAATGGTGATGCCATTGATGAAATTTTAGCTGAGGCTGCTGATGTAGGTATGCTGGTGATCGCCAGTCATGGCAGTAGCGGCTTAGCTGATTTTTTAAAGCCTCATGTCACGCAGGATATTGTAAAATATGCTAAATGTCCTGTATTAGTGGTGAAATAGTTCGACACCAACAGTAAACCTAAAGGGGATCGTGCTTGATCATCTTGGGGACAATAAAGTCAGGTGACGTCTCAGTATGATTATCAAAAGAGATGAGACGTCGATATTTTTCTTTTAGTGCCCATAAAGTGCCATTGTCAGTAATTTGTTTGAGCCCAGTATTAAAATCATCACGAATTTGTTCACTCAGAAACGCAAAACGGTATTGCGTGGGGGCAAATATGGGATGACAAATAGTCTGCTGTGCTAAGTCTTGTTGAGTCAGTTTGCCTTCAATAAAAGCCTGCTTTAAATAGTATTCAAAAATATTCTTATCCATCACTATCACATCGGCCCTGTGCTTCATTAACATATACACCTGCTGTATTTGCTGAGCTTGCTCTTGATAACCCTTATTGACCTTCGTCATTTGGGCAAATTCATCCCCGAGTAAGCTTGATGCGCGCTGGAAAGTGACGACATTTTTGTGATTTAAATCAGCGATACTATTGATATTATATTGGTTTGATATGAGGCTGATCGCACAGTTTTGGTACGTTATTGCCACATTGGAATAAAAGACATTTTTAACCATACCTTCTTTAATATTAATCACACCATCGAGTTTAGCTGCTTTAAATTCATGAAAAGTGCGTGCAAATGGTAGGTAATGAATTGAGGCGGTATGCCCTTTAACCGCCAATGCATTGAAGAGTAATTCGAGCTCTAGCCCACTGTTTGTTTCTTGGATGACATAGGGTGGAATGGATTCACTGACGCCAATTTGAAGTTCTATTGCTTGGCACGGTTGAACACTGCACAGTGCAACTAACCCCGCCCACTTATAGTGGTGATGCCAAGTGGTTGCTTTACTGGGTTTATGTGCAATATAGAGCATAAATGATTAATACCTCTTGCTACTGAGTTGCCATGATAAGAGAGCCAAAGTCATGAGTCGCGCTAGTAAGTGTAGTGTGTCTGCGGGCACAGGGTTTAATGTCCCCGATTAGACATAATCATGTTAGGCGGGAAATTTCAAGACATTGTAGTGTTGTGGTTCCTAGTGTGAAGGTTATTTAGTGCTTTCTCTTGCCTTATTAACTGAATATCAAGTAATTTTAATACTAATTCTATTTGTCATTCGTCAGGTTATTTTATGTCACTTGCCATACCAACGCAGCAAGCCGTTTCAAAGCAACATAAGGCGTTCCTTCGAAAGCTGTATTTAGCACATTTAATGGATGATGAGCGCCATAACATATTATCACTCAATAAGTTAACTGGTATGCCACGTCGCACCTTACAAGATGCTATCGCCGCCTTTGAAGACATTGGTATTCAAGCTGAGTTTGTGCAGGAAGGGAGCCGTAACAACTCAGGTTATTACCGTATCGTCACCTGGGGACCTATCAGTAGTGCTTGGGTTGATACGCATATCACTGAAATAGAACAGCAGATTGGTGTGGCTGATAATAACGCGGCGAGTGTGTGAGCTCGCCAGTGTTGCTGATATCGCTTTAGTATCAATTGCATAGCCGTTTAGTTGTTATCTCAATTGCTGCTCCACTGGCTTTATCAAGCGGTCATAATATAGGCGCCGAAACCTAGCCAACTTAATACTAGCATGGCTATGGCTATCCAAGTGGCGGTGGTAAACTGGTTTTTGGGTTCACTGTTATCGTCAAATTCGTCAGTATCATCGATATTATTTGTTGTTTGAAATTTAGCTTTTAATTGCTGTTTGCGGGCTTTATCTCGTTCACGGGCTTTGGCTTTCTGGAGCTTTTTGTATTCAGCGATACCTTTTTCAATACCTTGGGCGATGAGCTTAGTTTGCTCTTTATTTTGCCCCGGTTTTTGGATGGCTTTTGCCGCTGCGAGTGCGTTTTGCTGTGTTTCTGTCGAGATAGTGGGTTTCATTTGGGTTCTGCCTCAGTTAAAGCGGCTGTACTAAAAGTATATGTTATTGATTATACCCATATTCAGACTCAAAAACGTCAGGCTAGTAGTTTCAGTGTGTTAAAAAATCAATGGATGGCCGCCCTGCGGAGCCGGTACGTATATCGGTTCGTAGTCCCAGACTTGGCGGATGGTATCAACTGATAATGCCTGAGCAGGAATGCCTTCACTTACAATTCGTCCTTGTTTTAACACAATTAATTGGTCGCTATAACGAGCGGCTTGATTAAGATCATGCAGTACGACGATGACGGTATACCCCTGTTGATGGGCTAAACTTCGGGCCAATTCGAGCACTTTATGTTGCTGTGCAAGATCGAGGGCTGATGTTGGCTCATCTAATAACAGTATGGGCGCAAACGGTGATTGGCTCAGTTGAGTTAGTACGCGTGCGAGTTGTACGCGCTGTTTTTCACCCCCCGATAGCGTTGGATAGCTACGATTTGCCAGCGAGGTTAACCCCACTTCAGCTATCTGGTTAGCCACTAAAATCTCGCCTGCTTTTTTACTGATGGTTAAGGGATACAAACCCATGGCGACGACTTCACTTACAGTGAAGGGAAACGTCAAGCTAGCGTGTTGTGGCAGTACCGCTAAGGATTTTGCGAGTTCAGCCCTTGGCCAGTCAGCAAGTTGGCGATGACCTAAGCATATGCTTTGCCTTGGTGTGCTGATTTCTTGGCATAACGCTTTAAGTAGAGTGGATTTACCCGCACCGTTGGGGCCAAGAAGGGCGGTGACCGCGCCCGACTTAAATTGCACATTGATATCACTGAGCACTGTTTTTTGCCCAATGGCCACATTAAGCTGGCAAATTTTCAGTTGGGAGTGAGCAATGCGTGCCTTTGCTGAGTGAGCCGTTATATTTGAATCAGAGAGGGTGGCCATAGATATTCGCTTAGGTTAACTTGCTGCGCTGTTGCAGCAATAAAAAAATGAAAAATGGCGCGCCAATGAGTGCAGTGACCAGCCCGACAGGTAATTCGGCGGGCGGCAATAGTGCGCGGGCGCCGATATCGGCCAAGGCTAATAACGTGGCGCCCAACAGTGCGCTGATGGGTAATAGTTGTTTATGATCTGGCCCTAACATCATGCGGACTAGATGCGGCACCACTAAACCAATAAAACCAATAATTCCTGTTGCGGCAACGCTGACTCCCACGCCTAAAGCACAGAGTAAAATCAGCCGGAGTTTGAGCCTATCTACATCAATCCCTAAATGGCGTGCTTCAGCCTCGCCGAGCAGTAAGGCATTAAGCGCCGCCGCATCTTGGCGAAAACGCCAACTGATCAAGATTAACGTTGCGAGACTTAAGCTGACATAAATCCACTGTGCGCCCGTAATAGAGCCCATTTGCCATAGGGTTAAGTCACGTAGTGCCATGTCGTTGGCGAGGTAAGTCAGCACGCCAATACCCGCGCCCGCGAGTGCTGCTATGGCAACACCCGAGAGCAACAGTAATACGACAGATGTTCCTGTTGGGCTGCTGGCAAGGCGATAAACCACCAATGTGGTGATAAGTCCTGATGCAAACGCTGCAAGGGGGATGAATAACGCATTAGCATTGGGTAATAGCACAATACAAATCGCGGCCCCAAGTGCTGCACCAGACGACACGCCAATAATGCCAGGATCGGCTAAGGGATTACGAAATAATCCCTGCATCACTGCACCGCACTGGGCCAGTATGGCGCCGACCGCCAAGGCTAATAATGTGCGAGGTAAACGCACTGTGTTGATCACCAGTTGCTCGTGTGGCGCAATATTACCCATGTTTTGTTGGGTAGCCCAGTTCATCACCGCGCTTAAGGAGTCAATCAAGCTAATACTGACGGGCCCCGTGCTCACCGAGAGTAAACAACTCAAGGCTAACAATGTGAGTAAACTGGGCCACAGCCAGCGGCTAAGTAACATGGTTAAATTCCTATATTTATCTGTTGATCTATTTTCCGCTAGTGTTGGTGCAACAACTTACTGATGCAGAGTTAATAACGTGCTCGCAAGCGTATCTGCGGCGCTAATTGCGCTTAGTCCTAAACCGCCTAATAAGGCTTGTGGAGCAAGAGTTTGAATATGTTTATTTTTACCTGCTGGTGTATGGGCGAGTAATGGCATTTCTTTTATTAACTCTTGGGCTATTTGACTGTGAGTTTGCTCGGAGGCTTGATCGCTACGTTTTGACAGCAAAATAAGATCGGGTTGTAAGGATAATATCCCTTCCTGGGACATGCTTTTATAGCCTTCAAAATCGGCGACATTCTGTGCGCCTGATAGCTCAATAATGGTATCTGCGGCAGTGCCTTTACCGCCAACCCGTGCGCCGCGACCTTCTTGCAATAACATAAAGAGGATTTTGGTTTGAGTGCCGCCATCTTGTATTTGCAGTTTTTTATCCGCTAAGTGCTGCAGCTTTTGATGTAAGTCTTGCTTAAGTTTGATTGCGTTATCTTGGCGATTGAGTAACTGACCTAAAGTATCCACATTGTTCATTAGCTGCAGTTCATCAGTCGTAGTCGGTAATTGCACTACTTGAATATTGGCTTGTTTTAACACCTTGAGCGTGGTTTCTGGCCCCATCACATCAGAACCCACCACGACGGTTGGCGACAGGGCAATAATGCCTTCGGCGGAGAGCATTCTGTGATAGCCAAGTTTAGCAATATGGCTCAAATTTTCAGGGATATAGCTGGTAGAGTCGATGGCAACCAATTTATCGCCCGCATCAAGGGCGAGTACCAACTCAGTGACTCCCGCCCCTGCACTCACTAGACGTATTTCTTGCTCAGCGCTTGAGGCATTAGGCGCAACTAACATAGTGATGGCAGCGCTAAAAAATAGGCATTTATTCAGCGGCTTACTTATACGGTGAGGTAAAAAACTTAACATGCGAGAGCCTATTTTTATCGGCAGTTGAGTGGCTTGAAACAACATGGTTTAACTCCTATGAAATCTGGGTCGCCACAGTATTAGGCTCAGACTTGGGGTTTATAGACAGATGTTAAATACGTTCTGTTAACTTAACGTCGTGTAAATATTTAGTGTTCCATCAATATTTGTGTCTGACTGATGGATTGTGTTTGTAATAGCGCAAGCAGTTGCATTAGTGGCTCAACGGGCGCGGCTTTATCTGCGGCGATAACCACTGTTGCCTCGGGCATTACTTGTAAGCGTTGTATCAATACAGTGGTAAAGCGGGCTAAATCCATAAATTGCTCGCCATCGATAGCCCAATAGGGGGCCGTTGCCATAATATTAATGGCGATAGAAGGTTGGTTTTTTACCGCTGTAATGGCTGAACTTGGGCTTTGCGGCACCGCGACGGGTAAGCTCAATAATTGGCTGTTTGCGGTGAGTAGCAAAAATACCAATACAATAAAAATAATGTCGATTAATGCGGTCAAATCAACGCTTGGCAGTTGTTCTGGTGAAGATATGCCATTATGCGACAGTGAAGATTTATCAGTGCTTATCATCTCAGTGTCTCAAAGTGGTTATTAAGTGGCTGTTTAGGCTATGCACTCGACTGGCTGACGTGCTCAAACGCTTGATAGTCATGCGCATCGTGAGAGTCGTCTTTAATGCCGGCTAACCAAAGGTTAATTTGATTGAGTACATGGCTGGTGCGTTGACATTGATTTTGAGCCCAGATCCCAAAAAGATGCGCAGCTGTAATGGCGGGCACCGCGATAATGAGCCCCGCCGCAGTGGTATTCATTGCGAGCCCGAGCCCCGCACTTAATTGCGCGGGAGTGACCGGACCTTGCGATTGACCGAGCTGATTAAACATTTCAATCAAGCCTAAAACCGTGCCGAGTAAGCCAAGTAGCGGGCTAATAATGCCAATGACTTGTAATACTTTGAGTCCAGCCTGTAAGTCTCGTTGCTGTTTATTCAGCCACAGGCTGACTAACTCTTCCCGCAGGACTTTGGGCTGGTGGACCTGTTTGAGTAGTAAAGTCGCACCGCGTGAGAGTATGTCTTGCTGCGCGCTCGTTTGTACTAATAGTGCCTTGATGTTGTCTGTGGTTGCTATTGACGATGATTGACGTAGCGTTTTTACCCAAGCTTGTTTTTTAGGCCATAGTGACAATAGCGTTTGATGTAAAAACAAAGCGCTACGTTCAAGGCTGATCATAAAAGCTAGAAAAGCACATAACAATAGCGGCCATGTCAGTACGCCGAGCTGACTATGTAAGGTCGAAAAATGTAAAGTCGAAAAATCAGTTATGGGCATTAAGCCTCTCCAATCTATGTCAATTTCAGTATCTGTGTATCTCAGTATTAAGGCATCCACTGATACATGAGTTATGTGGTTAAGATTAAGCAATAAACGCATCTATGTTGGGGATTGATGTTGCTTACGTTTTGGTTGCTTATATTCTGTGTGGTTTTCGGTGCCATGATTCAATGGAGACGCCATCAGCTAAAGTCATTAGTTGAGTGCAAAACGTATGGGCACTGTGACCTTATAATGACTCGCTAACCTTGGCATCGGGGCCTCAAACTGCCAAGTCTCAACCGCCTCCAGTGCCGCTTGATCCAACAAACTAAATCCAGAACTTTTAACTAGTGTTAGCGCCAGTTGCTCACCTAATGCATTAAACATCACTTCTATTGTTGCCGTTCCTTCTAGGCCTTTTCTACGCGCTATCCGTGGATATTCAGGCTTAGGTGGTTGCGTAGCAAAAAGTGGCTTTGTTAATTCCACAATGTTGTTTTTTGCACTCGTAGTATCAGGTTTGGCCGTGCTGGTGGTTAATTCTGCTGGCTCTGTATTGATGTTTTTATCCACTAAATCGGCAGTAACATCTTGTATCAAAAACGCTTTATTCAACGTTGAAGCTGAACGTGTTGTTGCGAGCTGCTGCTCAATCTTCTTCGTCGCTCTATCCGCCGCAGCGACTATCGGCTTATCTATAGGTTTTGACCTTAATCGTGGTTTAGCCGCACTGTTAATCTTTTCTGCACTGGATTTGGATTGCTGTATAGGCGTGGCACTCGTGTTTGCTGCGGTGCTGACACGTTTGCTCGGCACGATAAAGCTCAGCGTGACACTATTTTGATTCGTGTCGACTGATGGCTTTGCCGCGCTAGATAGTGGCGAGTTTTTTAACATAGTGACCGAAGGCTGCGAGGCGATAACCCCGGTTTGTATCGCAATTGTCAACGCGCCAAAAGCCAAATATCGTTTCGGTGTCACAGCAATCTCTTATCTATAAAAACATTTCGCTAATTAAGATATCTCAATATAAATAAGATCGCAAATGATAATGATTAGCATTTGATCTATTTTATTATCTCAGGTAGAGTGCCTGCAATAGCTCGAATGAGCGCTTAAAAAAACAGCTAAGCTGCTAATTTACGCCACTTAATTGGCCATGAGTTTGTTTGATAACAATCTAGAAACTCAGCATTAAATTACGCAGTCACCGCTGATTATCACTTGAGGATGAAGATATGAAGAAAAAGCCGTTAGTGATCGCCATGGCGATAGCACTCAATAGTATGGCCCTTGGCTTAACGGCGCTCAGTTTTACTGTGGCGGCTGAAGAAAACAAAGCGCCTATTATTCAAAAGGATGTACAAAAAAAGCTAATCACAACTGAATTTGATGAAGTATTAGTGAGCGCAACAAGAGTCAGCGAAAAAGCGTCCGAAACCAGTCGCAGTGTTGCTGTGGTGGGTGAAGAACAACTCGCCGTTGCTCAAGCATCGTCCGTTGCAGATGCCCTTAAAAACGAAGCGAACATCACGCTGACTAATGGGCCAAGAGCATCATCACAAGGGGTTGAAATCCGCGGTTTAAGTGGCGATCGAGTATTGCAAACGATAGACGGTGCAAGACAAAACACGAGCTCTGGCCACCGAGGATCTTATTTTATGGATCCAGAGTTATTGAAATCTATAGAAGTATTACGTGGTCCAGCCAGCAGCTTGTGGGGCAGCGGGGCTTTGGGTGGCGTTGTCGCGCAGAACACTAAATCGGCACAAGACTTTTTAGCGCCCAACGAGACCTTTGGCGGGTATTTAAAACAAGGTTATGAAACCAATGGCTCGCGTACTAAAACCAGTGGTGCTATTTATAGTCAACAAGATAGTATTGATTGGTTATTAAACGGCTCTTATACCGACTCAAATAATATAAAAACTGGCAATGACGAAACCTTAAACAACAGTGCATCTAACGGCAGCAATGGTTTAGCCAAATTAGGTTGGCAAGCCGATGAAGCGTCACGGTTAGAATTATCAGCAAGAGTGAATAAAAGCAATGAACTCGTACCGAGTAATCCTGCTGCTGCGGTGAGTAGCTCAGTGCCTTTGGTACGCCGCAAGACAGACGATCAAAATATCACTGTAAATTACAGTCTCAATCCTGCCAATAATCCGTATCTGGATACTAAGATGCAAGTGTATTGGAACAGTACTGACTACGATGAAGACCGCATCACTAAAGACCAGCAAGATAGCACTGAGTATCGTACTGTGGGCATTAACCTTAATAACAGTTCACGCTTGGGCAGCACTTTACTGACCTACGGCGTTGACGGCTATCGCGATACCATAGAAACGCAGCGTGATGATTCTGGGCAAGTGGGCCAACGTCCGGGGAATATCGATGGTGAAACCACAGTGTGGGGCGCTTTTACACGCGCTGATATTGAGCTGACAAAGACATTAAATCTCGATTCAGGTCTACGCTATGATCGCTATAAAAATGACAGTAATAACCTTAATTTATCGTCTGATGACAATGAGTTATCACCTTCGTTGGGTTTAATTTGGCAAACTCAATCTTGGTTAACCTTAAGTGCGCGTTACGATCAAGCTTTTCGCGCACCGACGGTGGAAGAGATGTTTTCTAGTGGCACGCACTATTGCATTCCGCCCATTCCTGGATTTTTACCCCAAGGTTTGTGTAATACGTTTGCGACTAATCCTGATTTAAAGTCTGAAACCGCGCGCAATAAAGAAATTAAAGCAGACTTACGTTTCAGTGAGTTAGCGGGTAATGATGAGCTGGCGTTGACCTTTAATATTTTCCGCAACGATGTGGATGATTTTATCGTGCAGCAGGTATCTAACCCATGGCGCGGCATTCCAGGGTTCGAGCAAACGACCTCGTGGAATAACGTTGAAGATGCGCGCTTGACTGGTTTCGAAATTAGTAGCCGTTACCGTATCGGTCAGACTCATTTGGCGATGAATTATGGTCAAACCCACGGTGAAGATCGTAACAGTGGTGATGATATTGAGGGGATACCCGCCAATAAATTTAATGTCGATTTATCCCAAGGCATCATGGATGGCGACATGAAGCTCGGTACGCGGGTCACTTATGTAGCGAGTCAATCCAATACGCCTGATGGCTTTAAAGTGGCAAAATACGACGATTACACCCTTTGGGATGTGTATGTTACATGGGAGCCGACTATGGGGGCTATGGCTGGCGTTAGAGTTGATTTCGCCATTGAAAACATCGGTGATGAACAGTACTTACAAGCGTGGCAAACATTGCAACAACCGGGCCGTAACATGAAGTTATCGGCGCGCTATATGTTTTAAGTCGCGTATTAAAGAGGCTTGCTTTTAGTGTTGATGGCGTTAAAACCCATCAACACGGCCACTACATTTATATCGGTGAGCAAGTCTTTTATCTGCGACCACTTAGTCGTTACTCTATTTGGAGAACATTGATGAAGATGACACTCGATACCGAGCTTGATGTTGCGCCAGACTTAACCGCTCAGCAAATTGAGCAACAGGCGCTATTACGTCAACGATTTGAGCAACAACTCGATTTAATGCCGGCGCAACTCGCCAGTGAACTCGGCATTGCCGAGCTTGATGTGGTTGCTGCATTGCCGCCGGAGCAAGTGGTATTCGTACCTCTGGCTCAGTTAGATGAACTATTACAAGCCTTACCCCTGTGGGGCAAGTTAACTACGATTGTGATGCTTTCAGGCAGTGTGTTTGAATTTAAAGGTGACTTCCCTCAGGGTAAGTATGCCCACGGTTATTACAATCTTTACAGCAAGGGCGATGGTTTACACGGGCACCTTAAAGTCGATGTCATGCGTGCCATTGCATTAATCAGTCGACCATTTCGAGGCAGTGAAAGCCACTCTATTAACTTTTTTGGCAGTGCTGGCGAAGTGGTATTTAAAGTGTATTTAGGCCGTGATAAACAAAGGGCGTTATTTCCTGAGCAAGTTCGCCAATTTAAAGCGCTGGCAACGGCCTTTACATAACCACAATCAAGCCGCCGAATTAAAAAATTAACTTATTATATTTAAGGAACATAACTCATGAAGCCTGAAATAACCGAACAAGAAAAGCGTCTAAGAGACAAGCTTTTACCTGAAATAGAAGCCTTTAAGCAACAACATAAAAGCTTGCAGCTGGCCACTCTGGGCATTGATGGACAGCCAAATGCTAGTTACGCACCTTTTGCGCTGGCTGATGATGGTTTTTACATCTTGGTCAGTGATTTAGCCCGTCATGGGCATAACCTTAAGCACTCGGCTAAAGTCTCGGTTATGTTAGTTGAAGATGAAACTGTGGCTAAATCAGTTTTTGCCCGCAAACGTTTAACCTTTGATGCGATTGCCGAAGTGGTTCCCCGTGGCAGTCCAGCCTTTAGCAAAGGGGTTGGCGTGTTGTCAGCGCGGTTTGGTGAAATGTCAGATAATCTTGCCGCATTAACCGATTTTAACTTATACAAACTCGCGCCCCATCAGGGATTATATGTAAAAGGTTTCGGCCAAGCTTTTGTTCTTAGTGGTGTAGAGTTATTAGATGTGGGATGGAAGCGCGATGGGCACCATGGTTCACCCCAGCTAACTGAAAACACACAGTTGGCTTAACGTTTAGTGTTACTATTTTAATGAGAATATCTAGCCAAATCCGCACTTGATGAGGGTTTGGCTTTTATTATTTAACCTGAACTCGGGATAGTGGCTGTGGTAACGGATTAATCTTATTACCTTATTCACAAAATTAACTCTACAGAGTGAGTTTTTTCGTTATCAAGGCAAGTTTGCGTACCTAATAGCGGGCTATTAGTAGCAAAGTTAACGCAGATAAAGGGAAAAGTAACCTGTCGAGACACAGAGCTAATCCCGAGTTCAGGTTATTTAGGTATAATATTCTGTAAGCGCTTGAATTTAGCATTCACTGTCAGCATCTCTTTTATACGCCTTATATAATATCCCGCGGCAGGCGTTTTTATTCATGCCGATGTTAATGCTTGACCTGTAATCCCACCTTAAGGATATCAAGAGTGAACGAGCCAACAGCTAAGCCGTCTGAACCCATTCAATCTGTTGTCGATCCATTGAATAGCTCGCAAGATCACGCTCATCAAGCAGCTAATGTTATGGCAAAGGATAAAACTAACGTCTTTGACAGACAAAGGTCAGTGTTACCTTGGATTGCGGGCTTTCTCAAGCCTTACAAAATGAAAGTCGTTGCCTCGATTATTTTTCTCATAATAGGTTCACTTGCTTGGTTGTCCCTTGGCCAAGGTGTGCGGCTGATGGTCGATGAAGGCTTTGTGCGTGATAATGCGCAAAGGCTTAATGAGATCATATTATTCGTGCTGGGGATCACGGCGCTGAGTGGTGCTGCTGTGTTTTGCCGTTTTTATTTAATGACTTGGCTGGGTGAGCGCGTCAGTGCTGATATCCGCCTTACTGTTTATAACCAATTACTTAAACTCTCGCCTGCATTTTATGCCAAGGTGCGAACGGGTGAAGTGATCTCTCGTTTTACCGCCGACTCTACCTTGCTACAAACTGTGGTGGGATCAAGCCTTTCGATGGCTTTGCGCTCTAGTGTCACTGTGTTCGGTGGCTTGGTCATGATGGGTATTACCAGTGTAAAGATGACATTATTGGTGTTATTAGCAGTGCCTTTAGTATTAGGGCCAGTGCTATTTTTTGGCCGTAAAGTACGCGTACTGGCACGTGAAAGCCAAGATAGAGTTGCCGATCTTGGTGCTTATGTGGATGAAACGCTGCACGAGATCCATACAGTACAAGCCTATGGCCATGAGAATAAAGACCGCAGCTTATTTAACTCCCGCGTCGAAGACGTCATGACGGCAGCCAGTGGGCGGATCCTATATCGCGCTTTGTTGATCTCGTCAGTCATGTTTTTAAGTATTGCAGCCATAGTGCTGGTGACTTGGGTGGGAGCGCAAGATGTGATGGTTGGCAAGATGACCGGCGGCGAACTGTCTGCGTTTATGTTTTATGCTGTTATGGTCGCAGGCGCAGTAGCCACCATCAGTGAGGTCATCGGCGATATTCAGCGAGCATCGGGCGCCGCCGAGCGGTTAATTGAGCTGGCTGAAACGCAAGTTGATATTCCTGTCGCCGTAAATCCTGTGACATTACCGATAAATATTCGTGGTGAGCTCGCGATAGAAGGCCTCAGTTTTGCCTACCCAGAACACGATACCTTAGTCTTAAAACAGCTCAATATAGCAATTGCTGCGGGCGAGCGGGTTGCGCTAGTTGGCCCTAGCGGCGCGGGTAAAAGCACATTATTCCAGCTGTTACAGCGTTTTTATGTGCCGTCTAACGGGCGTATTCGATTAGATGGAATTGATATTGCCGATCTAACGCCTCAGGATTTACGCGCCCAATTTGCCCTAGTGCCGCAGGATTCGGTAATTTTTGCCACCAGTGTGCTTGAAAATGTGCGTTATGGACGAGTCGATGCAAGTGAGCAAGAAGTGATTGATGCTTGTATTGCGGCACGTGCCCACGAGTTCATTAGTGAATTTAGTGACGGTTATCAAACCTATTTAGGTGAACGTGGTGTGCGGCTTTCTGGCGGACAAAAACAACGTATCGCAATTGCACGGGCGATTTTAGCAGATAGACCGATATTATTGCTCGACGAAGCAACCAGCGCTTTAGATGCGGTGAGTGAACAAAAAGTGAAGCAAGCGTTAGATATCTTAATGGCGGGTAAAACCACCTTGATTATCGCCCATCGCCTATCAACGGTTATTAATGCGGACAGAATTTTTGTATTTGATAAAGGCGAAATCATTGCCTGTGGTCGCCACCAAGAGCTGATGCAATCGAATGATTTATATCGTGAGTTTGCCAGTTTGCAATTGTTAACCGAAGAGGCTAATGCCAGTTTTACCTAAGGGCAAATCCCAGTGACATGTTTCATTCACTGGGAATAGCTAAGGCTCATACGTGGTCTTTAAGCTCGCGGCGCAAAATTTTACCGACGGTGCTTTTAGGTAATTGACTCTTAAATTCAATCACTTTAGGTAGCTTATAGGCGGTTAATTGCTTGCGGCAATAGAGGAGAATGTCACTTTTCTGTTGCTCTAGTTCAACGCCATTATCTTTGAGTACGACAAAGGCTTTGACCGCTTCCCCCGAATGTTCATCTTTTATCCCGACGACCGCGCATTCGATCACATTGGGGTGGCTGGCTAATACGTTTTCGACTTCGTTAGGATAAACGTTAAAACCAGAGACAAGGATCATGTCTTTTTTGCGATCAACAATCTGATGAAACCCTTCTTCGGTGGCAATGGCGATATCACCGGTTTTGAAAAAGCCATCTGCAGTCATAGCATTAGTCGTTTCTTGTGGATTATTCCAATAACCTTGCATCACCTGTGGGCCGCACACGGTTAATTCTCCGGCGGTGCCGAGGGGGACTTCAAGGTTATTTTCATCTAAAAGTTTAACCTCAGTGCCAATCACAGGTTTACCAATAGTGCCAAGCTTTTGATAGCCGGGCGCATTAAGTGAAACAACCGGTGAGGTCTCAGATAATCCATACCCTTCGCTAATCATGTTACCTGTGGTCTGTTGCCAAATATTTGCCGCCGCCGCAGTGAGCGCAGTGCCGCCTGATATAGTGATTTTTAAATGGCTAAAGTCCAGCGCGGTAAATTCGGGTTGATGGCATAGGGCGACAAACAAAGTGTTAAGACCCGCAAAACCCGTAAAAGGATATTTAGCTAACGTCTTAATTAAGCCGCTAATATCCCGAGGATTTGGGATCAGTACCGAGCAACCACCACATTCGAAATACAAGACTAAGTTCACCATAAACGCGTAAATATGATAAATCGGTAGTGGTGCAACGAAGATATCTTCGCCTTCGGTGATGACGCTGCCAATGCGGGATTTTACCTGCGCGGCATTGGCGAGCATATTACCGTGGGTCAACATGGCACCCTTAGATAATCCAGTGGTGCCGCCGGTGTATTGCAATGCACTGAGAGTCGCCAATGTAGGAGCTACGCGAGTAAAGCTAAGTTCTGCACCTTGTTTAAGAATTTGGCAAAACTCGATATTTTTAAGCCTTGTTTTTGGCTGTACCTGTGGGGCAATTAAATCTAATGGATGGGTGGAAATGACCAGTTCTATTTGGGTGCTGTCGATAACTTTAGCTAAGGTCGGTAATAAGTCAGACAGTACCACCAACGCTGTGGTGCCAGAATCATTAAACTGATGAATTAACTCACGTTCGGTATATAAGGGGTTGGTATTAACCAGAATAAGACCGGCCCTAATTGCACCATAAGCAGCAATGACAAACTGGGTAATGTTAGGTAATTGAATAGCAATGCGATCGCCGGGTTTGAGTGCCGTTTCATTTTGTAAGTAGGCGGCAAAGTAGCGTGAATCGCGTTCTATCTCATTAAAACTGCTGGTTTTACCCAGGCACACATAGGCGGGTTTATCGCCATAACGCAGGCTAGTTTTTTCGATCAAGTCGACAAGTGAGCTGTAGTTTAGTTTAAGTTGGGAATCTTGATCATATGCCATGCTGAACTACCTCAAAGATGATGTTTATTAGTTGTTATTATTTTCGAGTTAAACAGATGTTTAGATTAGAGGCTGTGTGTACTTAAGGTCAATGCTTATCGCGAAAAAATCGCTATACCAATAATGCTATCTTTATGTAAAAAAAGTATTTTTACTCTAAAGGCTAGGGCTTAACTGTAGCTTAAGTTTGAATTTTTTGATTGTGTTTTTACTGTGGATTGAGTGCATTTTCGCGTCACAAAAGTTAATTTTTAGTTAACTTGGCTTGAGCTGGCATCAAAAGATAGCAGGGGATAATCAATATCATTAACCCGCGAGCCGCATACACTGATCTTTATGCTTATCCTTTTAGTAGCATCATAAATCGCCGATGTTCTATGTTGATTTACTGGATTTATATCATGATTTTACTATCAATAGCTTGAGTACCAATGACTTGACTATCAATAGCTTGGCTAGCTTATCTGTGTCTATGTTAAGTCGCGTCATTTAACAATAAGCTTATGGCGTCAATCAGCACTTGAGTTGTTTCCTTAAGTGCTGATTGAACGGTTAATGCTGTTCGCTAAACGTTGAGTCTTAAGGGCTAAAAAATCCGGTTTTTTGACTGACTTGCTGGTCGGGTTGTTTAATATCTGTCACCGAGAATTGAATTATTTTACGCCCAGAGGGGAGATTATTCCTATCGGCTAACACTGTGACGGGGTAGTCGAGTTGTTCACCGGCGGCCAGGGTAATAATCGGATTAGCAATAAGACTAAAGGGCATTTCACTATCAACGGCGAGTTGATATTGTTTAGTATCCTGGGTTTTGTTGCGGATCTTAAGCTGGTAGGTATTTTCAATCTTATTGTCTGCCGTTTCGCGGTACAGACTTTGACGATCGCGAATAACATTTAGCTGGATTTCGCTACGGCCATGTAAATCTAAGCCGATGACAATTAGCATGATGATGACCGCAATCCCATAACCTAAGAAACGAGGCGAACGCCAATAAGCGTAACGCACTTCTTTTATGTCATTTTCACTCATATAACCGATAAGATTTTGTTTATAATCGAATTTGAGCATTGTTTCATTACAGGCATCAACACAGGCGCCGCAATTGATGCACTCATATTGTAAACCGTTGCGAATATCTATGCCTGTTGGGCATACTTCAACACACAAATTACAGTCAACACAATCACCTAAGGTAGGCTCATTTAGGTTTGTTTGTTGCTTACGTTTACGAGGGCCACGAGATTCACCGCGCTGTGCATCGTAGGTCACGGTTTTGGTATTCGCGTCGAACATGACTGCTTGAAAGCGAGAGTAAGGGCAACAGTGTAAGCACATTTGTTCACGCATCCAGCCCGCATTGAGATAGGTACAAACGGCGAAAAACCATACCCAGCTAGTGCTCCAGAAGCTAGCATGACCTGTAAATATATCTACATAGAGTTCACGGGCAGGGATAAAATAGCTAATAAAGGCACAGCCAG
This sequence comes from Shewanella sp. MF08487, assembly GCF_050848685.1. Lineage (NCBI taxonomy): Bacteria > Pseudomonadati > Pseudomonadota > Gammaproteobacteria > Alteromonadales > Shewanellaceae > Shewanella > Shewanella sp. MF08487. The sequence goes on from NZ_JBOZPB010000017.1 coordinate 42,242, forward strand.
TAAGCAGGGCTGTGAGCCCCCAAAGTAAGTGTTTTGCCGTTCTTTTAGCGATTTTATTGCTAGACCACGGCGCTTTGTCGAGTTGTTTGCGTTTGTTACTACTGCCTTCAATACGCGTTTCGATCCACACGTATATAAAAGTCCATGCTGTTTGCGGACAGAGATAACCACACCAAACACGGCCCCAAAATACAGTGATAAAAAAGAGGCTAAAAGCGGCGGCGATAAAAATCCATGCGAGTAACGTAAAGTCCTGCGGCCACAGTGTGATACCAAAAAAGAAAAACTGTTGTTGGCTGACATCTAACAGTATCGCTTGGCGGCCATCGATAGAGATAAATGGCAGAGCGAAAAATAGTACGATCAGCAAGCTATTCATCATAGTGCGTAGGCGTTGAAAATAGCCTTTCTGCTCTCGAAAATGTATGTTGCCAGATGGCGCATTTGTTGTCTGCGAGTTTTGGCTAGAGAGGTTTTTAATTGGGATATGCAGTTCTACAGCGGGCGGCTTCGCACCCACACACTTATTCACATTTGGAGAATTTGGGGTAACTTCGCACTTTGGCATAAAGGGTCCTAACGGCTTAAATAAGATCTGTCTCCCTAATAGCAAACTGCAGGCCAATGTTTCAATTGATTAACTGCATGATTATAAAGATTATTTTTCGATATCGGTTTCGCCTTAAACACGATATATCACACATTGGTGATATATCGTGCCTTTTGGTATGTATGCTGTGCTTATGTCTCAGTAGATTGACGCTTAATCCCCAGTTTTTTCATTCGTGATCTTAACGTACTTGCTGGCACGCCGAGCACATTGGCAGCCCCTAATGGACCCGATATACGCCAATGTAAACGTTTAAGGGTTTGTTCTATATGTAGGGCTTCTGCTTCAGCTAAAGTTTGCCCGTGAGCCTGAGTGAGTGGGTGGCTATTAGGCATAGCGTGAATATGTAAAATATCGCTTTGGGATAAAATAGCTTCGCGTTCAAGAATATTTTGCAGCTCACGCACATTGCCTGGCCAAGTGTATGCCATGAGCTTTTGCAGTCCTTTCTGGCTCACGCCGCGAATCTTTTTACCAAGCTTTCGATTTAAGCTGTGCAGAATATGGCTGACCAGCTCAGGAATATCGTCGATTCTTGCGCGCAGTGGTGGCACCTGAATAGGGAATACATTTAGGCGGTAATACAAATCCATTCGAAATAATCCTAGCTCAACTCGCTTGAGTAAGTCGTGATGACTGGCAGCGACTAAACGGATATCCACTTGAATGGTTTCACTGCCGCCAAGGCGTTCGAAGGATTGCTCTTGAATAACGCGCAATAATTTTGATTGCGCTTCTAAGCTCAGTTCCGCCACTTCATCAAGAAACAAGGTGCCTTGATGGGCGAGTTCAAAGCGACCTTTACGCCGACTGGTAGCGCCAGTAAATGCTCCTTTCTCATGGCCAAAGAGCTCACTTTCTAATAAAGAGGCTGAGAACGCCGCACAGTTAACACTGATCATTGGCTTGTCTTTACGGTGGCTTAATTGATGTAAATTACGGGCGACTAACTCTTTACCTGTGCCGTTTTCACCACAAATCAACACTGTGCTATCGGTATTGGCGACTAGATGCAATTGCTGGATCATATGGCGGATCACGCCGCTATTTCCTGATATATCCACATCGCCAGTTTTATCTGCGAGTGCGGTTTGTAGGTAATGGTTTTCTGAAGCGAGTCGTTCTGAGAGGGCTTGTACTTGGGCTAATGCTTGGCGTAATGACAGCTCTGTTTGTTTTTGAATACTGATATCACGAAATATCGCGACCACGCCAACCAGTTCATCGGCGCGGTAAACGGGCGTAGAGCTATAATGAACCGGAAAACTGCTGCCATCTTTACGCCAAAATACGTCATGGGTTATCTCACGCGTAATGCCATCTTTTAAAGTGTTATAAATGGGGCAATCTTCTTGTGGGTAGTGGCTCCCGTCTGCGTGGCTATGGTGATGACAATCATGGATATTTTTCCCGAGTAACTCTTCATTCTTCCACCCTGTCATTCGTTCTGCTGCAGGGTTAATAAAAACGGCATTACCACTTAAATCAAAGCCATAAATTCCTTCACCAACAGCATTAAGCAATAATTGGTTCTCGGGTAAAAAATGGTTGTTTATGAGTGCTGTAGTAGATGAAAGCTGAGACATAGGCCGGTTTGCTCGATTCGCTAGCAGATAGCTTGAGTGTACCTTTAAATATCATCACACGATATATCGTGGATTAATGGGCGGCTTTAAATGTGTTCGCAAAACTTGGTTTTAATATGATTTTTGTGGCCATAGACAAAGTGATAGCTAATATTTGTGGATCGAATAAATCGCTTCATTACATTTTAACGGCTCTTACTAAAAAGGCTGTCAGGCAGCCTTTTTATGTATAACTGATGAGCTTAACGGGCAGCTGTTAGGCCATTGAGTACGTCGCTAATACTAAGTTTTGACGGTAAAAGAATGCCATTGGGGTAGCTTGGGCCGTAGATTTTATTGTAGGGGGTTCCTGGCACGCCTTCATTTCGCATATAGGCTTCAATTGTTTTGTTGGCTTCACTCCAGTTGCCTTGCATCAGGATAATATTGTCGGCCATCAAGGCATTGACAACTTGTTCCCTATGGGTGACTTCGGCTTGATTGGTTTTACAAATCATGCACCAATCAGAGGTTATATCAACAAAGACGGTATAGCCTTTGGCAACCAAAGGCGCAATTTGCTCTGGTGCTAAGGTGCGCCACTGTAGTTTTTGATAGGCTTGATAATCCTCACCTTTATGTACAAATCCAATAATAGCGCCGAGTCCCACAGCGAAAAATCCCAGCACAAATATCACTGCTAGCGGTATGGTTTTGCCTTTTTGTCTCTGCCAAAGTAGCAGCAAAATAGCGCCTATTAATAAACAAAGAATGAAAATACTGATAAGAGTGATGGTGCTCATAAAACTTCCTGCTTGAGATCTGCCTATACAGGCTTAGGTTATGCTTATCTTAGCGGCTAACGGCTTAAATTAGCGTTAATTTATGGATTTTGAGTCAGCAAGTTTAGCCCTTAGTGTTGACGCATTTAGTTGCAATTATGTTTTGCGCCTTTTGTTAAGTGTTTGTAAGCTTGGGCAGATTATAAATATAACGACTTATAAGGAAGCAAGATGACAAGTTTTAGCTGGCGTAGAAGAGAGTCCGCTGTATCATTGTGGTCATTATTAGTGCCGCCTATGGTGCTATTTTTTTCGATGATGAGTCATGCAGAGGCGGAGCAAAGGCTGATGTTAAAGCTGAAAGCGCAGTCCCTGAAGTGGTTAAAACTGCTCATAAAATGACGATTCAAGATTAGAAAATAAGCTATCAAGCGATAAGCGGCGAAACCATTTTAAAAGATGATAAGGGTGAGCCTCTGGCAAGTATTTTCTCAATTACTTATTCGCGTTAACGCTTTTATGGTGTGATGTTAGAATCGTCAGCAAGTTTATGGTCCACAATGAGCCTTTTTATACGGGGTAGGATGTTTTAATGAGTATGAGTACCTGGTTAGGGCTATTGGCCATTTGTTGTTTGGGCGCGATGTCGCCTGGCCCCAGTTTAGCTATGGTGGTGCGCCACACATTAGGCGGTGGACGAGGAAAGGGGATTGTTTGCGCATGGGCACATTCGATTGGCATTGGGATTTATGCACTGGTGACCTTGCTCGGTTTAGCCGCAGTCCTTAAAAAGGCGCCCTTAGTATTTAATGGAATTGCAATTATTGGGGCGTTATATCTGGCTTGGATCGGAATTCAAGCGCTGCGCTCAAACGGTGGCATGCAAGCTAAATTTGCCGCAGGTGAAGCAACTGATACTCTAACCGCCGCCCGTGACGGTATCGCCATTTCTTTATTTAATCCTAAGATAATGTTGTTTTTCCTCGCGCTTTTCAGCCAATTCGTCATGGTGGCCGATAGCATAACGGCAAAAGCATTAATCATCTTTACGCCTTTAGTGGTCGATGGTCTTTGGTATACGCTTATTGCTTTGTTGTTGTCCCATTCAAGCGTGTTGCCTAAGTTACGGGAAAAGGCAGGGTTAATTGATAAGTTGTCTGGCGTGGTATTAATACTGCTGGCTATCAGGGTGATGTATACACTGTAAGCGAATTATCAGATAGCTAAAATCAAAACGCCATCAATTGATGGCGTTTTTTGTTTGTAAGAGAGGGAATAAAGCGGCTATTAGCCTTTAAACATTTGCACTGAATTGTCAGACTCTTCGGCGATAGTTTCTTGGGTGATAGGAGGATTTGCGATGTGATCGTCTAAGTTATCACTCAGCATTTCTTTAAATTCACTACTAAACCATTCTAATGCGCTTTCTTTCTCGGCGCCGAGATCCGCTGATTTAATCGCGGCTTCGAAGGCGTTAAAGCGTGCCGCAGCAAAACGGAGTGCAGTGCCAACTTTACCTACATCTGCTTCTTGTTGGCTTAGCTGATTGGCTAAGGCAATAAACTGATCGGCAAGTTCGTAAATGGTGGTGTTGCTCGTGTCGGTCATGGCGTTCACTCTAAAAAGTAACAGATTAAAGTTCGATTCTAACTTAATTGACGTAAGAAGGAATCGTCAGGCATTAACTATTGGGATCTGTGTCGGTAATGACGACTCCGGTTTGGGAGTCATAATTAATCGACAGTTTGTCGTTTGTTCGATAGAAATAAGTGCACTGGCCAGGATTGGTATAACTGGCTTTGTAGTCTGTTTCTGTCGCATCAACATTTAAGCGCGAGACACTGGGTTGAGTGTTTTGAAATAACACTTCCCATACCGATATACAGTCTTCGACATTATCAAGCGACGGTGAGGCTTCATTACCAAAGATATAGTGCTGTGCAGGCCAGCCGAAGGCGTTGAAATCCACTTGTTCAGATTGCGCCGTGCCAAATACAGGTAAGTCTTCTTTTGGACCTGATCCCACTTTTACCGCCCAAACGGAGCGCGCCAGATTGATGGCTGACTTAAAGCCACCGCCAGTGGCTTTGACTGTAGCGATTTGCGCATCTTGCTGCACATTGATAAATTTTGGCAGAGCCACTACCGCTAAAATACCGAGCACTATGATTACCACTACAAGCTCTATTAAGGTGAAACCCGTTTGATGTCGTTGTATCAATTTATCAGAATGTTGGATCATCATGGCGTAATTAGACAGTGCGAGAATGGGCGCACTATAGCATTTAAATTCGAATGTTTTAAATTGAAAGTCTTAAAGCGAAACACTGCAAACATAGCCGTATCAATTATCGACAAGCATAACCTTCAAACTTGCCATTCTACCAAAGGACTTTTAAGCTAACCCGATAATAGGATTGAGGAAGTAAAATCGTGACTCAGGCGACATGGCAAACATTTATCGATGAGCAAAGGGCTTTGCCTTATTTTCAGCAACTAAGTGCATTTGTAGACAATGAACGCAGGGCAGGGAAAGTGGTTTATCCATCTGAGGCTGATGTTTTCAATGCTTTTAGTATGACGCCCCTTGAACAAGTCAGAGTGGTTTTGATTGGCCAAGATCCTTATCACGGCCCAAACCAAGCCCATGGTTTATGTTTTTCGGTTAAGCGTGGTATTAAACCGCCGCCTTCCTTAGCCAATATGTACAAGGAATTGACGACGGATATTGCTGGCTTTTCAATACCATCTCACGGTGACTTGTCTGCATGGGCGGAGCAGGGAGTGTTGATGCTTAATACTGTGCTAACGGTTGAGCAAGGTAAGGCGCATTCCCATGCTAAAGCCGGGTGGGAAACGTTTACGACCGCAGCGTTAGCATTATTAAATCGTCAAAGGCGGCCGATTATTTTCATACTTTGGGGCAGCCATGCGATCAAAAAGGGTCAAGTGATCACCGCACCGCAACATCATGTGCTTACAGGGCCACATCCTTCTCCTTTATCGGCTTACCGTGGCTTTTTTGGTTGTGGACATTTTTCTAAAGTGAATCAACTATTACTTGAACGGGACGAAGCGCCTATTCTTTGGCAGGTTTAATCTGAGGATTAAAGGCTGAGTAGACAATAAAAAAGGTATTATTTAATAAGACCTTTTTTATTGGGCGATAAAGACTACATTAGCGAATAATTAGTGATTACGGTCGACCGAGATTTTAGCGAGTGTAACTAAAGCTTGCTTGTAGTCGCTCTCTGGCAGAATAGACAGTGCCGCAATGGCTTTTTCTGACTCTTCAATCGCTTTTTGCTGGGTATAGTTTAAAGCGCCGCAATGGTGCAATGCTGCAACTATTTTATCTATAGCTTGTGTGCCATCACCTTGTTCTATTGCTTGACGTATGAGCTGTTTCTCTTCGTCTGTACCATGGGCAATGGCATAGATGAGCGGCAGAGTGGGTTTACCTTCAGCAAGGTCATCACCTATGTTCTTGCCTAGATCGTCACTGTCAGCGGTATAGTCGAGTAAATCGTCCGTGAGCTGAAAGGCTGTACCAAGATATTTACCATAGTTACCTAGTGCCGTTTCTTGCTCTGGCGTTGCATCTGCTAAGACCGCAGCGAGTAAAGTTGCCGCTTCAAATAACTTGGCTGTTTTGCAATAGATGACCCGCATATAACTTTCTTCAGTTGTGTCTGGATCGTTGCAATTCATCAATTGCAATACTTCACCTTCAGCCAGTACGTTGGTTGTATCAGCCAGCACTCTAAGCACTCTCATGTTATCGAGTTCAGTCATCATTTGAAACGAGCGCGTGTAAAGGAAGTCACCGACCAGTACGCTGGCGCTATTGCCAAACAGTGCGTTGGCGGTTTCGCGCCCCCGGCGTAATGTTGATTCATCAACTACATCATCGTGCAGTAATGATGCTGTATGGATAAACTCAATAATCGCCGCAAGCTTAAGATGTGCTTCACCTTCATAACTCACCGCACGTGCGGCTAATACCGATAGCAGAGGACGAAGACGTTTACCACCACCATTGATAATGTAAAATCCTAATTGATTAATTAGGGCGACATCTGATTCAAGCTGTTTATATATCAGCTGATTGACTGCTTGCATATCAGTGTCAGCCAGTTGACGAATAGCGTTTAAATCCATAATAGACTCTGGTTGTGGGGTCATGCGTATCGGCCCCTGTTTAGGCTCACGTATTATAATTAAATGAATTTTACCTAAAATTTTGACATATGACAGCACTAGCTCAACTAATGTGAGAGTTAATCCGGTCTTTTTTTATTCTTTCCTAATTAGGGGTTGCCAGAGTGAGGTTCTTCGCGTAAACTCCGCGCCCATTGTCAATAAAGTTTTTTATAGCACCCTGCCTCATCCAAGAATGAGCCCGCGTGTTAGGAATTGGAGTAAAATAGCTATGTACGCTGTTTTTCAAAGTGGTGGTAAACAACACCGTGTAGCCCCAGGCCACACTGTTCGTTTAGAAAAGTTAGAAGTTGAAACTGGTTCTACTATCGAGTTTGATCAAGTTCTTTTGATCGCTGATGGCGAAACAGTTCATGTTGGTGCTCCTTTAGTTGCTGGCGGTAAAGTCATTGCTGAAGTTGTAAGTCACGGTCGTGGTGATAAAGTTACTATCATCAAGTTCCGTCGTCGTAAGCATCACGACAAGAAGATGGGCCACCGTCAGTGGTTCACTGAAGTTAAAATTACTGCTATCAACGCATAAATAGGAGTCTAACTCATGGCACATAAAAAAGCTGGCGGTTCTACTCGTAACGGCCGCGATTCAGAAAGTAAACGTCTAGGTGTTAAGCGCTTTGGCGGTGAATCAGTTCTAGCTGGTAACATTATCGTTCGTCAACGTGGTACTAAATTCCACGCTGGTGTAAACGTAGGTATTGGTCGTGACCATACTTTGTTTGCTCTGACTGACGGTAAAGTTAAATTCGAAGTTAAAGGCGCTAATAACCGTAAGTTTATTAGCATCGAAGCTTAATTTTCGAATCTAGCCTATACTGTTAAAGCCCCGCCATTGGTGGGGCTTTCTGTTTTTTGTGCTTCTATTTACACCGTGTAAATGGCTGTTTTGGGTAATCAATTACCAAAAAACCGCATTGACAGGTAAGATTGGGAGCAAAGTATCTCGAGTTTTTTGGCGACCAATGAAGTTAGACAGTATAATTGCTTCATTCAGTGGTGCCAGGAGTAAGTATGAAGTTTGTCGATGAGGCAGTAATTAGGGTCGAAGCAGGCGACGGCGGTAGCGGTTGTGTTAGCTTTAGGCGCGAAAAGTATGTACCTGATGGTGGTCCTGATGGTGGTGATGGTGGTGATGGCGGCAGTGTTTTTTTGCAGGCTGATGAAAACTTCAACACCTTGATCGAGTTCCGTTTTGAACGTTTTCACATGGCTGAACGTGGCGAGAATGGTCGTGGCCGTGATTGTACCGGTCATAGCGGTAAAGATTTGATCTTAAAAGTTCCTGTCGGTACGCGCGCGGTTGACCATGATACTGAAGAAGTGCTTGGGGATCTTACTACCCATGGCCAAAAGCTATTGGTTGCCAAAGGTGGTTTCCATGGTTTAGGTAACACCCGTTTTAAGAGCAGTACTAACCGTGCTCCACGTCAAAAGACATTAGGAACACCAGGTGAAGTTCGTAGCCTTAAATTAGAGTTGTTACTGTTGGCTGACGTGGGTTTGCTAGGCATGCCTAACGCGGGTAAGTCGACATTTATTCGTGCCGTTTCCCGTGCAACACCTAAAGTGGCTGACTATCCGTTTACTACTCTTGTGCCAAACTTAGGCGTAGTAAATCCTCGTCCAGGTCAAAGCTTTGTGATTGCCGATATTCCTGGCTTGATTGAAGGCGCTGCCGATGGTGCGGGTTTAGGTATTCGCTTCTTAAAGCATCTTGAGCGTTGTCGTATTTTGCTACACATTATCGATATTGAGCCTATTGACGGAACCGATCCGGTTGAGTCTGCGCGCGCAATCGTGGGTGAGCTTGAAAAATACTCACCAAAATTAGCGGGTAAGCCACGCTGGTTAGTCTTTAACAAAACCGATCTACTGCTTGAAGAAGATCTGCAAGAAAAAGTTGATCGTATCGTTAAAGAAATGAACTGGGAAGGCGATGTCTACACGGTTTCTGCCTATAATCGTCATGGTACCAGTGAGTTAGCATTAAAACTGCTTGATTACATTGCGAGCCTACCACCTGAAGACAATAACGTCGATCCTGATAGCGAAGTCGAATTCAAGTGGGATAATTATCATCAAGCTAATATTGATTCATTGAATGAAGATTATGTCGATGAAGATGATGATGACGACTTTGATGATGACGACTACGATGTAGAAGTTATTTACCAAAGATAATGTGATTGCATGAATTGCGCGAGTTATGTGTAACGCTGATACTTAAAGTGATATGACTCGCCATGTTGTACGTGCTGTACAACGCTTGTTAACCTAGGCGCCAGCTGATTTAGTTAAAAATCAACTGGCGCCTAGTTTAGATTTTAAATCTCACCAGTTTAAATTGTTCTATCATTTTTAATCTCTTCGCATTAACCGCCTTATTTCCTCGTTTGTGTATCACTACCCGATTTTGTATGGGTAAGTATGCGATTAACCTCAGCATTATTTTTTATCCTAAACTTTTATGACTTTAAAGCCGTTATTGCTTTAGTACAATTGATTATTCAGCTTAAAATTAGCCTAGAGTGTGTGCTTATTACGATTTATCGCTTATAAGCCGCCTTTATTTTAAGCTGATTGGTGTTGAACTCAGCCACATAAGCAGCATTTTAGGGAGCTGTTTTATCATTTAATGATTTGTCTACATAAAGGAGTAAACATGCGTATTGCTATGATAGCCGCGATGGCAAACAATCGAGTTATCGGGAAAAATAATAAAATGCCATGGCATCTGCCAGAGGATTTACGCCACTTTAAGGCTATCACCCTAGGTAAGCCAGTCGTTATGGGGCGTAAGACCTTTGAGTCTATCGGTAGACCGCTTCCTGGCCGACATAACATCGTCATTTCACGGCAAACAGATCTTGTCATCACAGGGGTAACCTGTGTTACGTCCTTTGATGCCGCTAAAGATATTGTTGGTGATTGCGAAGAACTCGTCATCATTGGCGGCGGTCAGCTTTATGCCGAGTTATTACCTTACGCGGATACTCTATATTTAACGCAAATTAATCTTGAAGTTGAAGGAGATACTTTTTTCCCAGTGTGGGATGACGGTTCTTGGCATGAAATAGCGTCTTTATCGGGTAAAAGTACGGAAGGATTGGAATATCGCTTTATCACCTTAAGTAAAAGGTGTTAAATTAATGGCTGTGTTGTGTACCCTGAGTGTATGCGGTGTAGCTTAATCGGATGTGTTTTATCCTATTGGACATATAGTTAACCTAGAAAAAGGGATCGTTTTGTCTTGTTATCTTAGATGTTGAACGAGAACTAAAACCAAAAGATTGGCATTATTTAGATAATAGATGCAGCCCATACAATATTAATTATAAAAAATAAGAAAGTATTGAGGAGTATCGGATGCGTCTAATACCTGTAGCATTAGCTGCATTAATTGGATTTAGTTATATTTCTGTACCTACAGCTGCCGTTGCAGCTGAAGATCCATTAATTGCGAGTATTTGCGATTATGTAAAAGCGAACGATAAAAATCGCCTACGTAAAAAGTTAAAAGAAAGCCGCGTTAAATTACGTCAAATTTACAGTAGTATCAGCTGCGATGGGGCGAGTTTGTTAAGGACTGCCTATAGCGTAAATGCTGACGATGCGGGTGAGTTCGTTGCTAAACGTTTGTCAGTTAATGAATTGAGTGTAGCCGAAGCTGATGGGGTGACAATTTTTGCTTGGGCTGAAGCCAATGGTCATGGTGCTAGCCCAATTACTGCTGCAGTTAAAGAGCGTTTAGGCGCTGCAGCTGGTGGCGAAGAAGAGTAGCAGGCTGAGCCATTATTTACTGGCGTAACAGCTTAAAAAAAATGCCGAACTTTAGTTCGGCATTTTTATATTTAAACTCAGTGCGATACGGTATGTTGAGTAAAAAACCATCGGCAGTTTGACTGTTATCGAAAGCCACTTAGCGAGTCTCGATTGCGTTTAAAGCGCGATTAGAGCCTAAACTCACCGACTGAAGCTTGCAGTTCTTCGGCTAATTTAGCAACTTGGTGACTAGATTGAGCGGTTTGATCTGCGCCGATAGCAGTTTCTTCTGAAATAGCCGCAATATGCTCAAGTTTCTCAGATACCTGTTGGCTCACTAAGTTTTGTTCCTGCGCTGCATGGGCGATGTGAGTACCCGAATCATAGGCCCTGTGGACTGATTTACTGATGGTTTCCAGTGCAATGTTTGTTTGCTCTGTTTTCTCGACACAGGCATTGGCTTGCGCGCGGCCTATATCCATTGCAACGACGGCTTGTTCTGCGCCCAGTTGTAGCACTTCAATCATTTGTTGGATTTCTCTTGTTGATGCTTGAGTACGAGAGGCTAGATTACGAACCTCATCGGCAACAACCGCAAAACCGCGGCCTTGCTCACCCGCGCGAGCGGCTTCAATGGCGGCATTGAGTGCGAGTAGGTTAGTCTGCTCAGCAATACTGCGGATCACATCTAAGATAGAGCTAATGGATGCGCTATCTGATTGCACTTTGTTGATCACTAGACCTGCTTTGGCGACTTCATCGGCTAATGCCAAAATAGTCAGTTTGTTCTCCTCGGCAATGATGCGCATATGCTGCGTTTCTTGGTCAGCCTGTTTAATTTGCTCAAGGGCTTCATCTGCACTTAACGTGACTTGCTGAGCACTGGAGCTCAGTTCCGTTGTGGCTGCGGCGACTTGGTCAACTTGGCTTTTTTGCTCTTGAATGCCTGACGTGGTCTGGGCTGTAATAGCTGAAGTTTGCTCGGCCGCTGCAGCAAGTTGGTTTGAGCGATCTAAAATACCAATAATCAAACTACGCAGACTGTCGACAAGGCGATTACAATTCTTCGCAAGTTCAGCAAATTCATCGTGCCCAGAATCATCGAGTTTGTGAGTTAGGTTGCCCGAAGCTAAAACGTTAAGTGCATGGTTTACCTGGCTTAGTGAGCGTTTTAGCGGGTTGACGACAGCAAAGCTGACTATGACAGCGACAACAATAGCAATCAACACGACTAGAGTTGTTTGCATGCTGGCTGAGTCGATGTTATCGATAGTATCTCGGCTCATATTTGCTGCAATAAGTTCGATATTATTGCTGACATCATCCATATTGGCATTGATAACGGTGACATCTTTTTCAATAACGCTGAGTTTTGCTATGGATTCTTTAGCGTTACTGAGTTGGCTCGATTTCACTTGCAGCATAGATTGCGGCCCAGTGACGAGCGTTAATACTTTTTCAATATCCTTGGTCACTGAACTTAAAGTCTCTGCTGCGATAATGCCTTGACCGTGGCGATTGACATAATCCAGTTTGTTCTTGGTCTCGCTAAGAATATAGTCAAGTTCTTTAGAAATCAGTTCGTGCTTGCTGTCTTCTTCGTTACTCACCAAGTCTGCGATAGTAGTGATAATATTGCCCAGACTGGTGTCTATGGCGCTTGCCGATGCCGCAATACTCTGTAAATCAGGGTTGTCACTGCTTTCTAAATCAACAATGTCGAGCAATTCTGATGATGCATCATCGGCTGCATTTTCGAGTTTTTTCTTCAGATCGATTAACAGTTCTTGCTTGCTTAAAGCCGCTTCTCGTTCGGCAAACATTGCCAGACTGTCGCGTTCAAAGGTAGAAAAACTGCTATTCAATTGGGTAGTTAAAGAGCCAAAGTTGGGGTGATTTTTTAATAATTGAGAAAGCTTAGCTATTTCATCTTTAAAGCGAGAGGTGTGACTGTCGAACACTGCGCGGATACTTGGGATCGTTGTCGCTTTTGGGGCGTGGTAGGCAATGAGGATCTGTTTTTGTTGTTCACTCAATGTCTCACTTAAATGATTGGTCGATTTAAGCGCGGGCAAGCTTAACTCTTGCATCATAGCCGAACTTTCTTTGAGGCTATTGTTGGTGAGATAAGACGTGAATCCTAGCAGCACGAGTAACAGTATAACAATACCAAATCCGCCAATTACTCTGGTGGCTACATTAAACTTCATAGGATTCTCCGATTTTTATTATATTTTTCCAAATGAAAGCAGGACTATATTCAGGGACAGTACAAGGGGTTATCGACGTTAACTCACTTTAGTTTAACTCTTTTTTAACTTCTTTTGGGTAATTATTTGGTCTTTTTCGAGGTGCCATAGGGTTAAATGTTCACCCCAGCAACATCCGGTATCTAAAGCCTTTAGCTTATTGTCGCTGACCCTGCCCATCAGTGCAGCCCAATGTCCAAATACTAGGGTATGACTCTCACGCAAAGGTGAGGGGAAATTAAACCAAGGCCGTAATTGAGGATTGGTACACTTTTCTGGTGGCTGCTTACAATCAAAATTAAATCGGCCATCAAGATAGAGGTAACGCATGCGTGTTAATGCATTGATACAATAACGTAATCTGGTTATACCTGTCGCAGTAGCATCCCACTGATCCGCTGTATCAGAGTACATTTGGCTTATTAATGCCTCTAAATAGTCATTCTGTTGTAATGCCTCACTGACTAACGCGGTTTCTTGCCTTAATACGCCTAATGACCATTGTGGCGGTATACCCGCATGGCTCATGATGATCTTATGCTCAGGTAACTCACGCATAAGTGGCTGCTGCCTAATCCAATCAATGGAGGCTTCAATATCGGGAGATTGCAGAATTTCAGTTAGGTTATCACTGGGTTTAGCCCGTTTAAGCTTACCGTGTAATGCTAATAAATGTAGATCGTGATTACCTAATACTGTTTTAGCAGCATCGCCTAAAGAACGGAAAAAGCGCAGAGTGGCTAAGGAATCAGGACCGCGTGCAACAAGATCGCCTACGGCCCAGAGTTCATCGCGGGAGGGATTAAAATCGACTTTAGCGAGTATTCTTTGTAACTCAGTAAAACAACCTTGAATATCACCAACAAAATAATGTGCCACAGCAACCCTTCCTTAATATATCAGTGAAGTAACCCTGGCGTTGTTAAGCGGAAGGGACGGATCGTTGCCTGAAAACGTTCACCCGATTCGCTGACCATACCATAAGTGCCGTGCATTATGCCTAGTGGAGTATCGAGCACTGTGCCGCTGGTGTATTGATAGGCTGTATTAGGCGCTATGGTGGGTGTTTCACCGACGACACCAGCACCTTGGACCTCACTAATATTGCCGTTGGCATCAGTGATTATCCAGTGGCGAGTTTCTAGCTTTGCCGCTTTATCACCTAAATTAATGATCGTGATGGTATAGCTGAATAGGTATTTTTCATCCTCGGGCGAGGATTGCTGCTCTATATACTCAGTTTTGACTTCGACCCTAATGGAGGTGTCCAATGCGCTCATTGTGGTTCCTAAGCTTTGGTCTAAGGGCACCTAAGTGCCAAGACGGGTTTATGCTTGCTTGTCACATACCATGTTAGCCATTGCTACATATTGCTGAACACTGATTTGCTCAGGGCGTTGACTTGAATCTATGCCTAATTGTTCAAATTCAGCATCAGATAGCATGTGTTTTAAGTTATTTCGCAATGTTTTACGGCGCATGTTGAAGGCCGTAGTGCAGAGGTGGCGAAGCACTTTTACGTCTTTACAAGGGAACGGCTTTACGGCGTAGGGTAACAAACGGACTACCGCAGAATCGACTTTTGGTGCTGGAGTAAAGCTGTGGGGCGGCACTTCAAGAACCGGAACCACTTGGCAGAAGTATTGCGCCATTACAGTTAAACGGCCATAGGCTTTACAGCCTGGGCTTGCTGATAAACGCAGCACCACTTCTTTTTGTAACATAAAATGCATTGTTTCAATCTGTTCCGCAAACTCAAACAGATGGAACATTAGCGGCGTTGAAATGTTGTAAGGTAAGTTACCGAACACTTTCATTTTTTTTCCTGGCACACTCAATTGACCAAAATCAAACTGTAATGCATCACCTTGATGGATGGTCAGTTTATCTTTAAGTATTGGGTGCTGATGCAAGCGCTCAACCAGATCGCGGTCAAGTTCAACAACCGTCAGATTATCAATAGCATCTGCAACGGGTTCAGTTAAGGCGCCAAGACCTGGACCGATTTCTACCATCACATGATGATTATCGGGGGAAATTGCGCCCACAATGCGATCAATCACATTGCTGTCGGTAAGGAAGTTTTGTCCAAAACGCTTTCTGGCCGTGTGGCCTAAATGTACTTTGCTGCTCATTAATAATGTAATCGTTAGTTCTTTGAGGATAACTCAATGGCTTTATTCAGAGCACAAACAAAACTGCCAATATCGGCTTTGCCTGTACCCGCGAGATCGAGCGCCGTACCGTGGTCAACCGAGGTACGAATATAAGGCAAACCTAAGGTAATGTTTACCGATTTGCCAAATCCTTGTGACTTGAGAACGGGAAGTCCTTGGTCATGGTACATGGCCAAGACGACATCAGCATCCTGTAAATATTTAGGTTGGAATAGGGTATCTGCCGGTAATGGGCCGACAATATGCATCTGGAACTCTTCTCGCAACTCGTTGAGTGCAGGAATAATTACGTCGATTTCTTCACGCCCTAAATGACCGTCTTCACCTGCATGTGGATTGAGGCCACAAACATAAATCTTCGGTGAAACTATGCCAAATTTGCTAATGAGATCGGCATGCAAAATCTTGATAATATGCTGTAGGCGCTGACGCGTTATCGCTTTTGCAACATAGGCCAGTGGGATGTGCGTGGTCACGAGTGCCACTTGCAATCCCGGCGTTGCTAGCATCATTACCACATCGGGGCAATTTGCTTGATGGGCAAAAAATTCAGTATGGCCGCTAAAGGAAATCCCCGCTTGATTAATAATCCCTTTGTGTACCGGACCTGTCACTACGGCATCAAACTCGCCGCTCATATTTTTCTCACCGGCATAACGCAGGGTTTCAATCACATAGCTACTATTTTGCTCATCGAGCTGACCACAAACTACATCACTGACTAACTTGAATGGCGCAATCGTTAAGGTGCTTGCTTTTTGCGGTTTAGGCGGTTGATTTGGCTGGTAAGGACGAAAGGTCACTTGCAAACCAAGTTGTTTGGCACGGTTTGTTAATAATTCAGGATCTGCACAAACGACTAACTCAGCAGGCCAAGCCTGCTGAGCGAGTTGTACGACTAAATCGGGGCCTATACCAGCGGGTTCGCCAGGGGTAATGGCAATGCGTTTAGTGCTCAATTAGAATTAACCTCGGTTGGTCTCTGGCTGGAAGATTTCAATGTATGCGTCTGAACGCATTTCGTCTAGCCAGTTTTGTAATTCTTCGTTAAATTTACGACGGAATATTAACTGATGCGCACGATTACTATTGAACTGATCGGTCGCGTCGGTTTTTCTGCGTTCTTCTAACTGGGTAATGTGCCAACCGTGAGTGGTACGGAATGGTTCACTGATTTGCTCTGGTTTTAAGCTATTGAGTGTTTGAGCAAACTCTGGCACATAAATGCTGGGTTCTGCCCAACCTAGCTCACCACCTTTAGTGGCTGAACCTGGATCTTCAGAATACTGACGCGCAAGATCTTCAAATTTAGCTTCGCCTGAACGGATTTGCTTAACGAATTGCTCAAGCATAGCTTTAGCACGGTCTTCAGACAGAATTGGCGATGGCTTAAGCAGAATGTGACGTGCTCTTACTTCTTCAATTTCTTTTGTTTGCAGACCACGGGCATCCATAATTTTGATGATATGGAAACCAGCACCACTTTTGATTGGGCCGAAAATATCGCCGGTTTTTGCGCCATTAATGACTTCGGCGAATAGGGTCGGCATTTCGTTGATGTTCATGTAATCCCAAATACCGCCTTCTAGAGCTTTTGGGCCTGAAGATGAAGCAATAGCAGTACTGCGGAAATCCTCACCCTTTTTCAAACGCTCCAATACAATATTGGCGCGTTTACTGGAGGCTTCTAATTGCTCGCTGGTTGGATCATTGGGGACATCAATCAAGATGTGACCAATTTGGTATTCCACATCTTTGATACCTTGCTCTTGGATGAGCTTAACTAAACTGGTAATTTCCTGTGGAGATACCTGAATACGGCGTTGTACTTGAATACGCTGAATTTCACCTAAGGTAATTTCTTCACGTAATTGTTCACGATATTGGCTAAAGCTTAATCCTTCGCTTTCAATTTTCTGTTGCATTTGAGCGACAGATATTTTTTGCTCACGGGCAATGTTTTCAATCGCCTGGTCTAGCTGTAAATCGCCAATGTTCAGGCCAATACGAGCAGCCATTTGGAGCTGCAAACGTGTCAGAATTAAGCGTTCAATAACCTGAGTGCGCAGGGCGCTGTCAGAAGGTAACGATTGATTCGCAGCTTTAGCATTGGCTTTTACTGTGTCAATCATGTTGATGATTTCACTTTCTAGCACTATGCCGTCGTTAATTTGGACCGCAACACGGTCAAGTGGCTCTGGTGCTGCCAATGTAGATTGGCTCATAGCGAGTGCAAATAAAGCAAAAATTAGATGTTTACTGGGTTTCATCCACAAAATCCTTGGCACGTTCTAAGGTCAGGTTCGACGGCTTAATTAAATTAATCTTACCATTTATATCGAAATTACAGCGAGTTACCTTAATGTAATTTTTGGGCGATGCATTTGAGTGCCAAGCTAACCTTTAATATCTGCTTTTGTCAGCGTTAACAAAAGGCACATCATAAAGCACTCATTAACCTGTTTGGACTCTCAGTCCTTGTTGAGGTTCAGCAATCTATCACAATTCTTTACTAATTCCTCAGATAAAGCGGTTTTCTATAGTTAAACAAGCCGTCATCCAGCATATCGGATACGCCTAATGGGCCAGAACCACCGAGTCCTTTAATGACTAAATTCAAGTAAAATCCGCTGTCAAATTGTTCACGACTGTCGATAGCCGCTGAGCCTATGTTGTCATCGTAATTGGTTTTAATACGGTAGTGATAACTAAATCGCAATGCGTAACAGCATGATTCATATTGAATACCAGTATAGGTTTCTATACTGCGGTCTTCATTCAAGTCGTAATACCAGTTACCGACAAAATAAAAGTTGTCAGTAATTGGCCAAGCTCCACGCACGCCAGCTTGGGAAATATTAACCGTATCATTAGTATTTGAGTTCAATAAATCGGGTACGTAGCGATAACTCAATTGCAGTAGTTTGTTCACTTCAGGCCTGAAGTCTAAGGTGACTTCGGTTTTTTTATTTTCGCTAGTATTAGTATCGTATTGAATCGCGGCGCCCATATACCAATCCCGCGCTAAACGAGTATCTAATTCTGCGGCGAGTACTGATGTTGATTGGTTTGATTCAAAAATACTATCTTCGTAACCGACTTTACTGTCTTGAAGATAAAAAATTTGGCCTAGGCTAAATTTAGTGACTTCTTGATTGTGATCGTCTAACAAACGCGTAGTTATACCCAAAGTCGCTTGATTTGCATCAGAAATACGATCGAGCCCTGAAAAACGACGATCACGGAACAGACCAAAGTAGTCGTCCTGTAATTGGGCGGTATCATAAATGCCGATACCACGTTGATCTTCGTAGCCGACATAAAGATATTGAAATTGAGGTTCAAGTGTTTGGCGATAGTTCTCATCGAATAACTCAGTAAAACGTTCGAAGTTAATCTGACCATTAATGCGTACCTGAGGCAGTGTACGGCTTACCGTATCATCAATAACCCTGTTTGGATCTACATTTTGCTGCCAATAGTTAGTTTGCATCAGCTTAACTTGGCTGGTGAGCGAACCTGAAGGCCCATGAATCGGTAGGGTAACGCTTGGTGACATATGTAAACGTGTCGCCGTATTGATGTTGTTGTCTTGATGGGCAAAATTCGTTAGCTCTGAATTAAAGCCAAAATCTAAGCTATTCCAAAAATCGTCGGCACGATAATTAAGGTTGACCTGCGGCATCACCTGATAAGGCTTTTCGTCTTCACCGAGCACTTTAATATCTTGTACTCGAGTGCTGAGATCCCAGTTTCTTTCAAAGTAACTAATTTCGCCAATCCGTGATAACTGGTTATCTGTTGCACGGTTAACATCTGAATTTAAGTCATTGAAGTAATTGTTATCTGAGACATCAGTAAAATTAGCCAATACACGCCAATTTTTATCAATAGCCCCCTGATGTTGCCAGTTATATAGGTAACGATTAGGGTTGCCACTGATGAGTTCGTCATCGCCTAAATACTCTAAATTTAAGCGTCCATTTTGACGATCACCCGCTAAATAGCGAAACTCAGTCTTAGTGAATAAACCACGGTTAGACATATAACTCGGGGTAAAGGTTAAATCATATTCTGGCGCAATATTCCAGTAATAAGGCACCGAGAACTCAACGCCATTGGTGGTGCTGGTACTAAAGCTGGGGTAGAGAAAACCCGATTTTCGTTTATCTGAAACGGGAATGGTCATATAAGGAATGTAGAATACGGGTACGCCGTGAATTCTTAATTTAGCATTCCAAATTTCGCCCCATTCTTCTTCACTGTTGATTTTGATTTTTTCAGCTTCAAGCAACCAAGACACATTGTCTGGCGGACAAGTTGTAAAGTTGGTATTGGTCAAAATTAAATTGTTATTGAGGGTAATTTGCAGTTTTTCAGCATCGCCGTGCACTTGTTGGCCATGTAGCCAATATTGCGCCCCTTGTAACGTGGCGCGATTCGATCGCATTTGTGCTTGTAAAGATTCGGCGGTGACGGTGAAATTACTGTCTTGAAAGACTAAATTACCATTGGCATCAAACTGTTCGGTCGCTTGGTCTAAAATCGCTTCATCAGCGGCTATATGTCTATCGCCTTGGCTAAAAAGTACATCTCCACTGAAAATGGCTTGTTTGCCCATTTCGGCATTAGTGTTATCAGACGTGATACGAATTTTACTCAGCTCGGCAGCGGTCATCCCCTGAGTTTGAGATACGATACGGGGTACTGGCGGTTCGATTAAGCATTGAGATGCTGAAGCGGTTGGAGAGTCGTCTGCCAGGACTAATTGCGGTAACAGGCTCAAGGCCAGAAAGTAACGGATCTGCATCTTTAGGTCAGTAATTATGATTTCTTAGTCTGGACAAGTATCGATGGGGAAAGTTGCAATGTACATATGCAACATCGTTAAATAAATCTCTCGATTTCTTAGCTGTTTCCAAATTATATGCCAGCTATAATAAAGCAATTTTTCTTTAAGAGCCATGAAATGACTTTATCCGATCCGAGATTTCTTTCCTTAAATCAGTGGCTGAAGGCTTATTTTTCCGATGAAGTGACACCTGTGTTGATTTCCGGTGATGCGAGCTTCAGACGTTACTTTAGAATATTTACCCCTGATGCCAGCTTTATCGCAGCAGATTCACCACCGGATCTTGTGCCTATCGGACCGTTTATTTCTTTGTCCAATGCTTATGCCGCAGTGGGATTGACAGTTCCAAAAGTGATCCATGCTGATACGGCACAAGGTTTTATGTTGATGACAGATTTAGGCGATACCCAGCTGTTATCTGTGCTTAATGCACAAAATGTGGGGCAGTATTATCGTCAGGCGCTCGATTTACTGCCGCAAATCGCCTCAGTAGTAGAGAGCCAAGAAGTTAATAGCGGTCTAATTCACGCATTACCGTACTACAATGAAGCCTTTGTTCGCCGTGAATTGCATATTTTTACTGAGTGGTTGTTAGGCACCCACCTTAGTCTGTCTTTAAGCGATGATGAGCAACAATTGCTAAATCAGAGCTTTGATTACCTTGTCGCCAATGCACTATCCCAGCCTAGCGTGGGAATGCATCGGGATTTTCACAGTCGTAATTTAATGCTGCAAGCAGGCGAGTTGTGCGTTATTGACTTCCAAGATGCTGTTGTTGGCCCAGTGACTTATGACGCTGTATCGCTGCTGCGTGACTGTTATATTCGTTGGCCACAGGCACTTGTCACCGATTTGATGCAGTATCATTATCAGCAAGCCCTAGCCCATGCATTTATTCCGCTAGAGACTGGCTTTGACCAATATCAAACTTGGTTTGACCTTATGGGCTTGCAACGCCACATCAAGGCTGTGGGGATTTTTGCGAGATTAAATTATCGTGATAGTAAACCCGCTTATATGGCCGATATTCCGCTAGCCTTAACCTATGTTGTTGATATTGCAATGAAGTATTCTGAGTTAGCACCATTGGCACTGTGGTTGACTCGCCGAGTGCTACCAGCGTTTGCATCGACTGAGCCTTTAACTGAGGTTAAGTCATGAGAGCAATGATTTTGGCGGCAGGACGCGGTGAACGCTTACGGCCATTAACTGACACTTTGCCTAAACCTATGGTGCCAGTATTGGGTAAACCGTTGATTGTTTACCATATTGAAAAACTCGCCGCGTTAGGCATAGTCGATATCGTTATAAACTATGCTTGGCTTGGGCATAAGCTAGTCGAAGCCTTAGGCGATGGCAGTCATTTGGGTGTACGAATTCAATATAGTGCTGAGGAGCATGCGCTCGAAACGGGCGGCGGCATCAAACAAGCTTTGCCTTTATTATGTGAGGGTGGAAGTAATGAACCCTTTTTAGTGATTAATGGTGATGTGTTTATTGATGCTTTGCCACCAATCACGCCGCTTGCCAAGGGGATGCTGGCCCACCTCTGGCTGGTGCCTAATCCGCAGCAGCATCCGCAGGGCGACTTTGCTTTGAGTGGTGATCGAGTGAATGAGCTGGGCGATAAAAAATATACGTTTTCGGGTATGGGCATATATCATCCCAGATTCTTTAACGACTCGCCAGCGGGGGCTTTTGCTTTGGCGCCCTTGTTGAAAGCACAAATGGCGGAGGGCCGCGTGACCGGTGCTTTGTTTGACGGACTTTGGTGCGATGTGGGCACTATTCCACGTTTACAGGCGCTTGAGTTAACATTGCAAACTAACATGTCAATCTAGATGCGTAGCGTATTTTGTCTCAATTGCGCGGGCATATTTAACACATTATAAATATCAGGATATAAGATGCGGCTTTGGGGTAAGTTTTTTGGGTTTGTTATTGGCTTTATGTTCGGTCGTATCTTTGGTGCATTATTGGGTTTATGGCTCGGTCATCTCTACGATAAACGTGCGTCTTCAGGCGTAGGATTTCGAGAAATACTGGGTCAAGCTAAGAATCGTCAGGCGATCTTCTTCAATACCACGTTTGCCGTGATGGGCCATGTGGCTAAAGCGTCAGGGCACGTGACCGAAACCGATATTCGTATCGCGACGTTATTGATGGACCAAATGCGTTTAACCGGTGAGGCGCGTAAAGAAGCGCAACAGGCATTTCGTGAGGGCAAATCAGCTGATTTTGACTTACGTAGCAGCTTACAAGCTTTCCGAGCGATTACCATGGGACGCAAAGAGCTCGTGCAGATGTTTATTGAAATCCAGATCCAAACGGCGTTGTCCGATGGTGAACTGGATGCCGCTGAACACGCCATCTTGATGACGATTGCACAAGAGTTAGGTTATGGTCGCTCGCAGTTGGATGCTTTACTTCAACGCTGGCAGGCTGAGTTTCGTTTTAATCAAACATCTAATGGCAATAAGACCTCGGTCACCGATGCCTATAGTTTGTTGGGTATTACCGACGAAGCCAGTGATCAAGATGTTAAACGGGCTTACCGTAAGTTGATGAACGAACATCATCCCGATAAGTTAGTGGCTAAAGGTTTGCCACCGGAAATGATGGAGCTGGCAAATCGTAAGGCTCAGGATATTCAAGCCGCCTATGATAGAGTCAAGTCTGAGCGTGGTATGCGTTAGATTTGGCTGAATTGGACATATAAAAGATAAGGAATTCTTTATGAAATCTATACATAACGCTTTACTTTTTACCGCTTTGTTACCGGTGGCAATGTTCGCGCAGGCTGACGTTTTCGTCGCACCTTTTGGTGGTTATAGTCTAGGTGGCGGTCAATTTGATGTGAGTCAAGTAGAGGTTAACACTGCGCAGACCAGTGGTAATGAAAGCGTGAAGATTGAAGAGTCTAGTCATTACGGTTTGATGCTGGGAGTGAACACCAAAGATCCTGGCAACATTTATTTGCTATATAGCCGTCAAGCCTCTGAGCTGAAAAGTAATGGCATGTTTACGCCAAATACCCTGACCTCATTAGACTTAGATTATATCCATTTAGGTGGCACCTTATATTTCCCCCAGGGCGATATGCAGCCCTATGTTACCGCCAGCGCTGGGGTCACACGTATGCAGCCTGACGATTGGTCAAACGAAACGCGTTTCTCTATGGGAATTGGCGGTGGGGTTGAATATAAAGTGACCTCAAACGTGGGCCTTTTTGCCGATATCCGCGGCTACGCAACGTTTATCAACAGTGATAGCGCGCTCTTTTGTGATGAAAACGAATGCCTATGGCACATCACTTCAGATGTGATGTGGCAAGCGCAGGCTAACCTTGGACTAAAAATGAGTTTTTAGTCCATCGCTTACCTGAATTAATCGTAAAGGAGATTTCGCGGCATGAAGATAGTAATACTCGATGGTGAAAGCTTAAATCCAGGCGATCTCAGTTGGCAATCCTTGGAAAAGTTGGGTGAGTTTACTTGTTTTGCACGCACGGCAAGTGATGACATTATAACGAGATCTCAAGGTGTCGAGATCATTCTAACCAATAAAACCCCGCTTAATGCTAAGACATTGGCGCAGCTGCCTGCACTGAAATATATCGGGGTATTGGCGACGGGTACTAATGTTGTCGACTTAGCTGCTGCTAAAGCGTGTGGCATAGTCGTAACCAATGTGCCGGCCTATGCTCCCGACGCTGTCGCGCAAATGGTGTTTGCCCATATTTTGCATCACACCCAAGCGGTAGCTGCTCATCATCAAGCCGTGGTCGATGGTCAATGGGTAAATAGTAAGGATTTTTGTTTTACCTTAATGCCGTTGCAATCTTTAAAAGGCAAGACTTTAGGCTTAATAGGTTATGGCGATATCGGTCAGCAGGTGGGAACGCTCGCTCTCGCATTCGGGATGAAAGTTCTTGTCAATACTCGTTCAATCATCAAGGATTTACCCCAAGGCGCGAGGTGGGTAGAGCGTGATACTGTACTTAGCGAATCCGATATTATTTCGCTGCATTGCCCGCTCAGCCCCGAAACTGAGCAGTTTATCAACCAACAAACCCTTGCGTTGATGAAGCCCAAAGCCTTGCTGATTAATACCGCGCGCGGTGGATTAATTGATGAGGCCGCGCTTGCCGCCGCGCTTATTCAAAATCGCTTATTTGCCGGTGTCGATGTGTTATCAACCGAGCCGCCCTGTGCGGATAATCCCTTATTGCATGCGCCCAATATCAGCATCAGCCCCCATAACGCATGGGCGACTAAAGAGGCTAGACAAAGTTTACTCGATATTGCCGTAGCAAATGTGAACGGTTTTTTAAAGGGGGAAGTGATTAACCGCGTAAATTTGTAACGTGATATGCGTCCTCTCTTTTTAAGCTCATAGTGACGCTTAAAGAGAGAGGACGTTAATAGATGTTGATTATTGAGTCTTTCTTCTACGTATCCACCAAACACCCATTAATCCTGCGATGGCTAATAAGCCCAAGACGATGGGCTTTTTCAGCTTATGGTACAGGGCGTTCCATTGTGCCATGTCATTGGCCCGTGCGCGTTTTGCTGCGCTATCAAAATCGGGTGCTTCACACTGCAAACCAAAGTTTTCGGCCCAAGGGACAAATGCGCCATTAGTGACGTATTTTTTATAGTAACGCAGGGCAAGCTCCTGATCTCGATACAATACCCAACCGGTCGCCTGGCAGAGTAACGCTGCGTAGGCTTGGCTATTCTGCGGCACAAAGTCGGCCGCTTTGTTGGCAAGCTCTGCCGCTGTGTAGCGATAATGGAAGCGTTTATCTGGGATGGCTTGGCTGGCGTTTACCCGTGATTGTTCTTTTTCACTCAGTTTACTCGGCTCATTCCAATCGCTTAAATCAAATACACCTTGGTAGATAGCGTAATCGGGTGCTAATTCAAACCCTAAGATTTCCATGCCTTGATGGCGAGCAAGCCCAGCAGCCGCCCAATAGGCCTTGGCACTATCAATACCTTTTTCATTTTTTGCTAAGGTTAGCTGATTACCATAGTCGAGGGCGCTGGCATTAAGATTAGGGTTAGGGAAGTAAGCAGGCGCTTCTTTTATCGCCCCTTCACGTAATAGTCTGCGGCCGAGTAAGTAGCGTAAGCGGTTGTTTATTGGATCGATATTATCATACCAATCGCTATCTTTTGGGTATTCAAAGGCGATAAGCGGCACATGTTCATCGACAAACAATTTAAGTTCAGCTGTGGTCAGTACGCGCTCCGCCACATAGGCGATATCTTGCCAATACTCATCACCACTTTCGAGTAAGTGATTTAACGCATCTAGGTATTCACCGCGCTCTAGGGATAATACGCCTTGCTCAGCGCGAATACGGCAGTAGGTGGCGATATCTTTATCAGCATTAATAGCTTGCTGCTGGGTTTCTTTGGCATCAACAGTCGCTAAGACTTTGGGTTGCTTGGGAAAGTGGCGCGCGGCCTCAGCATAGGCATTAGCCGCCTCAACTGAGTCACCCTTTTGTAGCATTAATTTTGCAGTGAGCCACCATGTTAAGCCGCTGGGTTTAGCTAAGGCTAATAGGCGCTCTGCACTAGCATAATCCCCTAGCTGATAATAAATAGCGGCTAATTTATCGCCATGACTAAGTTGTAAGCCATCGGCTGGAAAGATTTTCAGGATTTCTGCGACCTTTAAGCCCATTTCAGAAAGCTGGCCATCGTAGGCAAATTCATTCGTACTACTTTGCCAATAGGCAATCAATAACTGCTGCACGCTCGCCTGTTGCAGTAGCGGCTTAAGTTCAGCAATCTCCTTACCCATCAAAGTGCGGCTTAGCATCAACAATGAATCATAACCGCTACTATCGCCCTGTACCGATTGGGTTGCATAAAGCTCAATCACTTTATCCAATACCGCAGGATTAAGAGTGATGGGCAGTTTAGCGTCAGCTGTGCCACTTTGTTCTGTGGTTTGGGCTAAGGGCTGGCCTTGGTGCAGCAAAATATACGCTTGCTCACCTAAGCTCGCCAAACTTAAGCGTAGTGGATCGGCGCTGCCTTGGATGACCTCAGTTTGTAGCTGTGTTAAATAAGCATTAGCACGATTTAAATGTTCAGGATCCGCAGAGGTTTTACTTAAAATAAGCTCAATTCGTGAGAGTGAATACAGCGCCCACAAACTGCGAGAGGCGCGTTCACTCTCTGGTAGTTGTATAACTTTATTAAAGTAATTAGCGGCTCTTTCATAATCTTTGGCCTCAAATGCGACGGCCCCTAAGGTGTACCATATTAGAGCTTGGGGCAATTCTTGATCTAGCCTAGCCGCCATTTGCTCAGCCTCAATCGGGCCTGTCGCATCGCGTAGAGTGTTGACTAAAGCTAAATGAGCTTCACTTAATTCGCTACTTTCAAAGGCGCGGGTTTGTGACAGATAACGACTATGGGCTTCATCCCAGAGATATTCCTGCGCAGCTGGCGCACCTTGATACTGCCAAGGCAAAGGTTTTGCGAGGGTGGTGAGCTGCTGGCTAAAGGATGTTTGCGGCAAGTAGCTGAGATTACTCTGTCTGTCTTGAGTCAATTGCAACGGAAAATCGGGGCCGCATGCCAACAGCATTGGTGAGAATAAGCTTAAACAGATGAGCGTGGTTTGTTTAAGCTTAAAAGCCCGATGAGATGTTGCTATTGTGGTTGATAATGTTGGCTTATGGCGCATAAATCCCCTGTAAATATAATGACTCACAACGTGCCCAGCCTATCACTTTTTGGCCGTTTGGGTTGAGCATGTATTTTTGAGTCTCTCTGTTTGGTTGCAGTACTGACATCATGTTAGTACGTGGAGCTTCAATTGAGGTTAATGCGGCGGTCGTTTCAGCTTGCGATTGCCACGTTAACAGCCCATCTTTCTGTATTACGCGATAGCCATTTTGCGCATCATACGCGCTACAAGCGTGTCCCGCTAGCGACAAAATAGTGGGCGGTTCACCCGCAATATTACCGCGATTAATTAAGCTCAGTTGGAATAATTTCGACTGAGGCATTGTGTGGCTTTTTACCGTATTTTCAGCGGTTAATTGCGCTTGGTTGGTGACGTTGTTATCGCTTGATATCACCAGCTCAATTTTGGCTGCGAGTTCCCCGTGCTGCGCAACAGCAATTAAGGTGTTGAGCGGCCACACTCTTTTATCCCCTTCTAGCGGTAGCCGAAACCAGATAATACCTTTAAGTTTGCTGTCCTTTGGGTTTTGTAGTTTGTGTATAAAGGTTTGTAATATCTTGGGATCAGCCATTAATTCTTCTACGGCGTTAGCGGATTGGCGTTGATGGCGCAGCGGCGTTTCACTCTCAACTTGATAGCCTGAAGCTGTGCTGATAACCGCAGAGCCATAGGCGGGCAGTGCAATAAGATAAGGCACTGTGCTGATGCGTGACAGTTGCTCTACCCATTGCCAACCTTTCACAGCATCAAATAGGCCGTGGCGTGGGTCGCTTACGCTGTGAATTTGCAGTACGAGTTCATCGATAGTGGCCAGTAACGTAGGTAATTCAGCGCTATTGAGCCAAGCGGGGAGTGCGGTAATACTGAGTTTTAGCTGGGTGGGTAAATGTGCTTTAAGCTTTTTAAGAAACTCTCGATAAGCAGGCAGTTTACTGCTGGCGCTATCGTGATCGATTTCCACTCCAACAATGTGGGTGCCTTTAGCTTGCCAGTTTGCCAGAACTTGGTTGATTTTATGAATCACTTCTTCATCATTTAAATGAGTGAATTGACCATCTAAACGCACCACGAGGATTTTGGGCCTTGGGTCGGCCTGCAACCAAACATGATTAACCGCCACCTCAAACCAAATATCGGCGCCATTAGGCTTTGGGTGTGCTTGCAGTGCCAGAATGCGTAATCCCTGAAAGGCGTTTTGGCTTTGCACTAAGGCGGTTTGGTTCGCTGGGCGCCATTGGCGCTGCCAAATATAAACTTCTTGCGAGAATGGCTGATCAGAAGTTATAGGTGCTAAAGCCGTTTTTACTGCATGAGGAGCATTCGGGTTTGACTTAAGCTCACTTTGATCTGCAGCGGGTTGGCAGGCACTCAGCCATAATGAGGCGATGAATAAAGTGAATAATCGCCACTGATTTCGCCTCATGTTGTTAATCAGATTGCCCATGTTACTGCTATCGTCTCTGCGTTTAATGAAATATGACTATGCCTGAAAAATACCGCTTATACATCGCGAAAAAGTAAAAATTTCTGATACTTAGCCTTAAATATTAATCTTAAAAACACTTATTTTTGACATGAGCGCTTAAAACTCGGCATCAACTTGAAAGCGTATTGATTCACGAGTTACAGGATGTTGGAGTATCAATAAATCGGCATGTAAATGCAGGCGATTAGCGCGAGTCCCGTAGAGGTCATCACCTAAAATCGGCGTATTTAACCCCTCTAAATGAGCACAATGCACTCTGAGTTGGTGGGTTCGACCTGTTTTAGGCGACAAATATACTCGGGTTTGATTGGCCGATTCATCGATTTGACTCATTTGCCAATAGGTTTGCGCCGCTTTACCAAACTCATGGCACACCAGTTGCCTTGGTCTATCGTCTAAATCCCCCCGCAGGGGTAAAGATATTTCGCCATTTGGCGGTTTGCTAACCATTACCGCAGGAATACCCGCTAAAAGAGCCACGTAGCGTTTAGTTACCGTGCGCTGGATAAATTGTTTTTGCAGTTGTTTATGGGCATCTTTTGTTAGTGCGATCACCATTAACCCCGAGGTCGACATATCGAGTCGATGAACGATAAGTGGGCCCGTGGCATTAGGAAAGGTTTGTTGCATGCGTGAATACACTGATTCTGTAATGTCTTTGCCCGGCACGGATAAAAACTCGGCGGGTTTATTCACAATCGCCATGACATCGTCTTGATAGACAATAGCTAAGGTTTTGCCTAGTGCAGGATTAGCAAGTAGCGGATTGTCATCAACGCTGAGCCCTTCGAGCATATGCCCTAAAATTGGATGGCATTTACGTCGGCAGGCGGGATAAAACTGTTTATGTTGGCGGATTTCTGATTTTGGCGGTGCGCCCCACCAAAACTCGGCAATCGCCAGCGGTTTGAGATTGTGTTTAAAGGCGTAATGTAACAATTTTGGTGCGGCGCATTCACCCGAACCCGCAGGTGGCGTTAGTTCTACTGTGCCTTTAAAGATGCTGTAAAGGCTCTTTTCTACGCCCTGAATATTCAAAAAACGATACTGTTCAAACAGCTTTTGCTGCAGCGCCGCAGAGAGTTGTTTACGTTGCAGTCTTAATGCATCGCGATCATCGGTAAGTAGACTTAACTCTTGGCTGATGGCATTAATTCGCTCATCCCAATAGTGTTTAATATCTCTTAGCTGATTTTTTTCATTAATGCTTTCTTGGTTAAGCTTGGCTTCGATTACTACATTTTCACGTAAGGTCTCATCAGTCGGCTTGATCGCCAATTGGACTGCGAGTTGATTGCGCTGCGCCTTGCGTGATTGGCGGCTGTCGATCATCAATTGTCTGTGGACGGCAAGTTTGGTTGCTGCTTGCGCTTGCTCAACATTAAGATTGGTTGATAGACGGGGAATATCGGGATGATTTTCTAGCGCGAAGAGTTGGGCATTAAGCTGATTGATTTGCAGATTTTCAGCGTGAAAAAAATTATCCTTTGCTAGCATATCAAACACAGGTGGGACGAAGTGTGGCCAATGGTTTTGCTCGGCTAATTTGCCCGAAAATGCTGATAAATAACCCACTTCACCCTGCGGGTTTTGCACCAGTAATACGCCAAACATTTTGCCAATGGCGCCAGTTAACTCACCCATTAGGCCAAAATTATGCTGCCAATTATTTTGAGTCTCAAGATGCTGTTGTAATTCGTTTGCGGCGATAACGCACAGTGGATGCGGCTCGTAAT
Organism: Shewanella sp. MF08487; assembly: GCF_050848685.1. NCBI lineage: Bacteria > Pseudomonadati > Pseudomonadota > Gammaproteobacteria > Alteromonadales > Shewanellaceae > Shewanella > Shewanella sp. MF08487. Next base: position 72,393 of record NZ_JBOZPB010000017.1, read on the forward strand.
AGAAAGGAAACGTAAAACGCTGCGGCAGCGCATAGGCATCAATGGCTTGGGTGAAAGGGGTAAAGCATGAGGGCTGAAGAGGCATATTGAGTTCTACTTTCTACTACTGTTGGTTGCTGCTGTGGTGTTTTATAAGTCACACGCTTGACATAAAGAGTCTTAAATAAAAGCTTAAAATAAAAAAGTCAGGCACAGCGCTTATGGTGCAAGGCGTGGAAACACCGGCCATAGAATAAGGCAGCTAGTTTACTCTGTGCATTCTGCGTGGTCACTTTTTATTGAAGGTGGTTGATTATTCTGGTTCTGTATGAAAAAAACTGGAAATGCGCGGATGCTCATCTCCCGTTTTTTAGTGTGTGCTTGAGCTTAATGTTAAGCGGCTAACACAGTTAAAAAATGACTTTTATCTTGCTAGCGCTATCAAGTGCCTTACTTATTGCGCTGTCGATATCGATATCACGTGCAAGCGCGACACCTAAGCGGCGGCGGCCATCAATGTCGGGTTTGGCGAATAATCTGAGTTGAGTGTTGACCGCTTCTAATGCAGCGGCAATACCTTGATAGCGAATATTACTTGAGGTGCCTTCAGCCAAAATCACCGCTGAGGCACTTGGCCCATGCTGGTGGATATTGGGTATGGGCAGGCCAAGAATCGCCCTTACATGCAGGGCAAACTCGGATAAATCTTGGCTAATGAGTGTGACTAAGCCGGTATCGTGCGGCCGAGGTGAGACTTCTGAAAAATACACGTCATTGCCTTTGATAAACAGCTCTACGCCAAATAATCCATAACCGCCAAGATTTTCAACGACTTTACTGGCAATCGCTTGCGACTTTGCTAACACTTCAGCGGACATGGCTTGTGGCTGCCATGACTCACGGTAATCACCATCTTCTTGCCTGTGGCCAATGGGCGCACAAAAGTGTATGCCATTGACTGCGCTTATGGTTAACAGTGTGATTTCATAATCGAAGGCTATAAAGCCTTCTACGATAATGCGACCACCGCCAGCGCGGCCCCCTTCTTGGGCGTATTGCCACGCTTTATGGCTTTGGGCGACATCACGAATAACGCTCTGGCCTTTGCCCGATGAGCTCATGACCGGCTTAACCACACACGGCAGACCAATTTTACTTATAGCTTGATTAAATTCGGTTTCAGTATCACAGAAAAAGTAAGGTGAGGTGGGTAACCCTAAGGTTTCGGCGGCGAGGCGACGAATACCTTCTCTGTCCATCGTTAGCTTCGTTGCCCGGGCTGTCGGGATGATATTCACGCCTTGCGCTTCCATTTCCACTAAGGTTTGGGTGGCAATGGCTTCAATCTCGGGGATAACTAAATGCGGTTTTTCTAACTCAATAACAGCCCGCAGCGCGCTTGCATCGAGCATATTGATCACATGGGAGCGATGCGCGACTTGCATGGCGGGGGCGTTGGCGTAACGGTCAACGCCAATCACTTCTACGCCTAAGCGTTGCAGCTCAATGGCTACCTCTTTACCCAGTTCACCGCAGCCGAGCAACATGGCGCGTCGTGCGCCCTCAGTGTAGGGAGTGCCTATCATGTGTGGATACCTTTTTAACAATTGTAGGGATTGCGTCATGGCGCGCAACTTAATCTTGAGTTTAACGCGAACGGTAGTTGGGATCATGATGTAAATAAGCAAGTGTGCAGCGGATCACTGGGTTTAGTGTGAACTCAGTCAATTTTATTATTCATAACATTGTTGTTGGTTCTGCTGGTTAATATTGTTTAGCAAATGTTAATTACTGGGTTAGCATATCTAATAGGGATTATTTTAAAAGTGAATATGACGAACATGGGAGTTTTATAATGTTTTTAGATTACTTTGCGTTAGGGGTGTTGTTGTTTGTGGTAGTGGTTATTTTTTATGGGGTGATTGCGATCCATGATATTCCGTACGAAATTGCAAAAAAACGTAATCATCCACAGCAAGATGCTTTGCATATTGCGGGATGGGTGAGCTTGTTTACTTTGCATGCTATTTGGCCATTTTTATGGATATGGGCGACCTTGTACCGAGAAGACCGTGGTTGGGGTTTTAGTACTGTAGCGAAGCGAGAGCTGAGCTTAGAAGAAGATGTAAACACGCTACGCCAGACAGTAACTAATCTACAAGCAAGACTAGATCAATTAGAACAGGCGAAAACAAATGTTGTAGAGCCTGTTATTACAAATAAAGTCGAGGTGTAACATGGATTTATTACTCATACTGACCTACGCCGCTATTTGTATTGTTATTTTTAAAGTTTTTAAAATCCCGCTGACAAAATGGACTGTACCCACCGCAGTTTTGGGGGGAGTAGTGATCATTAGTGCATTGATATTAGTGATGAACTACAACCATCCTTATTCGAGCTTTGCGCGGGAGTATTTTGTCTCTATTCCCATCACACCCGCGGTAAAAGGGTTAGTGATTAGTGTTGAAGTACAGCCTAATACTCAGGTTAAACAAGGAGATGTACTTTTCCGTATTGATCCTATTCCCTTTGAAGCCGTGGTTAAGCGTAAACGTGCCGCTTTAATCGCCGCTGAGCTAGAAGTGCCACAGCTCGCTGCAGCATGGGAATCGGCTAAAGCCAATGTTGAGCGGGTTAATGCCGATAAAGAACGCAATAAATCTGCATACGAACGCTATGAAAATGGTCATCGTAAAGGTGGGGCTAACTCTCCATTTACTGCGCTGGAATTGGATAACAAACGTCAGCTTTACCTCGCTTCTGAAGCACAGTTAATGGTAGCTAAATCAGATGAGTTACGAGTTAGGCTAGCCTATGAGTCTAATATTGACGGCGTTAATACTAAAGTCGCGGGCTTACAGGGTGATTTAGATGGTGCTATCTATGACTTAGAACAAACCGTGGTTCGTGCGCCAGCCGATGGTGTGGTGACGCAAATGGCGCTACGTCCAGGTGCGATGGCGGTGCCTATCCCATTACGCCCAGTGATGAGTTTTATCCCTAATGAGCAACGTTATTTTGCGGGTGCTTTTTGGCAAAATTCTCTACTACGCCTAAAGGAAGGTGATGAGGCTGAGGTGATTCTTGATGCTGCTCCCGGGCAAGTGTTTACTGGCCGTGTCGCTAAAGTACTGCCAGCCATGTCAGAGGGTGAAGTTCAAATGGGCGGAGTGCTACAGTCCTCGGATCGTATGTTTCAAACCGGTCGAGTTATCGTCTTAATTGAGATTGATGACGATGTCATTCGTAAAGGTTTCCCCGCGGGAGTGTCAGGGCAAGTGGCTATTTATACTGAGCATTTTCACCACGTGTCTGTTATGCGTAAGGTGTTGCTCAGGATGCAAGGTTGGTTGAATTACTTGTTTTTTGATGGACATTAACCCTTAGACGGTTAAATCTCATTTGTTGAGCATGCTATAAAGTCCAGTTCGCTGGACTTTTTTTTGACACATTTTTGGTTAATAAAAAAGGAACTGGCCGACATTATGTCACCTTGCATGCTTTGGTTAGATGAAATTGAAAAAGGCTTAAACAACAGTAGCTGTGATGAAGGTGCATCAACTCGCATACTCGGCATCTTACTGACTTAAATGATTGAGCGTAAATCAGAGGTTTTTGTGGTGGTAACCGCCAATGATATTCAAGCCTTGCCGCCAGAGCTAATACAAAAGGGTGGGATGGATGAAATTTTCTTTATCGATTTATCCGGCGGGGGGACACGCAAAGCAATCTTCTTGATCCGTTATTGCCACCATGTATACCGCAAAAAGTATTGATAGCAGTGTCGATCAAGCTTTATCACTTGAGGAGCTCAGCAAAACTCGGCTTTTATCCGTGGCCATGAGCGAAAAAATCAATGCACTCAAGCAATGGACTCAAGCAATGGACTAAAGGCAATGGGCTAAAGGCCGTACAGTGAATGCCCATGAGTAGGTTTTCAATCTATAACATAGAGATAAATGTTGATAACTTTACAAAAACACAACATTATCCTCTGCTACGCAGGATTTATTCTCAGTCCTTAACCTTCTACCACTATATTGATGTTAATTATTATTACCACAACGCTAAAAATATCAGGCGACCTAATAGGCTTTATGTATTAGAAAATATGTAACTTAGCATCCGTGTGTAAATTTCCGTTGTTTTGCATCAGCATGCCGCACAAGTTTTGAACTGTTCAAATATCTACATTTATGTGATGTGAACGGCCTATCAGCAACGTAATTCAATGAAAAGGAGAGCACAATAATGAGAATTCCCATGGTAAAGTTTTTCCTATGCCTGTTGTTTATATCTATCTCATCGGGGGGGGATGTTCAAGCGGCTATCTCGCCTGAGCAAGCGCGTGAGATCGCTAAAGAAGCATATATTTATGGTAATCCTATGGTTGACAACTATCGGATTCAGTATGCGTATTTTGTCGATACACAGAGTCCTGAATACAAAACTTCTTGGAATCAGATATTCAATATGGCGCGGGTGTTCACATCGGATGACAAAGCGATCCAGACCGCCAATTCTGATACGCCTTATTCTTTCGTCGGGATGGATCTGCGAACTGAGCCATTAATTCTCACTCTGCCGCCTATCGAGAAGAATCGATACTTCTCGTTGCAGTTTATCGATTGGTACACGCACAATTTCGCGTACGCCGGAAGCAGAACAACCGGCAATGATGGATCTGTACTTCTCGTGGCCGGTCCGGACTGGCAGGGTGAGACTCCCAAAGGAGTCGCTAAGATGATGCGTTCTGAAACGCAGTTTGTCTTTCTTGCATACCGCACTCAGTTGTTTAACCCCGCAGATATTGACAATGTGAAGGCTGTGCAGGCAGGCTACAAGGTGCAGACACTCTCGGCTTATATGGGTAAACCCACCCCTAAAGCTGCATCCAAGATTAATTGGATGCCTCCGCTATCCGCTGTTGAGCAAAAGACTTCATTGGAGTTTTTCAATATTCTGAACTTCGTTCTGGAGTTTACGCCTACAGTTCCTTCGGAGAAGGCACTCATGGCACGTTTCGCAAAGATTGGCGTTGGTGGAGGTAAACGAATTAATTTTGAGTCACTGTCACCTGAAATGAAGCAGGCATTTGCGGACGGTATCGTCGATGGCTGGAAAGCTCTGGATAATTTGGAAAAGACTGACATTGCCTCCGGCAAGGTGACTACCGCAGACCTCTTCGGTACACGAGAAGTACTCAAAAATAATTATCTCTACCGCTTTGCTGGTGCGGTGCTTGGTATTTACGGCAACTCTAAGGATGACGCGATCTATCCACTCTACAGAGAGGATGCTGATGGTCAGCCCTTGGATGCATCAAAACATGACTACACTTTGCGCTTCGAGCCTGGACAATACCCTCCAGTGAATGCGTTTTGGTCAGTGACTATGTACAACCTACCTGAGAGCTTGATGGTTGCAAATCCTATTAATCGTTATTTAATCAACTCGCCAATGCTCCCTGAACTCAAAAAGGATGCTGACGGTGGCTTGACTATTTATGTTCAGAAGGACTCCCCAGGTAAGGATAAAGAGGCTAACTGGCTACCGGCACCCGATGGACCGTTCTGGATCCCTATGCGAATTTATTGGCCAAAAATTGAGGCGCTCGACGGTACATGGAAAGCTCCTCCGCTGAATAAGGTTCAATAGTTAAGTGGAGTGATGATCGCGACTATTTATTCTATAAGCTAAGAAGTGGTTATAGCGGGCGTGTCGTTTTGCGCCCGCAGCCGAACTTAAACGTTAATTCTTAATATTTATCGCAATCTGATTATGGTTGCATAGCTAAAACGTTTTTGTCTCGAGTTCTGTTCTCTACATTATGTACAAATCATGGGTGGGTGAGTTCATGCCCATATATGATTGGTCAATTATTTCTTCTGTGGCAACAACGCCAACGTCTAGCTAACGGCTTTGGCGATATCACGATCCTGTGGCACGCCAACATTATTGTCTATTCCTGCCAATATAAAAATTTAGATATCAAAGGCGAGGCTGCCTGGTGTCAGGAATGGCCAGCTTAGACGGGTCGGTGAACTGTCGCCCTTTGCACCAAAGAAGTAACCTGTTCTTGGCGTGGCGTATACCAAACCGCCTTTTTGCAGCCCGAGCTCCTGCAGATGATGTTGGGTGAATTTAGCCTCCCATAGTTCTTTGCTATGCCAGCCGTGTGGTGCTAATTCCACTCTCACTTCGGCGCCTACTGGTGTTATAGCAACAATATCAAACGGCAAGTTGGCCTGACTATTCGGTTTGTCTGACAGCGTCAATTCGTGACTACGGACATAAAGTGCGCCATCTTGCTGCAATGTCTGCTGCGCTGGAGGCACCAAAAATGCTTGGCCATTTTGCCAACGATTTTGTTGCCAACTGGCTTCAAACACATTGACGTTACCCAGAAAATCAAACACAAAGCGACTATTGGGGTGCGAGTATAGTTCTGCAGGCGTATTAATTTGCTCTATATGACCATTACTCATCACGACCACTCTGTCAGAGAGTTCAAGCGCTTCATCCTGATCGTGGGTCACAAACACACTGGTGAATTTTAGTTCATCGTGCAGGCTGCGTAACCAGCGGCGTAGTTCTTTGCGCACTTTGGCATCTAAGGCACCAAAGGGTTCATCGAGTAGCAGCACTTCGGGTTGCGTTGCTAATGCGCGGGCCAAAGCAATCCGCTGTTTTTGTCCACCTGATAGTTGCTCAGAATAGCGATTAGCGAGATGGCCTAGTTGTACCGTTTCTAACAGTTGTGCCACTCGTTTACGAATATCTGCCGCTGGAAGTCTTTGTTTTTTAGGCATGACTTCGAGTCCAAAGGCGACGTTATCCGCTACCGTCATATGGCGAAATAGTGCGTAGTTTTGAAATACAAACCCCACTCGTCTTTCACGCACATGCACTTGGGTTACCTCTCTGTCACCGAAATGAATGCTGCCGCTATCAGCGCCTTCAAGACCTGCAATAATCCGCAGTAACGTAGTTTTACCCGAACCTGACGGTCCCAGTAGGCCAATCATTTCCCCTTCTTGAATATCAAGATTTAGTGGGGAAAGCGCCTGAAACTGGCCAAACGTCTTGGAAATATTAGTCAGTCGAATACTCATAATGGACTCTGCTCTTTATTGTCATTGGCGGTTAAACTGCGTTGTTGTCGCCATTCAACTACGGCTTTTAGCATTAGGGTCAATAGGGCAATTAAGGCCAGTAATGACGCGCTCGCGAAGGCGGCCTCTGCCTGATAATCTTCGTACAATAATTGCACATGCAAAGGTAAGGTGTTGGTTTCACCGCGAATGTTACCTGATACAACCGCAACCGCACCAAATTCCCCAACGGCTCTGGCATTGGTGAGGATTACACCGTAAATCAGCGCCCATTTGATATTAGGAAATGTCACGCGGCGAAATAGTTGCCACCATGATGCTCCGAGGATCACGGCGGCTTCTTCTTCCGAGGCGCCCTGTTGTTGCATTAATGGAATAAGTTCTCTGGCAACAAAGGGGCATGTGACAAAAATGGTCACTAACAGTATTCCCGGCCATGCAAACATGACTTGCAGATCGCGCTCATATAACCATTCGCCCAGCCAACCGCTGCTGCCGTAGAGCAATAAGTAGAGTAGACCTGCGACGACAGGCGATACCGCAAACGGGATATCGATGAGTGTGATAAGTAACTTGCGGCCCGGAAACTCAAACCGCGTGACACTCCACGCCAGCATGATACCGAACACTAAATTGATGGGCACAGTTAGTGCGGCTACCATCAGTGTCAAACCAATTGCGTGTAGCGAATCTGGCTGACTTAGGTGCTCAATATAACGTTGCCAGCCGCCGACCAGCGCTTGTTGAAAAATACTCACTATCGGTAATAGCAGGAACAGTAAGGCCAATAGTACGGCAAGCGTAATTAGGCTCCATTTTATAAGGGGCGCTTCACCGACTCTTAAGGGTTTAAATGAGTTCATATTCGCTCCTTAACGTCCATGAATACGGCGCAGATAACGCGCCTGCCACAGGTTTATTAGCAGTAATAACAGTAACGAAGTTAGTAAAACTACCGAAGCAATGGCGCTGGCACCTGCAAAATCAAACTCTTGTAAGCGGACAAAAATCATTAACGAAGTGATTTCGCTGATATAGGGCATATTACCGGCGATAAAAATAACTGCGCCAAACTCACCCAAACTACGGGTAAAAGACAGTGCGGTTCCCATCATTAATGCTGGCCATAAGGATGGCAAAATAATGTGCCAGAATACTGCGCGATCTGAGGCGCCAAGGGTCATGCCCGCTTCTTCCTCATCATGTGACAATTCTTCCAGTACCGGTTGTACTGTTCGCACCACAAAGGGAATGCTAGTGAAAATCATCGCCACCACTATGCCTAAAGGGGTGTAGGCAACTTTTATTCCAAACTCGGCAAGTAGACTACCAATTTGGCCATTTTCGGCATAAAGGGTGGCTAAGGTGATACCTGCAACGGCGGTCGGTAATGCAAAGGGTAAATCTACTAATGCATCAACTATGCGTTTACCCGGAAATTCATAACGCACCAGCACCCATGCGAGCAATAACCCGAAAAGGCAGTTAAAGACTGATGCAGCAAGCGCCGAAAAAATGGTGACGCGGTAACTGGCCACGACTCTGGGATCGGAAATCACGCCCCAGTATTCAGACCAGCTCATTGAACTGGTCTGCATGATAAGCCCAGAAATCGGCAATAATAGGATCAGGCTGACAAACAGTAGGGAGACACCTAAGCTGATGCTGAAACCTGGTAGAACCCGCTTATGGCGTAAACGCCCGTTATTAAAAATCACAGAATAATCACCCGATCAGGTTAATTGAGTTAAAACTAATACAATTTATTTATCGTCAGTTATGTGTTGTCTGAGTTAGACAATCAAAGCTATTTTCACGCTGGCAACAATGACGGCTAAATACCATAAAGCGTTTTAACCCGGGACTTTGCCCGGGTTAAACCATTAACCTTTTATAACATCAGCTTGGAATTAGCGCTTGAGTAACTGATCAAGTTTTGCACCGTTACCAAACTGCGTTTTCATGGCATTATCCCAACCACCGATGATTTGCTCGACGGTTAGTAGGTCAACCGTAGGGAACTGCTTCGTGAACTCGGCCTTCACTGTTTCGTTGTGCACACGATAGTTGAATCCTGCCAATAAGCGTTGTGCTTCTTCACTGTAGAGATACTGTAAATATTCCGTTGAAAGCTCAAGAGTGCCATTTCGCTTAGCATTCTTCTCAACAACGGCGACAGGAAATTCAGCCAGAATCGATGTTTTTGGCACTATGACCTGGTAATTGTCGGCACCATACTGCTGGCGGATATTGTTCACTTCTGATTCAAAGGTAATCAATACATCACCGATATTACGCTCTACAAAAGAGGTGGTTGCACCCCGACCGCCAGTATCAAATACAGCCACATTACCAAGAAATTGTTTCAGGAATTGATCCTGTTCAACTTGATTCTCCTTGCCAAAGCTTTTCTGGGCATAACCTAATGCGCCTAAATAAGTGTAGCGGGCATTACCAGAGGTTTTTGGGTTAGGGAATACCAGTTTAACGTCATCTTTAGCTAAATCACCCCAGTCACTGATTTGTTTCGGGTTACCTTTACGTACCAAAAATGCAATGGTGGAGTAGTAAGGTGAACTGTCATTAGGTAGCAATTTTTGCCAGTTTTCTGGGATCAATTTACCGCGCTCGTATAGTACCTGTACGTCTGTCACTTGGTTAAACGTCACCACATCTGCTGGCAAACCCTGCAAAATAGAGCGTGCCTGCGCCGAAGATCCCGCATGAGATTGTTTAATCTCGACAGTTTTACCGGTTTTTTCTTGCCAATGTTTAGCAAAAACAGGGTTATAGGCACTGAATAATTCCCGCGCAATATCGTATGAGGAATTAAGCAATGTTTGATCAGCGGCAGCCACATTGAGTGACGTTCCCAGAAAGAGGGTTCCTAATAGGGCCTTTATCAATTTTACGGGCATTTTAAACTCCTTGGACTGGCGACTTTGTCAGCGTTGTTACCTATAGATTAATAGAAGTAATTGTTTATAAGAAGTCAGTTGTATAGAACTTTTTTGAATAACTATGAGCGATTTATTGTATGCCATAAGTAATATTCAGCGTGTTTGTTCGTGGTAACCCCCTTAGAATAGGCTATCGCTTAGCTATTCTTATCAAGTAAAGGGTAACCCTAGTGTCTGACTTTCCAACCATTGAAGCCTGTATTGGACAAACTCCACTCGTTCGCTTGCAACGGCTTAACTGTGGTGATTCCACCGTGCTGTTAAAGTTGGAAGGGAATAATCCGGCGGGTTCAGTCAAGGATCGCGCAGCACTTAATATGATTATTCAGGCCGAGCGGCGCCAAGAGATAAGCCCAGGTGATACGCTCATCGAGGCGACGAGTGGTAATACAGGGATCGCACTAGCGATGGTGGCGGCCATTAAAGGGTACAAGATGATCCTGATTATGCCGCAAAACTCGACTCAGGAACGTAAAGATGCGATGCAAGCCTATGGTGCAGAGCTCATGCTGGTGGATAACATGGAGACCGCACGGGATTTAGCGCTGCAGTTACAAACTGCAGGCAAAGGTAAGGTACTGGATCAATTTAATAATCAAGATAATGCTAATGCGCATTTTCTTACTACAGGCCCTGAAATTTGGCAACAGAGCCAAGGTAAAATCACTCATTTTGTGTCTAGCATGGGCACAACAGGCACCATTATGGGGGTGTCTAAATACCTTAAAAGCTGTAATGCCGACATCACTATTATTGGTCTTCAGCCTGCCGATGGCAGTGCTATTCCTGGGATCCGCCGCTGGCCACAGGCGTACTTACCCGAAATTTTTGATGCATCCCGCGTTGATGTCGTGGTGGATATTGAAGAGCAAGATGCAAAAGATATGACTAGAATCTTAGCCCGAGAAGAAGGGATTTGTGCTGGAGTAAGCTCTGGCGGCGCCGTGTTTGCTGCACTGAAGATTGCCAAACAATATCCGGGTTCAGTGGTGGTGGCGATAGTCTGTGATCGGGGGGATCGTTACCTCTCATCAGGGCTTTTTTCCTGAATCTGCGTTCGAAGGCTTCGGGCGATACGAATGCTTTATCAATAAAAATGGGCGATATTCGCCCATTTTTATTGCCCCCCATTTACGATTATTTTTGCGGTGGAAACTGCGCTAAAATCCGGCTAACCGCCTTAGCGGTATCTTGGGCTTTTTGATCTCCGCCAGAATCAAAATTAAAACTGTCGCTGCCACGCCAAATTAGTGCTTTGGTTTTAGGGTCGATAATATCAATCTGAATAGTTTGGATTTTTGCAGTATCACTCCCCAGTGGTACGCCAACGCTGGTGCCTATTCCTATACCTCCTGAGCCCCCAAACGTACCCGTACCTAAGCCGATTGAAAGGCCTGAGTCCTTAGGTTTATCTTGGGTTAGTAGGGCGTAGGAGACATTAAAGTCGGGTACTTGAGTGTTTTCGGTAAAACCTTTTTGAGTCAATTGATGACTTATTTCAATTTGAATGCGTTGGGCGCTTAATGGATCGTCCGTTTTCTGCGGTGTGAGTTGTGCAAAGCTATGCAGTGCGCTGAAATCGTAATTAAGATCGTAATCATTTTTTGGTTTACTGCTGCAAGCGCTTAATAAGGCAACGGCAACTAGCAGGCTGGCAAAGTAACGGTATCCCATAAGAGTGCTCCATGTTGTACAAACTCTGTTCAATGTGCCTTGATTATAGTCGTTTCTGCAAGTACTTTAAGATAAGAGTGTTGTATTTACATCCCTTTTACCATCAGGCAGCGACGTTATTTAATAGGCGTTGGTGCTTGAGAGAAATTGCAGCAGGTTATGGAACAGTTAGCCTTTTTTGAAATCCCTAGTCCTTGTATCGGTGTGTGCCAAACCGATGTGCGCGGTTACTGTAATGGTTGCCTGCGAAGCCGTGACGAAAGATTTAATTGGTTAAGGTTTTCAGCTGCGCAAAAGTACGATGTGATTCGCTTGTGTACCCAGCGTAAACGCCGTCGCCAGTTAGCGATAATCAAAGAACGGCAAACCCAACTTGAGCGAGAAAGGGCCGAATTAAACCCACAACTGAATTTCGACCCTGAGCCAGAAGCCTCGCTGGATTTTGGTGGCTTTGAGCTAGATTAAACGCGTGGCAGATAGCTTAATCGTCATATACTGCTAAAAGAGGGGTTACAGCTGGCGCTTTTTTGGCCAATCGAGGCTAAAACATGTCTGGTGTGGATCGCTCGTGACACTAACATTTCCTTGGTGTCGCTGCATGATACGTTTGATTATAGCAAGTCCTAAACCATGTCCTTTATTACCATTTTGCACCGATTGGCTGCGATAAAATGGCTCGAACACTTTAGGTAAATCCACCGCAGGGATGGGTTCTCCATCGTTGCTCACACTTAAACTCACCCTGTGCTGAGTTTGTTTAACTTCTATGATGATTGCTGTGCGGGCAAAGCGCTGCGCATTGGTCAGTAAATTTTGCAGTGTACGCTCGATTAATGCAGGTTCACCTAGTAGTGGCAGTTTATCGATTGTAGCCTTGAGCACGATAGGGATTGGACTTAAGCTTTCTAAACGCTTAATGATTTGATTAATTAGCTGAATTAAATCGTACTCATCTAATTGGATCCCTTCTCGCTGGGATTCTAAACTGGCATAGGTTAGAAGTTCTTGCAGTAAATCTTCAATCTCTTTGATATCGAGCTGCATCTCATCGAGAAATTTTTGTCGCTTTTGTGCGTCTGAATCAGGCTCACAATACATGGGAATTAACGCAAGGGCGAATTTAAGCCTAGCCAGCGGTGTGCGGATCTCATGAGAGACTGCATTTGACAGGTGTTTTTGATTCTCGATTAAGGCGCTGATATGCCGTGCCATTTCGTTAAACGTATTGGCTAAGGGCTTAACTTGAGAGCGATTTGACAGGGTAATGCGGGTGTCCCATTTGGCTTCACCAAACTCTTTGGTCGCCTTACGTAGTATGCTCAAATCCCGTGATAGTGGACCGACCCAAATTAGTGCCACAAGGGCGAGTGATAAATAAAAGAACAGCGTGAATAGGCTGCGAAGGTTTGCCCTAGGATCGATATCCAGCGGCCCCGCCATTAAGACTTGATCGCCGACTCGAATAAATTGCAGCAGGCTATTGTTGTTAGTGGTGGTGAACACTTTACTGGTACTCAAGGCTTGATTGTCCAGCAGCGCAACTTGATCGGCATTGAGTAATTGTAGTGGCATTACAGGATTGGCTGGGATCGCCTCCAAATATCGTTGACGAGTATCGGCAGGGAGCTCTGCTAATAATTGCGCCAATGCGACTAGTGGCGCATCGAGGGCATTATTATCATCGACATTTTTCTGCCACAGGCTGTCGAGTGTCCAGCCAATCCCAAGCACGCTGAGGCTGAGTAACAGATATAAACTAATAAAGAGACGTTTCACTGGATTTTTACTTAGTTATTCCAAGCTTCAGGAGCAAACAGATAGCCTTGTCCCCAAACGGTTTTAATTCTGAACGGTGTCTCAATATTATCGTTGAGTTTTTTACGTAATCTAGAAATACGCACATCGATTTTTCTATCTTTACCATCAAAATCAATATTGAGGAGTAATTGATAGATGTACTGACGGCTCAGCACTTGGCCTGCTTGTGAAGCAAGTAGCCACAGTAACTCGAATTCGTGACTGGTAAGATCGACTTCAGTTTCGTTAAGGCGAATTGCATGGGTATGTGGGTCGATACTCAGTTTACCAAAGGTTAAACAGTGTGATTCTGCCTGCGGCGGCTGATTTTGACGGCGTAGTAAGTTGTTAATTCGCGCCACTAATAAGGCGGGATCGACGGGTTTAACCACATAGTCATCGGCACCGAGTTCTAAGCCTTTGATTTGATCTTCGGTTGAACCTAACGCGCTCATCAGTAGGATAGGGCCGGCGAAATAATCGGGCAGTTTTTCACATAATGTGAGGCCATCCATACCGGGCAGCATAATATCTAACAGTATGATATCCGGCTTGTAATTGATTAATCGCGTTAATACCGTGTCACCACGGCGTTCAACTTCAACATGCATACCATGGGACTTTAGGTAATCTACAATCAGATTTGCGAGACGAACGTCATCTTCAACCAATAACACTCTGTGATTCGATAGTGGGCTGGTCATTAAAATAAACTCCAAGGGTTGCGATAACGTCTGCGAACCTGAGGTTGTGCTGCAGAAGTGATTTTAAGTTTGGCACTTGCCAACGTTTGGTTGCTGTCTTTAGTCACCATGATAAATTCAATGTCCGTTAAGGTATGGATTTTCATGCGTAAAGTCTTGGTTAAAACGGAATCACTGCACCACTTTGGATAGGCAATATTGTTAGATAAAATACAGATAAGCTCATCTGTAGCCAGTGTCCAATGTAGTTCTATATCGATGTCACAGGCTTGATTATCAGAACTGGTGATACAAATCTCAGGTGTCAGTTTGAGTGCCGAATCGCGACTATTAGCTTGCACAGAATGTGGGCTTACTAAGCTGAGGCTTAAACCGATAAAGCATAGCCAGCTTAACTGAGACAGCGTCACTAATATTAAAACCTATAAGCCGCACCGATAAAATAGGTGCGGCTGTAGTCTTGTATTAACAAGGGGCTGGCGGCAATTTCATCGGCAATTTGAGTATAACGAACTGCCAACAGCAGATCCCAGTTGTCAGTTAATACATAACGCGTTGTTATTTCTGCACCTTTATTCCAACCCGATTTAGCTTGATACTGTTCGCTCCAGTAGGCGTTTTCACTGGGTCTAACGCCGTAATAATAATCCACCACAGCTTGGCTCTTCCAATCAAATATTAATGCAAATTCAAAAATGAAACGATCGACCTCCCAGCCATTGCTCCACTTTATTTGGGCTTCAGAACCTTGGTGAACATTAAACATATCGTGGGTGTACGCTAAGCGAATAATCCCCAGTCGTGTATAGATAAAGGCTTCAGCGCCGCCAAACATAGTGAAATTTCGCGTTTCTAACGTATTAAACTCTGCTTCGGGTTCTGTGGTTAATGCTAAATTTGTCGTTGTTTTAGTGGGCATCTGACTACTACGCTCTAAAAAAACATTCGATGGATCCCAACGATAAAAATAGGCTCTATCTAAGCTATAACTGGTCACTAGATTGATAGTAAAGCTTTCTTGCTCGGCTAAGGTATAACCTAAATTACCATTATCAAAGAACCAGTTTTTACCGTAATAGGCTATGGTTGGAATAAAAAATAGAGGTATATCGTTGAAATCTTTTAGTGGATTAGATTTTTGTCCCCAGCCAATAGCCACACCTAAGTCCCAGTCGTCCATCTCAATGCATTGACTTTCAGGTGCGCAAGTTTGTTTCGCCATTCCAATTGAAGGCAAAATACTTAAGCTGGCAATGAGGATAAATAGGATCCGATACATGATTTTATGATTAAAGGCTGCTGTTACCTGTACAGAAAAACAGAGTAGCATTTTACACAAAATTCAACAGCGGTTTCATCGGCGTGGATGCAAAATGATACAGTTATCATATAAATAGTAGATTTGTAGAACTTAGAAACCACAATGCAGCACTCGTAATGCAAAAAGCTCTATTGGGCAGATTCTTATGGTTAAACATCAATACTTAAACTGGTCGTTTATGTATGTCACAATCACTAATAAAGCTATAACTAAGTGACTGTTTTAATTGTGAATAATAATGCCATTCGCGGATGCGGATGCGAATGGCATTGGATGAGGCTGAGAACGTAATTGTTACGGTAATATCTGAGATTTAAATGAAAATTAATTGACCTCAGTGACCGATTTGTAGCCTATTTCAGTGAGTTGATCGTTTACACAATCCAACACATATTGTTTAAGCTCGGCATTCTCTACTTGATCTTCAGAGGCCATCTGTTGGCACACTTCTTTCAGCTGAGCTACATCGGCTGCGGGTGCAGGCGGTAAAGTTGAATCGTCAGCAAACGAAGTCACACTAACTAATGCTAACAAGGTAAAAACAGCTGATAACTTCTTCATTTTATTTCCTTTAGTGATGTATTGTTAATCACAGATTAAGAAGCATTCTCCTAATACTACTGTGCTAACAACAGCAATTTATCACTGCTATTCTGTTTTTGATATAAATAATTTTAACCTTTTGAGTACAGATATTTTTTCAGCTTTTCACCTGATACACGTCAAGAACAGCTGCAAGTCAGTGGAACGATTTAGCCATCTTAACGGGATTCAAGTTTACTGAGTTTTATATCGTTACTCACTTGTTTGTGCTGTTAGTGGCGCCAAACTTGTTACTTAACGCCCCCATGCAACAAAAATCATATTTCAGAATCATCCTACTAAAATTATCGCCATAAATCGGCGTTAATCCTATATCGACCATTGCTATGGTTTTTTCAAAAAGTGCCACTTTCATCACCTTAATAGTTAATTTGCGATGAAAAGCATAATTTTAGCGGTTTTCACCCTTGTTTCTGTTGATGATTCCCGAGCCGTTTTAGCTGAATTATGCGCTGGTTACAATTATTGGGTTAAAGTGAGATGTAAAGCAGTATTCAGGCAGTTTATATTTTAGTGTTTTGAATTGAAAAGGATTTATTTTTAGACTATTTATATAAATGTTTATTTTTTTATTTTTAAATGTATAAGTACATGTTTATAATATGTTTTTAATATAAATTATTTGCTTTCAGTAATTTTTTTGCTAAAAGCATTGTTATTCTCTAGAATGCGCCGCTCTCGCAGAGGCGAGAATAGAAAGTAAAATAGTAAACACTATTGATTTTTATCGAATTATTTATCTTGTAGGGGAATACAGTGTCTGCAAAATTGGCTAATCCAGCACCATTAGGTTTGATGGGCTTTGGTATGACAACGATTTTATTAAATATCCATAACGCGGGTTATTTCCCTATTGATTCGATGATCTTAGCCATGGGTATTTTCTACGGTGGTATTGGTCAAATTATTGTAGGCATTATGTGTTTTATGCGAGGCGACACGTTTGGGACAACGGCATTTACCTCATACGGTTTGTTTTGGTTAACGCTAGTGGGGTTAATTCTGATGCCTAATACGGGTATTGCGGCGAGTCCAACGTATTTTATGGGTTGGTATTTAACGTTATGGGGCATATTCACTGCATTTATGTTTGTGGGGTCTTTGCGTTACTCCAGAGCTAAACAGTTTGTTTTTGCTTCGTTGACTCTCTTATTTTTCTTGCTCGCAGCACGTGATTTTACCGGCAATGTCTTAATCGGCACTATTGCGGGCTTTGAAGGCATTATCTGCGGTGCGAGTGCGATTTATTTTGCGATGGCGCAGGTACTTAATAATGAGTACGGCCGCACTATTTTACCGATTGGTGAATTAAAGCAGTAACCCTTAAGCGCATGTGTGGCTGTAAAAAAGGCTGATATGGATCAGCCTTTTATTTAGATTTTTTTTAGCAACATTAGATTTTAGTTTTAATATAGGTCACTGTCGCCTCATCTAAACTACGGAAAGAAACATAACTAGTACCCGCTTTGTGGGTGATCAAAAAGCCTTTTTCGGTTTCTTTAATCCGGTACACATCAGTCCACAAAATTTGGCTGGTCACTGACATCGATTGAGTGTGGATACCTAACTCATCAATCGTAAGCATCACCTCATTACTGGCCGCTTTACTCATCATCTGGCGCATTAACCACCAAGCCTTGTGATACTTCACATTGAGCGCTTCGATAACACCTAATCCAACAAAAAAGTAAGCTAAATACAAACTAATACCGCTGAAAATAAGTGCAATACCTATTAGAAATAATCCAATGGCTTTGTAATAAGGTTTGAGTGTGGGATCAGGAATGACAGATTGACTATAGCATTCTTCAAAATGAGCTTTATCTAAAATATAGGTCGTCGAATAGGAATAAGGCGTTGGCATAATGTCATCTAATTGAGGTCAAGCTTAAGGCTAGTGTAGCGATTACCAACGACAAAGTAACTAGACGCTTGAGAATGATGGGGATTTTACCACTTAATACCTTTGCAATTAGGCAATTGGGTTGGACAGCAATACGGTAACCGTTATAGTGAGTGTGTCGTCAGATTTATTAAATTCTCAACCATTTATTCAAGGAGCGTAGTCGTATTATGACCTTAATTCCTAAAGATTTTGTTAATTATAAATCAACGCCCATTTTCTCCCATGATAGTGTCCCTAAAATGTTGCTGCATATGCACAATACTAAGGCTGGCGTGTATGGTCAAATCCAAGTGTTGGCCGGCCAACTGACGTTTTACGGCTTTACAGACAGGAGAGGCGAGTTAGACAAACAAATCGTCATTAATGCCGGAGAAACGGCTATTTCACCGCCTGAGTATTGGCATAAAGTCGAGCTGATGACCGATGATACCGAGTTTAGGATCCACTTTTATGCTCAAAAAGATTCAGAGATTGTCGCACAGCAGCAATCGGAGCGAAATGAGTAGCGCGCAGGCTACTTACTCAGGTTATGATGGTATTGAATGACAATACCGTCATAACCACCGCGATTAAACCTACATAACGATGCGGCTTTAATATCGGTTTCGCTCGGTAGGCATGTCACTCAGATACTCGACAAACTCGACTTCAAAGCCATGGGCATCGAAGAAGTAAATGTTGCGTCGATACGGATCTTCCATGCCATCTTTGGCAATCGGGAATCCTGCTTGGGTCAATCTTGCTATCACAGCATCTAAGTTGTCGGTCACAAAGGCAAAATGCGCCAGTCCAATTTGATGGCCAGTTAAATCTCGGTTTTCTCCCTCACCATTATCACTAAAAGCAATATATTGATAATCATCACCAAAATGAATCCAATTACGAGGTTTGCCGTACCAAGTGCCCTTATCGCCACCGCGAACACGCCAGTGGGGAAAAGCCGCTTGATAAAAGCGCAGTGCTGCGGGGATGTCGTCTACCACTAAGTTGATATGCTCTAAATGAATCATAATGCGTTCCTTGTAATGATTTTAGTCTGTTGCTGGTGGTTAAAATCTCAAGCCGCTTACATACCGTAACAGTATTCTTGCTGCTTTGGGTACGCTTGTCCTGCATGTTGTTGACGAATGGGCGCTAATGCTTGGGCGTATTGATGTAGCATATACAAGCTGTACTGCACTCTTTCCCTGAGTGCGATATCGTGGGTTCCCTCGGGAATGGCATTGAGTACATGGCTGACATTGCGGATGATCAAGTGATCGGGAATGGGCACTAATTTATTGTTTTTGAATGCATTCATCTTCACTTCAACGATGGGATAGGTACCGCCAATCCCGTTCGATACTGAGATTAACAGTACCGGTTTATGAGCTGTTTCTTCGCGAGTACACATCAATAAAAAGTTCTTCAGTAGTGGCGATGCCATGCCGCCCCATTCAGGGGTGATAAGTACCAGCGCATCGGCTTCATCGACTCTTTGCTCTATTTCGGGCCAGTGCTCCCCTTTGTTGTCTTCCTCTCCATCCCAAAATGGTAGGTTAAATTGGCATAACTCTAAGTGATGTATGCTGGCGTAACCCATAGCATGGGGAGATGAGAAACTGCTTTCGGCAATGTAACGACCGACTTTAGCACTTTGGGAGTTGGGTCTTTGGCTGGTGCTGATAATGAGTAATTTCATTAAGTAAACCTATTTGTTTATAAATTATTTATAAGGTAATTACTTTACTTAATCTTGTAAAGGATAAAGTAAATAAAAAAGTTTATTTAATCTGTTAAAGCGGTATTGGATCGGAGATAATGCGCTGGCTAACATCGGAGATAACAGATGAAAACCACTGATAAGATTATTCAATTGCTCAAGTTGCATGGTCCGCTTACCGCTAAAACCTTAGCGGAGGAATTGGCGTTAACGACTATGGGCGTGCGTCAACATCTTCAGGCATTGGAAGACGCAGACGATGTTGACATCGAAGATAGAGTTGAGGGGCGTGGTCGGCCAACGCGATATTGGGCTTTGACTGAGCAAAGCCGTGTTCACTTTGCTGATCGCCATGAAGAGTTGACGGTACAGCTAATTGATTCGGTGAGAATGATTTTTGGCGATCAAGGCTTAGACAAGTTAATTGACCATCGGGAGCAAAGTGCGTTAATCCAATATAGTGCCGCGATGGTAGGGGCGACAGATATTCCTACTCGTTTGGCTATACTTGTGCAGTTGCGTTCAAACGAAGGCTATATGGCGACGATGGAGCAAATAGGTGGCATATATTTTTTACTCGAAAATCATTGTCCTATCTGCGCTGCAGCCACTAAATGTTTAAATTTTTGCCGTTCAGAATTACAACTTTTTCAGCAGCTATTCGCCGATATTGCCGTGGTGAGCCGTGAAGAACATATCATCGAAGGCGCGCGCCGCTGTGCATATAAGATTGAAGTTATCACTCTAGAGTGACTTTAGGCTGCACCTCTGTGATGCTTTATCTATCGGATAAAACATCGCAGAGTTGATAACTGAGTCAAAGAATGGCTCAGATAGTGTACCAAATGACTATAGAACCGCTATCAATATTCTTGTCTCTAAGGTTCGTGATAAGCCAATAACGTATCGAAACGTTGATGCCCTTTAAGTTGTGAAAAATCAGCCTCATCTAAAGCCAGCTCTTTAAACGAAGCGCTGTTATCGATAGCGCGCTCTAAATCAGAAATCGCTCTTTCTTCTACGCCTAAACAGGCAAAAGCGCAGGCTCTTTGGTAAAACGCGTGGGCGTTAGTCGGGTCAACTTCTAATACGCGATTACATAGGCTTTGTGCCCAGTTAAACTCGCGCATTTCCATGGCCGCATCAGCCTTGTAGGTCAGCGCCTCTAAATCCCCTGGGCGGATCGTGAGAATTTCATCATAGACTTCAATCTTTTGTTCTGGGGTTTGTGCGCTTTGGGCGCGTAGCCAGAGATTATGGATTTCATTAATAATCTCAATCTCACGATTATTGTCTGTGATAGTACGACTCTTACGCTTAAGGTCTTGCTCTAATGCTTTAAATTTATTTTCGTATTGCTCTGCAATACTTTGTAGCTGATTAGCCGCTAATTTTGCGGTATGGGTTTTGATTTCCCGCAGGGATTGCCAGCCGATAAAAGCAACTAAAGAGGCGACCCCCGCAATGATGTAGAAGAAGTAAGTCACAGTGACATTGGCGTAATTCATCGACGCATTAGCAACTGCCATTTCACGGTCGGTAATATCAATCGTGAGGCGTCGTTCGAGATCCTGCTGATCGTGCCTAAGTAATTTAAGCTCATCGAGGACGTAACGCTCGATCAATGGTTTATCATGTATGGCGGAAGGTGTTGAGACCGCGGACGGACTAGCTGTATCATTCGCTTGAGCGAAAAAAGAGCTTGCAAGCGTCACTAAAAATAAGGCTAAAAGTAGCAGATTCGAACATTGTATAACGGGATTTGCAGATAAGTTTTTGATGCGGCAACCACTCATAATAAGATGAATTAAGTCCCTATCTTAACAAATTGTAGCGACAGGGATCCAATTTCGTCCCGAAAACCTTCGTTATATAGAGCGGTAATGGCTCGCTATGAGCGCAACGTTCATCCTGATAGAATAGCCATCCCATTCATATTTCGTCATTTGTGGTGTTATGCAATCTAAGCGCGGCCGGCTTGATCGTTATCTTTGTACCCAGTTACAAACGCACCGTAAAGCGGTACGTGAACTACTGCTGTCAGGTAACGTCAGTATCGACGGATTAATCGTCAAAGACATGGATATGCAAGTGGATGAGTTTTCGCATATTCAACTTGGCGATCAAATACTGCAAGCCAACACGCCGGTTTATTGGATGTTGCATAAGCCGATTGGTGTAGTGAGCGCCACCAAAGATACTCAGCATAAAACTGTGATTGATTTGCTCGATTGCGAAGCCCGTGATGAGTTGCATATCGCGGGTAGACTAGATTTAAATTCTTCGGGTTTATTATTACTTACCAATGACAGCCGCTGGTCTGATGCACTAATGTCACCGACGCATAAGGTTGATAAAGTGTATCGCGTCACCTTAGCTAATCCATTAACTGAAGAATATATAGCCGCATTTGCCGAAGGCATGTATTTCAGCTTTGAAGATATAATGACTCAGCCTGCTAAATTGGTGATCCTTGCTGATCATGTTGCTGAAGTGACTTTAAAGGAAGGTAAGTACCATCAAATTAAGCGGATGTTTGGACGATTTCGCAATCCAGTCGTTGGCCTACATCGATTATCGATAGGCGACATTGTGTTGGATGACACGCTAGCGCCGGGTGAGAGCCGTGTATTGACTGCTTCAGAAGTGGCTTGTATCCGCTGAAAACTGATAGTTCAACGTATGAGACACATATAGCGTCATCTCTGCCATGCTAAGCATAAAAGCGGGCTTGAGAGTTCATTCCCTCAAGCCCTTAGCATGCCTTACAGATCGGCGTGTGGGCCAAATACTTCATAGTGCATGTTTTCAATTGTCACACCGAGCGCGAGTAATTGCTGTTTGATAGCAGACATGAATCCAATTGGGCCACAGAAATAATAACGTGCATTAGGAACCAGTTGCTCGGCTACTTTGCTTAATTCCATTTGTCCTTCAAAATCATAGTCTTCACCTAACACATCAGTTGAAGTCGGCTCACGATACCAGACATGGCTAGTTAGATTGGTATACTGCTTGCGCTTGGCATGAATTGCCTCTTTAAAACCGTGTACAGGACCTTGCTCGCAGGCATGCAACCAAGTGATATCGCTTGGATGTTGCTGCTTGAGTAGCTGATTTAGCATACTTTTCATTGGAGTTTGGCCTACACCAGCAGAAATTAATACCACTGGCATTTCAGGTGTCACTTCAAGCATGAAATCTCCAGCGGGTGGCATGACCATAACTTTGTCACCGGCTTGTAATACATCGTGAAGCAGATTAGACACTTGGCCACCGATTTCACGTTTTACACTGATGCGATAATGGCTGCCATTAGGGGCATCGGACAGCGAATACTGACGAATTTCTTCATTGGCTAAGTTAGGATGTTTTAGCTTTACACTTAAATATTGGCCAGGAATAAAATCTTTAACTGGCTTGCCATCTTCAGGAGTCAATATGAAGGAGGTGATGACTGCTGACTCGGTATTTTTCGCGCTAATAATAAAGCGACGTTCACCTGTCCACCCACCTTCTTGTTCTGCTTGTGCTTGGTAAATTTGCGCCTCACGCTGAATAAAAATGTTAGCTAAAAACCCATAGGCTTGTCCCCAGGCTTCTAATACTTCTTCTGTAACCGCATCACCACCTAACTCTTTAAGAGTGGCTAATAAATGGCTACCGACAATGGCATATTGATCAGGCTTAATTAAAAAACCTGTATGTTTTTGGGCAATACGCTCGACGGTTGATGCCAGAACAGCTAGGTTTTCAATATTTTTAGCATAGGCCGCGACAGCATTAAAAAGGGCGACAGGTTGACCACCAGAATGCTGGTGCGCTAAGTTAAAAACATCTTTTAACTCGGGATTATGTTTGAACATACGTTCATAAAAGTGCGTAGTAAGTGCAGGTCCTGCTGATTCTAATAGGGGAATGGTGCTTTTAATAACTTGGATGGTACGGCTATCCAACATAGAAAATCCTTAACGCGCAAATAATATGAATGTTTAATAAGTTTAAAGATCTATTTGATTTGGATCAATGGTTATTGTCGTTTTCTATGTTATGGCAACAAGTGTGTAGGCATATTAGTAGTGTTTGACTTGGAGATTTAGTACATCAGCTGGATTGTATTGTTACTTTGATTTCAATATGTAAAGTAGCTAATACTAAGTCAGTTAAAGATAGGTTTAATAAATTTAAAGGGGAAGTAACAGGGGACTTAATTTATTGTAGACGTAAAAAGCAGGCACAAAAAAACCTCGCTTGGCGAGGTTTAATTGTTGGTACAGATGAGAGGACTTGAACCTCCACGCCCTTGCGAGCACCAGCACCTGAAGCTGGCGTGTCTACCAATTCCACCACATCTGCATGGATATCCGAAATTTCATCGAATGAATAATCTTAATATCGAATAACAAATCGTAATGGTTTGTTTCGTTGAACTGCAATTTGGTACAGGTGAGAGGACTTGAACCTCCACGCCCTTGCGAGCACCAGCACCTGAAGCTGGCGTGTCTACCAATTCCACCACACCTGCACTGTACCTATTACCGTTCTCTAACATTAGCCGCTGTAGCAACCAATTTAAAGATGGTGCCCGAACCCGGAATCGAACCAGGGACACGAGGATTTTCAATCCTCTGCTCTACCGACTGAGCTATTCGGGCGACGGGCGCAATTTAAAGGCTTTTCGGGTTTTGAGTCAATAGATTTTTACGAAATAACCTAAAAAACGACTTGGTTGAGTAAGATTCACTCGAAAGTATCATTTGTGTGGCTATTGTCGATGTCAAAATCGTCAAACTTCAATATAGACTGAGCACTTAGCAAACCTAAATAATAACTTATTTGTAATCCAAAGCAAAAAAAAGCCCCTATTACAGGGGCTTTCTACATTAGTTTGATAAGATTTCATTGTTTGGATAGTTAGCTTGCATTACCATGAGCACGTTTTGCTTCAGCTTGCTCTGACCTAATTCGCCATAAGCTTCTATCATTATTTCTAATGCCCGTTCATTTGAAGGGGTGCCAGGGTAAGTTTCCATAACTGATTGTGCTCGAATCGCTGCGGCGCTCCAAGCATTCATCTTGAGGTAATACTCGGCAACTTGAATTGAATATCTTGCTAAGCGATTCTTTAACGCTAACATGCGTTTTTGCGCATCTGCGGCATATTTGCTGTTAGGATAGGTTTTGATAAGACGATCAAAATCTTTGAAAGCATCTTGAGCATTTTTAGGATCACGATCGGTTCGGTCAATACTAAGCATATCGTGGAACAAGTAGTTGTCTGCTTGCATGTTCACTAAACCGCGCATATAGAACACGTAGTCGACATCAGGGTGAGTAGGATTAAGACGGATAAATCTGTCTATATTCGCAATCCCCGAGGCAACATCGTCCATTTTGTAGTAAGCATAAATCAGGTCTAACTGGACTTGAGTTTTGTGAGGTCCGAAGGGGAAGCGCGAGTCTAACGCTTCCAAAGAACGGACAGCTTTAGAGTAATTGCCAAGTTCCATAGAGGTTCTTGCCTGAGTGTAAAGTACATCAGGTGACGTTTTGGCGGCAATATCGTTATCATCAGGGCTGCTGCTACAGGCTGATAACGCTAGTGAAAATAGGACTAAGGTAACGCCTTTGGAAAATTTATACATACTTGAATTCAATTCTTTTTAAGTTGTAGTTAAGAATTTTTCCATTTCACTATAAAATAGAAAACATCCGATTGTAACAGATAGCACACATTTTTTGACCCCTAAATGGGGATACGGTTCCTATGACACAAGAGATTAATCTAAAAAGCGAGATTTCGGCAACACAAACTGGACTGAGATTAGATCAGGCCCTAGCAGAGTTGTTCCCAGATTACTCGCGCACGCGCATCAAGGAATGGATCCTATCTGATGCAGTTTATGTTGACGGCGTAGTCGTTAATAAGCCCCGTGAGAAAGTTTATGAGCTGCAGCAGATAGTCATTGATGCCACGCTCGAAGAAGAAGTGCATGCCGCGGCGCAGGCTATTGATCTTGATATCATCTATGAAGATGACGATATTATCGTGATCAACAAGCAAGCTGGCCTTGTCGTTCACCCAGGTGCAGGCAATGCTGATGGCACCTTGATGAATGCACTGCTGCACCATTGTCCTGATATTGAGCATGTGCCGCGAGCGGGTATTGTGCACCGTCTTGATAAAGACACCACAGGTTTAATGGTTGTAGCCAAAACTGTTGAAGCACAAACGCATTTAGTTGCGGCGTTGCAGGCCCGTGAAATCACTCGTGAATACGAAGCGATAGTGATGGGAACTATGACGGGCGGCGGTACTGTGGATGAGCCAATTGGTCGTCATCCAACGAAACGTACTCATATGGCAGTGCATCACTCAGGTAAACCTGCGGTGACGCATTATCGTGTTGCAGAAAAATTCCGCAACCATACGCGATTAAGACTGCGTTTGGAGTCGGGACGTACTCACCAAATTCGTGTACACATGGAATACATAGGACACGTGTTGGTTGGCGATCCTACCTATGGTGGCCGCCCAAAACCGCCTAAATATGCTAGCCCCGCGTTTTTTGATATTCTGAAAAACTTTAAACGCCAAGCATTGCACGCGGTACGTCTTGAATTAGCACACCCAGTGAGCTGTGAAATCATGAGCTGGCAAGCGCCAATTCCTGAAGACATGGTGATTCTGACTAAAGCACTGCGTCAAGACACGGTCGAGCATCCGATCGAGTATTTGTAAGTGTTGCATCACGATTGGCCCGTTCCTGCTAATGTCGGCATCGCCATGACAAATCGTCATGGCGGTGTGAGCACGCATCCCTTTGATAGTCTTAATCTTGGGCTACATGTTGGCGATGTGATTGAGCGGGTGATGGCTAATCGTGAATTACTTTCCAAGCAATTAGCATTAACTGCCGATCCTGTCTGGCTTGAGCAAGTTCATGGTACCCATGTGCTTAATTTAGATGCGCTGAGCTTAGCTCCTGCTGTGGATACACCGATTGCCGATGCTAGTTACAGCCGAACGGCTAGCCAAGTTTGCGCTATAATGACTGCCGATTGCTTACCCGTTTTAATGTGTAATCAAGCGGGAACCGAAGTGGCAGCCGCTCATGCCGGTTGGCGTGGTTTGTGTGATGGCGTTATTGAAGCCACCGCGGCGCAGTTTAGTTCACCGATGAATGAGCTAATTGCGTATTTAGGTCCAGCTATTGGGCCACAAAAATTTGAAGTTGGCGCTGAAGTAAAGCAAGCATTCTGTGCTTTGCATCCGCAGGCGGCAGCCTGTTTTATCCCGAGTGGTGATAAATGTTTTGCCAACATCGTAAGTTTAGCTAAATTACGCTTGAGTTTGCTTGGCATAAATCATATTTATAGTGCCGATATCTGCACTGTTACCGACACGAATTATTTTTCTTATCGACGTGATAAGGTAACGGGGCGCATGGCTTCGTTGATCTGGCTTAAGTCTTAAGCTTATATCCCTAAAATTTATCTCTATTTGTGTAGTATCTGCTTGAAATTGGCTAAATAGCCCCCATCTTTTAACTAACGAAATGTAACACCAATTCCTATTTAGAATTTTCCATTAGAGGTACTTATTTAAAGCTACTAAATTGGCAAGATATCTTGTGGATTGGTATATCTCTACTATGTGAGTTTTAGGAGGCTGTATGCGACTCGATCGTATGACCAATAAATTTCAGCTTGCCATCTCAGATGCCCAGTCTCTTGCACTTGGGCGTGATCATCAGTTTATTGAACCACTGCATTTGATGATGGCATTGTTGAACCAAGATTCAGGTTCAATCCATCCGTTATTAACCCAAGCGGGCATTCGCGTAAGTGCGCTGCGATCGCTTTTGAGCCAAGAGCTCGAGCGTTTACCGCAAGTCGAAGGTACTGGCGGCGATGTGCAATTATCTCAAGGGTTAATACGGTTATTAAACCTGTGCGATAAATTAGCCCAAAAGCGTAAAGACAAATATATCTCTAGCGAGTTATTTGTGCTTGCGGCCTTAGAAGGTACCGATGCCCTTGCGCAAGCGCTGAAAAAATCCGGCGCGACCAAAGAGTTGATGGAGCAAACCATTGAACAGATGCGTGGCGGCCAAAAAGTGGATGATCCTAATGCGGAAGATCAACGCCAAGCGTTGAAAAAATTTACTATCGATCTCACTGAGCGAGCAGAGCAGGGTAAATTGGATCCTGTGATCGGCCGTGATGAAGAGATTCGTCGCACAATCCAAGTGTTACAACGTCGCAGTAAAAATAACCCGGTCCTTATCGGCGAACCGGGTGTGGGTAAAACGGCGATTGTTGAAGGACTTGCCCAGCGTATCGTTAATGGTGAAGTTCCTGAGGGCATTAAAAATAAGCGTGTCTTATCCCTCGATATGGGCTCATTGATAGCGGGCGCTAAATATCGCGGTGAGTTTGAAGAGCGTTTAAAAGCGGTACTTAATGAACTCGCGCAAGAAGAAGGTCAAGTCATCCTCTTTATCGACGAGTTACATACTATGGTCGGCGCGGGTAAAGGCGAAGGCGCAATGGATGCGGGTAACATGCTCAAACCTGCATTAGCGCGCGGTGACTTACACTGTGTCGGCGCAACGACGCTCGATGAGTATCGTCAATACATTGAAAAGGATGCGGCCCTTGAACGTCGTTTCCAAAAAGTACTGGTGGATGAGCCAAGCGTTGAAGACACCATCGCTATCTTGCGTGGACTGAAAGAGCGTTATGAGCTGCATCACCATGTTGAAATTACCGATCCGGCGATTGTGGCGGCAGCAACTATGTCGCACCGTTATGTGTCGGACCGTAAGTTGCCCGATAAGGCAATTGATTTAATTGACGAAGCTGCATCGAGTATCCGTATGCAGATGGACTCTAAGCCAGAGTCGCTTGATAGATTAGAGCGTCGTGCTATTCAGCTTAAGTTGGAAGAGCAAGCGTTAGCGAAAGAAAGTGATGAGGCTAGCCGTCGTAGGCTTGAAACCTTGCAAGAAGAATTGCGTGAAGTTGAAGCTAAAGCTTCTGATCTGAACGAAATTTGGCGCACCGAAAAAGCGGCACTTGCGGGAACTCAGCACATTAAAGCTGATCTTGAGCAAGCTCGAATGGACTTAGAAGTCGCGCGTCGTGCGGGTGATTTAACGCGGATGTCTGAGCTGCAGTACGGTCGCATTCCTGAGCTTGAAAAACAGCTTGATTTGGCATCGCAAGCCGAAATGCAGGACATGACGTTATTGCGTAACAAGGTTACTGAGTTCGAAATCGCCGAAGTATTGTCGAAAGCGACGGGCATTCCCGTATCGAAAATGCTTGAGGGCGAGCGCGAAAAATTACTGCAAATGGAAGTGGCGTTGCATGAACGGGTTATTGGTCAAAATGAAGCCGTCGATGCGGTTTCGAACGCTATCCGTCGTAGTCGTGCAGGATTGGCGGATCCAAATCGTCCGATTGGTTCGTTCCTGTTCTTAGGCCCAACGGGTGTGGGTAAAACTGAGCTGTGTAAATCATTGGCGCGGTTCTTATTTGATACCGAATCAGCCCTAGTGCGCATTGATATGTCCGAGTTTATGGAGAAACATTCAGTATCGCGTTTAGTGGGTGCGCCTCCAGGATACGTAGGTTATGAAGAGGGCGGTTACTTAACGGAAGCCGTTCGTCGTAAACCTTATTCGGTGATATTGCTCGACGAAGTCGAGAAAGCGCATCCCGATGTGTTTAACATTTTACTGCAAGTGCTTGATGATGGACGCTTAACCGATGGTCAAGGTCGTACTGTAGATTTTAGAAATACAGTGATCATCATGACCTCGAACTTAGGCTCCGACATTATCCAAGAAGGATTTGGTCAAGTGACCTATGCAGAGATGAAAGCAGCGGTAATGAATGTGGTTACTCACAGTTTCAGACCCGAGTTTTTAAATCGTATCGATGAATCTGTGGTGTTCCATCCATTGGATGCTGCCAATATCAAGCGTATTGCTTCGATACAGATTGCTTCTTTACGCCAACGTTTGGCAGAGAAGGACTATACATTGGAGATCACCGACGACGCATTATCATTGATTGCGGAAATTGGTTTCGATCCTGTGTATGGCGCAAGACCGTTGAAACGCGCATTGCAGCAAGAAGTCGAAAACCCACTGGCGCAAAGATTGTTGCGTGGCGATTTATTACCAGGCAAACCAATCAAAGTCAGCTGTGTGGGTGGCGAGTTAGTATTTGAGCAATAACGGCGTGTATTGTTTGAATGCGAGAGATGGATGCTTGAGGTAGGTGCACCGGTTTTTTTAAAATAAGCGATCTAGAAACTGAGCTTGAAATCAATCAGTACAGAGCTGATTTAATCGGTATCGAACCTACATCAAAGCACTAAAACCCAAAAGGGCTGAGTTTCTAACTCGGCCCTTTTTTATTTGCTCAAGCACTTTTTTTGTTCATACATTTATCGGCTGCTATTTTTATCACTTCTTATTACAGAAGAGTTTGATTCTTTCTTGTTGCTGAGCAATCGATGTTTGGCGATCTTCTTCAGTCATAGCGACAGATTCACCCGAATCGGAAGTTTGGCGGATAAGATTAGTATGCGTCGTTAGTACTTCTAAATTGTGTGTAGCACTCTCGCAAATCGATTGAGCCTGTTTGGCATCTTTCTCTTTAATCAAAGCTGCTGACTTTTCTACTTCACTGGTTTGTGGTACTTCTTCTTTCTTTACTGGTGCAATAAAACCCACTTTAGCCTGCGACAAATCTTTACTGTATAACTTCTCAGCTTTAATATTCTCTTGTTGTGGGGCCTGCTGGCTGTAATGCGTCACCCCATTATCATCAACCCAAGTATAAATAACGTCTGCCAAAACAGGACTAGTGAAAAGGCCTAGCCAGAGCCACTGGCATAATATTGTTCTGAACTTGTTCACTGGTAACATTGAAATTATTCCTAATGGCAGCTTATCGATACAATAAAATATGCTTTCTTGACGGCTAGAGCCACGCCCATGGCTTAACACAAATCAGTGTATGCAAAATTCATCCAATCAAACAATAAAAATAACGGTATCTGTTTATAGAGCAATGACTGAGTATCTCATCACGCTAAGAATGCAATGGCATAGTGAATTTGGCAGTTATGCGGTTATTGTCTCTCATCTTAGGCCATCGCTACTATCTTTCCTATATTTGAGAAGGTTTACTTATTATAGATAAAATACCTATTCACCTCTGTTTATAGGAGTTCAATCCATTAAAACCACGATAGTTGGTGATTTTCTTAGTCAAATTTATCAGCTCAATAGGGATAATCAGCCAATTTTGCAGCATATTTCTGCAGTTTGATGGTTATTCATGCGTTTGACTTTAATTTTTTAAAAAGCCCTTGCGCACTTTCTCAATCTCCCTATAATGCGCATCCACTGACACGGCAGACAGCGTTAAGCAGCCTGATGTGACAGTTCATTAATAAGTTTACTGATTGATGAGTTTTGGAGGTTTATGTAAATAATCCTTGACGCACAATGGGAAATGCGTAGAATACGCAGCCCTAGCCATCTGGAAGCATTCGATGCTCAGTGTGGTACTCAAGTTCTCTAATGAGATTGAGTTGCTCTTTAACAATATAAAACAAGAAATCTGTGTGGACACTCACAGGTGTTGAGTTAATCGAAACTGCTTAGCCTTCGGGTTGGCAGTCAAAAATTTAAATCAATGTAACAATGAGTGTTCATAGCAATATGTACAGTTTGTTTCTGTAGCAGAAACAAAAAATCAGAATTCATTGAGCCGCTGATTGGCTTCTTATTTATAAGAAGTTGAGAAGCAAAAAACTTTAATTGAAGAGTTTGATCATGGCTCAGATTGAACGCTGGCGGCAGGCCTAACACATGCAAGTCGAGCGGCAGCGCAAGGGAGTTTACTCCTGAGGCGGCGAGCGGCGGACGGGTGAGTAATACCTAGGGATCTGCCCAGTCGAGGGGGATAACAGTTGGAAACGACTGCTAATACCGCATACGCCCTACGGGGGAAAGGAGGGGACCTTCGGGCCTTCCGCGATTGGATGAACCTAGGTGGGATTAGCTAGTTGGTGAGGTAATGGCTCACCAAGGCGACGATCCCTAGCTGTTCTGAGAGGATGATCAGCCACACTGGGACTGAGACACGGCCCAGACTCCTAC
>NZ_JBOZPB010000018.1:0-103510 GCF_050848685.1 Shewanella sp. MF08487
TTAATGCTTTTAGCTGCTTCTTTAGCAAAAGCTTCAATATCTTTGTTGTTCATGAGTAATCTGCCTATCCTTGACTCTCTATAGAGTACTTTTTGATAAGCAGTTACACAAAATTAGTTACAGTCTCGACAGCGGAGAACTTGTCTATCATCAATATCACCGTCAGTTTGAAATAGCTTACCTCTCCCTTAATAGTAAAGTGCCCACGACCTTATTTCCTTTGTTATATTCAGGGGTTAATCATCGTAATCCAGATTACTCAACGCAAGCCTTACGTCTTGTTTTTGTATCTAATGAGAGTGGTTTTAATGAGATTTGGACCTCAGACTTTAATGGCCAGAAGCTGGAACAACACACTAAGCTTAAAACTCGAGTCGCTTATCCGCGCTGGTCTCCGGATGGTACTAAAATTGCCTTTATTGCTCCAGATGACAATCACGAAGGCAATCGTATTTACATTCTAGATTTAGCAAGTAAACATATTATCGCGTTAGCATCTACTTACCATAATCATGGCAGACCAGCTTGGAGTTGGCAGGGGAAATCTGTTTATGCTTCAACAAGCGCAGGCATCACGGAGTTTTATTTAAATAACCAAGCTCCCAGAGTCGTTAACTCACTGAACATGGGCGTTGGTTTTGCAAGCTCAGCGTCAGAGTTAGTATTTACTCGCTCTGATACTCAAGGGCTATGGTTAATTAATTTAAATCAGCCTGATGTTGTTGAAACCTTGATTGCTAATACGGACTTTAAAACAACTAATAATTGGACATTAACGCAGGAGGGGATTTATTTTAAATCGGATCATATTGGTGAACAGAGATTAAATTTTTGGGATGCTAAATCTAAAAATATCATGCCAGTATTGCAAGTACCGCGCTCAAGTTTAAGCTCCTTTGGCTCTATGACTTATATTCCAGAGTCTAGTCGCTTATTGATGACGCTTGATGGTTACCCTCAGCGCGATATTATGTTACTAAAGCATAAATTAATCCGATAATCGGTGTTGTATGCTTAGTTGGCCTATTTCGCGCTAAAATATCCACCGAGTATGGCTTCGCGTGAAGCGCCTGTCACTGCGGGTAGATTGGCGGGTAAGCCTAAGTGATTACGCATGGCAAGCCACGCAAAGGCGATGCCCTCTACCCATTTAGGATCAACACCAAGGGCTGAGGTCGTATCTAATTGATAACCGGGTAATAAGACGGCTAAACGCTGCATCAGTTGACCGTTGAACGCGCCACCACCGCAAACGAATAATTCCCCTTCATTAGATAGCTTAATGATATCCCGAGCTATGCTGTGACAAGTTAAATCTAATAATGTCGATTGAATATCTTCTTCATCTAAATGGTTAAACGGCGATAACTGTTGTTCTAACCAAGCTTGGTTAAATAACTCTCGGCCTGTACTTTTAGGGTAAGCCAGCGAGAAATAGGGGTGCGATAATAGATGAGTTAATAGGCTTTGATCGGTTGTACCCGATGCGGCCCAGTCACCCCCTTTATCGAAGGGCTCACTTTTAACCTGTTGGATCCACGCATCAATTAAGGTATTGCCTGGGCCAGTGTCAAACCCGAGTACCTGTTCATTATTACCTGGTAAATAAGTAATGTTGGCTATGCCGCCAATATTTAAAATGATACGTTTTTTACCGACTTCCGCAAAGGTTTGCTGGTGGAATGCCGGAACTAAAGGCGCACCTTGACCACCGAGCGCAATATCTTTACGACGAAAATCCGCAATGACATCGATACCCGTTTCGGTCGCAATGGTATTAGGATCGCCAATTTGTAGGGTAAAACCCACTTCGAGGTTTGGCATATGGCGCACGGTTTGGCCGTGACTGCCAATGGCAATAATATCTTCTTTAGCAATAGCGCATTTTGCCATTAAATTATTGACGGCGAGGGCAAATAGCTCACCGACATTGCGATCTAAGCGGCCGAGACGATTGATTTCATCTGTGCTCGGTAAACATAAACGTTGTAGACCTTTGAGTAAATGACTCGGAATGGCCTCTGTATGGCTACAAATCAGTTGCGGTTTTATACCCGAAAAGTCGACTAATACTGCATCAACACCGTCCATGCTGGTGCCTGACATCAGTCCAATATAATACGCATTTTTCATGGGGAGGAGTCCGCCCTTCGTTATTGCATTGCCAATTGCGTTTGCTTGTTTTGCGAAAGTGTTGCCATCAACTGTTTACTGAGCGTATCGAATTGAGGTTTTTCTTTTCTCGCAATCGATTCTGATTTCGGTAGCGTAATCGTTCTTGGGTTACGGTGTACGCCATTGACGATAAATTCGTAATGTAAATGTGCCCCTGTCACGCGGCCCGTTTTACCTAAAGTACCGATAATTTGCCCTTGCTTGACGCTAGCACCTTTACTCACATTACGTTTAGTCAGATGCAGGTATTTGGTAGTATAAGTGTTGTTATGCTTAATAAAAACATAGTTACCATTAAATTGATTATAACCCGCCTCAATTACGTGACCACTACCCGCCGCTTTAATCGGAGTGCCAATGGCGGCAACGTAGTCTACGCCGCGATGAGCTTTAACTTGCCCAGTAACAGGATGCAAACGTCTTGGATTAAAGTTGGAACTGACATACTTGAAATCAACGGGTGAGCGCAAGAAAGCCTTACGCATGCTCGTACCATTCTCGGAGTAATAGTTACCATCGGTATAGCGAATGGCGGTATAGCGTTCATCTTGGTTAACAAATTCGGCGGCAAGAATATTACCGTTACGTAAAAACTCTCCATCGGCATATTCTTGCTCATAGATAATGGCAAAACTGTCGCCTTCACGTAAATCTAAAGCAAAATCGATATCCCAACCGAATACGGTCGATAACTGCATGATTTGGTTCGCGGTCATTCCCGCATCAACCGCCGCGCTCCAGAAGTTGCTCTTAATATTCGCACTGGTGAAATGGCTGCGGATTTCGATATCTTTTTCGGAGATTTTTTCGTGGTATTGTTCGTGATTTTTAGTGATAACTAGCGTCGAAACGGCATTAACTCGATAACGTACCTCAGTTAAATCACCATTAATATCCTTTGAAATCACAATTTCTTCACCAGGCATAATTTTAAGTAAATTTTGCTTGGCTAAGGGGAGTTGGGTGATTTCGTACACATCTTTAGTGGTTAAGCCTGCGCGATCAAATACCGCAGCTAAGGTATCCCCATTTTTAACATTAAAATGTTCGACATCTCTGTGATGGGCACTTTCGAGTGATTCAATGGCTTGATTATTGGCTTCACCTGCTGCTAGTGCATCGGATGAAGATAATGGCGTTGCCATTTCTACGGCGTTGTGTGTTTGATGTTCAAGTGATTCTGGCCGTTCAGGTGAGCGAAAGGCTAAAGGCACATCATAACGAGTGTTGATTTGAGAATGTTCACCTAGGCTGGCAGTTTGCTTTGAAGCTTGGGCTTCTTCTGCAGGTAGCAGCATGGTTATCATAGTGATAACAGAAAGAATGCTGAGGAGAATTTGATGCTTTTTAGGCAACAATTTAAATAATGTTATAACCTTTGCCATTGACGCCGATACCGATAACCAGAAACTTGAATAATCTCGTTAGTGTACACACTTTCAATTGTAGTGGCTAACAAGTAACATAAGTCTCTTCATTTTATGACCATGGCCCTAGGAGTCCTTGCCGAAATGGCTGATTTAGACCAAGTATTAGCAGAAATTAGACGTGGTACCGATGAGATTTTACTCGAAGCAGATTTGCTCGAAAAGCTCAAGGAAGGACGTCCACTGCGGATTAAATTAGGCGCCGATCCTACGGCTCCGGATATTCACCTTGGACACACAGTAATCTTAAATAAACTAAGGTTATTCCAAGAGTTAGGTCATGAGGTCATTTTCTTGATTGGTGACTTTACCGGTATGGTGGGTGATCCTAGTGGTAAAAATAGCACGCGTCCACCGCTGACCCGTGAACAAGTGTTAGCGAACGCAGAAACCTATAAAGAACAGGTTTATAAAATTCTCGACCCGGCCAAAACACGTATTGAATTTAACTCTAGCTGGTTGGAGCCATTGGGCGCTGCGGGTATGATCCGTCTAGCTTCTCAGCAAACGGTTGCCCGTATGATGGAGCGTGACGACTTTAAAAAGCGTTATGCGTCTGGCCAATCTATTGCGATTCATGAGTTTATGTATCCTTTATTGCAAGGTTATGATTCAGTTGCATTAAAAGCCGATGTAGAGCTAGGCGGAACAGATCAAAAGTTCAACCTGTTGATGGGGCGTGAACTGCAAAAAGCGGAAGGCCAAAAGCCACAAGCTGTGATCATGATGCCGCTGCTCGAAGGTTTAGACGGCGTGAAGAAAATGTCTAAGTCGGCGCACAACTATATTGGCGTGAGCGAACCTGCCAACGAAATGTTTGGCAAGCTGATGTCGATTTCGGACGACTTAATGTGGCGCTACTTTGAGCTGCTGTCATTCCGCCCACTGGCTGAAATTGAACAGTTTAAGCAAGATGTGGCGAATGGGTCTAACCCACGTGACATTAAAATCGCTTTGGCGAAGGAAATCATCACACGTTTCCACGACGAAGCGTCTGCCGAGAGTGCACACCAAGCTTTTGTTGATCGCGCGAAGGGAATTATCCCTGACGATATTGAAGAGCTGGAGTTAGCTGCTGGTGAAGGACTAGCAATTGCCAATTTACTAAAAGATGCCGATTTAGTATCGTCGACTTCAGAAGCCATGCGGATGATCAAGCAAGGCGCGGTGAAGATGGACGGTGAAAAACTAGATGATAGCCGTATGATGCTGTCTTCGGGTACTGTAGCGGTATTCCAAGTCGGTAAACGTAAGTTTGCCAAAGTGACGTTGGTTTAAGTGGCTTGGTTGTTTAAGTCACTTTAGTTTAAGTTATTTTCATTTAAATCAGTTAAATGAACAAAAAGAGCGCCTTAAGGCGCTCTTCGTTTTTAAGTCTTTTTTATCCCATAAAATTAAGGTGCTGTACTCGCTTCATGTTCAGCGATATTGCATCTATCGGTGCCAAAGTGTTTTCCATCACTGCATTTCCACGCTAATTGCGCCGAGCTAACTTGCCACAGTTTAGCGTCTTGCTTTAGAGAGATAATCAACAGCATCTGCGGATGTTGTTTAGAAAACTCACTTACTTGATAAGTTAAGATACTGTCTTTATTGGCCTGAGTACTTACTAAAGTAAATTTATCGCCAGCGTAGTGGTTACTGATCTTATTAGGATCATCCGCCCATGGTTGATGTTGCGCCTGAGCTACCCGCAATTGTTGGTTAAAATGGCTCACTGGCTGAACGGCGTAAGAAACGATAATGGGCTGCAATGCCAAGGCATTGGGGGTTAGCACTAGGCTATTAAGAAGGAGTAGAGCAAGTAATCCCAAAAACTTCATATGAACCTCATTGAAACGAACTAACTCAGTCAACCTGTCTAAGGCATCACACTCAGGTATTGACCTATTGTTAGTTTCGACCCTTTTTTAGGACTCAAGTTTCAAATATTCGTAAATTTTGTCACTACTGCATGGCTAATTGGTCAGACATGGTTTGGTAATCGAGCAGATCCATATGCTCAATTACCCTATGGTTGAGCATATCGAGTTTAAGGCTGGTGACGCCCGGAATGGCAATATCAATGATTTTACCCGGCTTGCCGAATTGTTCACCGGGGCCTTTTAAATGGTAGTTACCTATCATCACCACTAAAGAGCCGGCGTTATACATATGTTCTATGTTGAAGTCGTACTCGAGCACGCCCTCGTGGGCGCGCTCGAGAAAGTCGATAATAAAGCGGCCGCCAGTGTATTTACGGTTGGCGGTTTTGTCGAAAAAAACGCTTTCACGGTTATAGAATTTTCGCAGTGTCTTGTAGTCGTGTTCGGTTAGCGCATTCATATACTTTACGGCTAACTGCTGTTCTTGTGGCATTTCACCTGTATTGGCTGTTGCCGCTGTGGGATTGAAGGCTAGTCCAAAAATAAGACTCAACATAAAAAACAATATTCGCAAATTATTCCCTCTTGGTTTTGAGATCAAACGCTGGTAAAGACAGGTGCCATTTAATGGCGCTTAAACGGATCGTTAAGATGCTTGTCATCGCTAAAAATAGTGCCGTTTTTTCGCCCATGCCATAGGCTAAACTCACGGTATAGCCTATGCCACCTACGATAGAAGCCGTAGCATAGATTTCTGTACGCAATACCATCGGGATTTGTTTGCACAGTACGTCTCGAATAATGCCTCCTCCTACGCCTGTGATCAAGCCCATAACGACAGCAATCATGCCACTTAAGCCCATACTGAAGGCTTTTTCAGCACCAATTACCGTAAAAAGGGCTAATCCAAAGGCATCGGCAACGGGTAAAATGTATTCAGGCACCTTACGAGGCCGGCGTACTAACAGCAAACAGGCGAGTACTGTTGCGAGTATCACTATGATGTAATTGGGATCGCGGATCCAAAAAACGGGCGTTGCACCAATTAAGGCATCGCGGATACTGCCGCCGCCAACGGCGGTAACTGAGGCGAGTACAATAACGCCAAAAGGATCCATTTTATGACGCCCAGCAGCTAGCGCACCGGATAAAGCAAATACAGCAGTGCCACATAAGTCAAAAAAATAAATCCATTGGCTCATTTACTCATCTCTTTGATATGGATATTTAATGCATCGACGGAGATGCGGATTTCAATTACAGATAAAATCAGTGAATAGAGCAGTAACAACAAGCTAGCACCAAAAATCACTGAACCTGTTTTATTGAAGCCGATATAGATAAATATCATACACAATACGCACAGGGCGAAGCTTGATACACCAGCCTCTTGCATGCGGCGAATAATAGTGATGCGCTGGCTCAGGTTTTTAAGTTGATCTTTTTGCACTAGCTTATCACCATTGCTTAAGTTTCGGATTAATGCAGCCAAAGCAAAAAAACGGTTGGTATAAGCAAGCAATAACAATGAGATCGCGGGAAATAACAACGCAGGAGTTGTCAGTGAAACATGCATACTTTCGAGCAAAATAACCGCCTTTAACCTAGTGCTAACAGAGGGCTAGAGCATATCACATGCTATGTAACCAACGTAAACTTGCCCATAACACGGGGAGTAGAATAATAAAGCTAAACCAGATGGCGCAGGCGCGCGTGGTTAGCTTAATAGCTGGCGCAATGGCATCACTGTTTGGCTGCTGACCATAGCGGAATTTATCCACATTGATACGCACGCCAGCAAACTTTTGTGGTCCACCGAGCTCGATTCTCAAAATGCTGGCCACGAGATTCACACTGAGAACATAACCTCGAATAGCGTGATGATTTTTAGGGGCTCTAAAAAGTTTTGCAAACGCCTTAGGCCCGCCTTGAATGGCGAGCGACAGGCTCCACAACCAAGCCGGAATCGCCAGCAAGATAATGGATACACCATTCACAGTACTGCAGAAATGTTGATACTTTGGTTGAATGGGCGGCCAGCTCAATTCGAGTTGTTTGAGCATGCGCACTGCTAGCACTAACGGTGCTCCAGCAATAGCGAAAAAGAAAATGGTCGATGCTGTGCCGTAAATAGGCGCTGTGGCGAGTTTTTCTATGGTGGCTTTGGCTAGGCCGATTTCCGACAAACTATCGGTATCGCGCACCACCCAAGGCTGTAAAAGCTTTTTTGCGCTGACATTATCTCCACGTTTTAAGGCTTTAGCGATTTCATCGGCGACTTGGCTAAACCCTGCATCGGTTAAGCATAGATAAAGCACCAAAAATTCGAAAAACCATGGAAAGGCAGCCAGTTCGAGTAGAAAGGTGATAATGGCCCAAAATGGAAACAGCAATAGCAACATAGCTAAAAAGCCTGCTGTGGCTTGTTGGCTTGGAGATCGTTCAGGGCGATTCACTTTGGCAGCGAGTTGCTTGGCTAAATGCCCAAACCAAATAAGCGGCTGCATTTCCCGTGGCAATGGCGCTAACCGCGCCAATAACAAAGCAAAAAAAAGTACCAAAAAGCCTTCAAACAAAGCGCCATCTATCTCGACAAGTTGTTGATAAAAAGAGGTGTGCATTCGGTACTTTCCACTTAAGTGATTATTTTACTGCGCTAGGATTCAGTTGCTCAAGCAGCAGCATCACCATCAGAGCCGAGTGATAACCCGCTTTGACAATATAAGAGTCGAAATCCACTGGCGAGTCATTGTTGGCGTTATCCGATAAAGAGCGGATCACCACAAATGGCACTCCAAACTGATGACAAACTTGAGCTATTGCCGCGCCTTCCATCTCACAGGCGGCCATAGTCGGGAAGTTTTTGAGCATGGCTTGGGTGCGAATAGGATCGCAAATAAAGCTATCGCCAGTACAGATCAACCCTTCAATCGCTTTGACTTCACCCAGTTGAGCAATCGCTTTGTTGGCAGCTTCAACTAAATGTGCGGCAGGAATAAACGCGGCTGGTTGCTGCGCCATTTGGCCAATTTCATAACCAAAGGCGGTGACATCCACATCATGGTGACGCACTTCAGAAGAAATCACGATATCGCCAATGGCCAGCGAATCCACAAAACCACCGGCAGAACCTGTGTTGATCACCGCATCCGGCGCATATTTTTCGATGAGTAGCGTGGTCGCAATACTTGCGGCGACTTTACCTATGCCTGAGCGCGTCACGACAACGTCTTTACCCGCGAGAGTACCAGCAATAAATTCAATACCAGCAATGGTTTGCGATGTCGCATTTGTCATGGCGGCGATCAGGTGAGCGACTTCTGGCTCCATTGCGCCAATAATTCCAATTTTCATGGGAGACCTTTTTGATTCAACACTTAAGAGTGGGATACGAGAATGCTGGCTAATATACCACACAGTTTTGTGCAGTCGTTATGGCGAGATTGGGATTGCTTGATAATGGCTGAACTCGTTTGCACGAGTCCAGCCATTGGAGTGCTTGTTAAAATGACAGCGGTAAAATGTTTTTTAGCGATATAACAAACACGTTGGCGCTTAATCTATAGCGCTTAGTCTAAGTAGTTAAGAATACCTTGAGCAGCATCGCGACCTTCGGCAATGGCTGTCACGACTAAGTCAGAACCGCGCACCATATCACCACCGGCAAACACTTTTGGGTTGGTGGTTTGGAATGGGTTTTCGTCTAACTTACTCGCTTTAACACGGCCCCATTGATCGAGCTCGATACCATGGTCGACAAACCACGGTGCTGGGCTAGGTTGAAAACCAAAGGCGATAATAATCGCATCGGCTTCGAGCAACTGTTCGCTACCCGCAATCGCTTCGGCGCGTTGACGACCGCTTCCATCGGCTTTGCCCATGGCGGTTTCGACGCATTCAATACCGATCACTTTGCCATCTTGGGTTTTAATCGCAACAGGTTGACGGTTAAAAAGGAAATTAACGCCTTCTTCGCGCGCATTTTGCACTTCGCGGCGTGAACCAGGCATATTGGTTTCATCACGGCGGTAAGCACACACTACGCTGCTGGCACCTTGTCGTATTGCGGTGCGCACGCAATCCATCGCAGTATCACCACCGCCTAATATCACTACACGTTTACCTTCAAGGTTCAGGTAGGGCGTTTCGTCATTCTGGGTGCCCATTAAATGATGGGTGTTACCAATCAAATAGGGCAGGGCTTGGTATACGCCTTGGGCATCTTCACCCTCAAGGCCTGCTTTCATCGCGGTATAGGTGCCCATACCGAGGAAGACGGCATCGTATTCTTCGAGCAGTTTAGTAAATGGGATGTCCCTACCAACAGTGACACCGAGTTTGAATTCAATGCCCATGCCTTCTAATACACTGCGACGGGTCGCCATAACGGCTTTGTCGAGTTTAAAAGACGGAATACCGTAGGTGAGTAGACCACCAATTTGTGGATATTTATCAAAGACCACAGCTTTAACGCCGTTACGAGACAGAATATCCGCGCAGCCTAAACCCGCAGGACCCGCACCGACAATCGCCACTCGTTCAGGGCGAGGCGTGACCTTGCTCATATCGGGGCGCCAGCCTTGGGCGATAGCTGTGTCGGTAATGTATTTTTCGACATTACCGATAGTGACAGCGCCAAAGTCGTCGTTCAGAGTACAAGCACCTTCACAGAGTCTGTCCTGTGGACAAACGCGGCCGCAGATTTCGGGCAGCGTGTTGGTCTCATGCACTAAATCTGCCGCTTCCATGATGCGACCTTGTTCCGCTAGCTTGAGCCAGTTAGGAATATAATTGTGTAGCGGGCACTTCCACTCACAATAAGGATTGCCGCAATCTAAACAGCGGTCCGCTTGCTCAGCCACTTGAGGCTGGGCAAAAGGCTGATAAATCTCAATAAACTGAGTCGCACGTTTAGCTGCTGGGTGTTTAGCGGGGTCTTTACGACCCACTTCAATAAATTGAAAATCGTTACTCATGCGCCATTACCCCGCTTTTACAACTAATTCTGGGCTCGATTTCTCTAATTTGAGCAGATCGGCCACGGCAATATTTTTAGGTTTTACTAATACGAAGCAATCTAACCAGTTACCAAAATCACTTAAGATCATCTTGGCATGTTCGCTGCCCGTTTCGGCCACGTGGGCTTCAATCAGACCTTTTAAATGTTGTTGATGGATCGGTGATTCGAGTTTTTGAGTATCGACAAGCTCAGTATTCACACGGCGATTGAAGCGGCCGAATTGATCGAACACATAGGCAAAACCGCCTGTCATCCCAGCGCCGAAGTTCACCCCTGTTTTACCAAGGACAACCACAATGCCGCTGGTCATGTATTCGCAGCCGTTATCGCCAAGCCCTTCAACCACAGCAATCGCCCCAGAGTTACGGACTGCAAAACGCTCGCCTGCTTGACCTGCGGCGAAGAACTTGCCGCCCGTCGCGCCGTAAAGACACGTGTTACCGACAATGGCGCTGCGCTCACTTTGGAACGGACTGCCAATAGGCGGGTATATGACAATCTGGCCGCCAGACATGCCTTTACCCACATAGTCGTTGGCATCGCCGCAGAGTTTTAACTCAAGGCCTGGGCTGTTCCACACGCCAAAGCTTTGGCCGGCACTGCCGTTAAAGCTCAGTTTGACCGGCGCTTTGGTGCCTTTGACGCCGAGTGTGCTCGCGATATAGCCTGACAAGGTCGCGCCAACGGAACGGTCAGTATTGTTAATGCTGTAAGCAGCATAGAAACTCTCGCCCTTATCGACGGCGCTTTGGCATTCGTTTAATAAATGCTGGTTAAGCAGCCCTAAATCCGCCGGTGGATTGGTTTCTTGCCAAGTGCGTGACGAGGTTGCTGGCACCTTGGGTTGATACAAAATCGGTGACAGATCTAAGCCTTGTTGCTTCGCGGTTTGGCCTTCGAGGGCATATAACCATTCGCTGCGACCGACGAGGTCTTCAAACTTGCTCACCCCTAAGGTCGCCATCCATTCACGAACTTCCTGTGCAACAAACTCAAAGTAAGTCATCACTCGCTCTGGCAGACCATGGTAATGGTTGTCGCGCAGGTTTTTATCTTGCGTTGCTACGCCAGTCGCACAGTTGTTCAAGTGGCAAATACGCAGGTATTTACAACCTAGGGCGATCATAGGCACAGTACCAAAACCAAAGCTTTCGGCGCCCAATAACGCGGCTTTAATCACATCGGTACCGGTTTTTAAGCCGCCATCGACTTGCAGGCGAATTTTATGGCGTAGACCATTTTCTACTAGCGATTGATGCACCTCGGCTAACCCTAGCTCCCATGGACTGCCCGCATATTTCACTGAGGTAATTGGGCTGGCACCTGTGCCGCCGTCATACCCTGAAATGGTGATCATATCCGCATAGGCTTTAGCTACGCCGGTGGCGATGGTGCCGACACCGGGTTCTGATACAAGCTTCACTGAAATCAGCGCTTTAGTGTTGATTTGCTTCAAGTCGAAAATCAGCTGGGCTAAATCTTCGATAGAGTAAATATCGTGGTGTGGCGGTGGTGAAATCAAGGTTACACCTGGGCGTGCATGACGCAGTCCGGCGATTTCAACACTCACTTTATGGCCGGGTAACTGACCACCTTCACCGGGTTTTGCCCCTTGGGCGACTTTAATCTGCAACACATCGGCATTGACTAAGTAGTGCGCGGTAACGCCAAAGCGCGCCGAGGCAATCTGTTTAATCGCAGAGTTGCGTTCAGTATTAAAGCGGCGTGCATCCTCACCACCTTCACCTGAGTTCGAGCGGCCACCTAAGCGGTTCATCGCGATAGCCAGCGCTTCATGGGCTTCAGGGCTCAAGGCGCCGATGCTCATGGCGGCGCTGTCAAAACGTGAATATAGATTTGATGCCGCTTCTACATCGGCGACATCAATCGATGTTTGTGCGCCCTTAATACCGATTAAGTCACGCAGTGTGGCCACGGGACGATTGTCGACGAGTTCGGTGAATTTTTTATAGCTCGCGAAGTCTTTGTCAATCAATGATGCTTGCAAGGTGTTGACCACATCAGGGTTGAAACAGTGATACTCGCCGCCCTCAACGTATTTCAGCAGGCCACCTTGCGGTAATGGCACATGGGCACGGTAGGCAGCTTTGTGCAGAATAGCTTGGTCTTGGGCGATTTCTGCAAAGCCTGCACCCTCGATGCGGCTGATTACGCCTTTAAAACACAGTTCGATCACTTCGCTGGCAATGCCTATGGCTTCAAACTGTTGGCTACAACGGTAGGAGCCGACAGTGCTGATGCCCATTTTGGACATGATCTTACGCAAGCCTTTTTCGATGCCGTAACGGAAGTTCAACATTAATGC
Source organism: Shewanella sp. MF08487 (assembly GCF_050848685.1). NCBI lineage: Bacteria > Pseudomonadati > Pseudomonadota > Gammaproteobacteria > Alteromonadales > Shewanellaceae > Shewanella > Shewanella sp. MF08487. The sequence continues at coordinate 12,814 of NZ_JBOZPB010000018.1, forward strand.
CGTGGTATCTGTTAAGTCATGGCGTTTCGCCAGTTCGGAAATTGACTCATACACTAAATACGGATAAATCGCCGTGGCACCAAAGCCAAGCAATACGGCAAAGTGATGCGGATCTCGCGCCGATGCCGTTTCAACTATGATGTTGGTGTCGCAGCGCAGGCTCTTATTCACTAGCATTTGTTGCACAGAACCGACCGCCATGGCCGCGGGGATCACTTGCGCTGTTTTACCTATGGCTCTATCCGAAAGGATCAACAAAGTCGTGCCGCTGCGGGCTAAACGTTCGGCTTCGGCAGTGATGCGGCGAATGGCGCTTTCTAAGCCTTCCTGTGGTTCGTAATTTAAATCGACAATATTGGCGCGATAGTAAGTGCTATCTAATCCCAGTAACTGGTTAAAATCACTGAATAATAAAATAGGTGAATTGAACATGACGCGGTAAGCATGCCCAGTCGTTTCATTGAAGAGGTTCTGTTCACGGCCAATACAAGTGGTCAACGACATGACGTGCTTTTCACGTAAGGGGTCGATAGGCGGGTTAGTGACCTGAGCGAATTTCTGTCTAAAATAGTCATACAGTGAACGTGACTTTTTCGACAATACTGCCATAGGTGTGTCGTCGCCCATAGAACCTGTGGCTTCTTCACCTTGCTTCGCCAATACCCAAATAACTTGTTCTAATTCTTCACGGGTATAGCCAAATTGTTTTTGATATTGCAACAATAGTTCAGGGCTTAACTCGCTGGCACCGTGCTGCTCAGAGGCTAAATCTTCCGCTGGCGTTAAAGTACGGCTGTTTTTCGCCATCCACTCTTTGTAAGGGTGGCGGCGTTTAAGATCGTTATCAATCTCAAAGGATTGATATAATCGGCCGTTCAAGGTATCTAATACCAGCAGTTCACCTGGGCCAACGCGACCTTTTTCAATCACTTCATCGGCGGAGTAATCCCAAATGCCGACTTCGGAGGCTAAGGTCAAGATGCGATCTTTAGTGATCACATAACGCGATGGACGCAGACCATTACGATCAACAGCGCAGGCGGCATGGCGACCATTGGTCATCACAATACCTGCCGGACCATCCCAAGGCTCCATGTGCATAGAGTTAAAGTCGTAGAAGGCTTTTAATTCGTCATCCATTTCCGGATTACTTTGCCAAGCAGGCGGGATCAATAGACGCATGGCACGGTATAAGTCCATGCCACCAGACAACAGCATTTCCAGCATATTATCTAAAGATGAAGAGTCTGAGCCTGTTTCATTCACAAAGGGAGCGGCCTGCTGCAAATCTGGCAGTAGCGGCGAATTAAATTTATAGGCACGGGCACGGGCCCATTGACGGTTACCCGTAATCGTATTGATTTCGCCGTTATGGGCTAAATATCTAAACGGCTGAGCTAATGGCCATTTAGGAGACGTATTCGTTGAGAAACGTTGATGGAATAGACAAATAGAGCTTTTTAAGCGAATGTCCGCGAGATCGGGATAAAACGCGGGCAAGTCCACAGGCATCATCAGACCTTTATAGACGATAACTTGACCTGACAAACTCGCGACATAGAAGTCATTATCGTCGATGATTTGTTGTTCTAAGCGACGACGAGCCATATAAAGACGGCGTTCTAAGTCTTTTTCACGCCAGCCAATTGGCGCGTTAATCAGCACTTGGTAAATCTGCGGCAAGCTAGCTTTACCTATTTCTCCTAACACATCTGCATTGATAGGCACTTTGCGCCAGCCAGCAATGCTTAATGTTTCACGCTCAAGCTCACGCTCAAGTATACGTTTTGCTTGTTCAGCCAATTCATTCTCTTGACTTAAAAACAACATTCCGACAGCAAATTTACGGCTCAAATGCCAATCGTTTTCTGCAGCAATCGCTTCAAAAAATTGCACCGGTAATTGCATCAATAAACCACAACCATCGCCAGTGCGGCCGTCGGAGGCAATGCCCCCGCGGTGCTTCATGCGATCTAGACCATGGATTGCCGTGCGCACTATACGGTGGCTGGCTTCGCCATCCATCTGTGCTATCAACCCAAAACCACAATTGTCCCGCTCAAAACTGGGATGATATAAGCTCATACAAAAACCTCCCTAGACCTCAACTAATTACTACTCGGGGAGAAAATGTTGGACTTTCTATAGATATGCACCCGAACCACTCAAATTAGCCTGAGATTCACTAAAGGTCAAACCAAAATTTTGCATAAAGTGTGGGTGTTTATCCATGTTTCATACACAAAACACAATTGCCTTACGTTAACGTAAACAGTAAATTTATACGTATAACATTATGAATAAAAAGAATTTTAAAAATAATAAAACCGTGGATTCACTAAGTTGTAACACTGTGACTGGATTGTTTTTTATTTAAAAATAGTGATTTTTATTATCAGCACAGTGTTTGAATAAAAAACTATTTTTATTGAATTTTTATACGTCCACGTATGAGGTGGCTCTTAGTGTGATTCTGCTGTATTTGAGAATACACTCGTTTATGGTTATAAGGTTATGTATTAGATGAGAACTTGACGTAGCGCAGTGAAACCGTTTTCGGCCTTGTTTATACTAAGTTTTTTATTCAATGGGTTGACGTTTTTCTTATCTATTGGTGAATTTATCTTGGCTATTGTTAATGAAACGATATGAACTTGGATTGGTGCTCTGATGGGGCTTGATGCATATGTTAATACTTTTGGTGCTGTTTGTAAGGCGCAATATGGTACTCGCTTACGAAAGCTTACCATTGATGCTAAGTTTACCTGTCCCAATCGTGACGGCACCTTAGGTCGTGGAGGTTGTACTTTCTGCAATGTGGCGTCATTTAACCATCAACCTGTTGATCTTCTTAGTATTACTGAGCAACTTGAACAGGGTAAGAGCCGTTATCGTGAGGCAAAACCTCGGGCGCAAGCCGATAAGTTTATTGCGTATTTTCAGGCTTATACCAGTACTTATGATGAGTATCAGGTGTTAATTGCTAAGTACGATGAGGCGGTCAAAGATGGCGATATTGTGGGGTTGTGTGTTGGTACTCGCCCCGATTGTGTACCAGATAAGGTATTAGGTTTGCTGGCGAGTTATCAGGCAAATGGCATTGATGTGTGGTTAGAGCTTGGATTGCAAACAGCTAAAGATGAAACCTTGCGTAAAATTAACCGTGGCCATGATTTTGCGTGTTATTGCGATACAGTTTCTCGAGCAAGGGCTCGCGGACTTAAGGTGTGTACTCATCTTATTCTTGGTTTACCCGATGAAACCCATCACGATTATATGATGACCCTCGCCGCTGTGTTACAGCAGGGCGTTGATGGTTTGAAGCTGCATCCTTTACATATTGTTGAAGGGAGCACTATGGCAAAATCGTGGCGAAGTGGACGCTTACCTTTATTGAGTCTTGAAGATTATGCTTACAGTGTTGGCGAGATGATCCGGCATACACCGCAGGCTGTGATTTACCACCGTGTCACCGCTTATGCTAAAAAACCAATGTTACTAGCACCTGATTGGTGCGCCTATCGTTGGAATGGATTAGTCGCAATTGTGGATAATTTACAGCGTTATGGTGGACAAGGACATTCATTGGCGTAATGGTAGTGGAGTGAGGGATTTCTTCAAAGTACACTGTTATTGTTATCATTTCATGGGCAGGATTTGTCAGCGTTGAGTGTATATTCTGTTAAATATGACGGTTATTAGACCCAGAATATCGCTATAAGTTGCACAGTCAATTTTAGTGAGTATTATGTGATAAATTCGTTTTAAGCATTGAACCACTTAAGGGAGGCCTCATGGCCACAGTTGAATTAGAAGCAATACTTGATCTCAATACTCTCGAACAATACTGCAGCGCTATTGGTGCCGGTACCTTGCTCAAGAGTGTGGTGTTATTTGAGCAGCTAATGCCTGAATATGTGGGAAATCTAATTAAGGCTAACGACGCTGCAGACAAAGAGACTTTATGCTCAGAAGCGCATAAATTTAAAGGTGCGGCTGGTTCGGTGGGCTTAAAACGTATTCAACAAATTGCCCAGCTATTACAACATGGTGAAGAGCCGCAATGGGATGCTGAACATGCGACTTGGGTTGCACAAATTGTTGAACATGCGAGTGCTGATTTACAACAGCTAAAACTCTTTTTGCAAGCAAAAGCATAATCATAACCATATAGTATGTAAGGCGCAGCAATTTGGTGAGTTGTTGTGCCTTAAGGGTTAATGTTGTTGATAGTTTCCCCCTCTTTTTAATCTGCTTAACCTTACATCGCTTTTATTTCCTACTCGCTCTTCGTGCTATGTTGCCTGAATTGAATATCGATTTCGGTCACACTCTTGGTATCTTGTGCCACGTTATTATTAATCACTTATGCTAAAGTAGATTTAATTTATTAATTCATAACCTTAATGGCAATCGAGAAAATGAAAAGTTTACCTAGCTTAAAAAACTTATTCTATTTGGTGAATCTCCATCAAGAGCAGAATTTTAACCGCGCCGCTAAGGTGTGTTTTGTCAGTCAATCAACACTTTCAAGTGGGATCCAAAACCTAGAAGAGCAGTTAGGGCATCAGTTGATTGAGCGAGACCATAAGTCATTTATGTTTACCGCCATTGGTGAAGAAGTGGTGCAGCGCGCCCGTAAAATTCTCACTGATGTGGATGATTTGGTGGAATTAGTGAAAAATCAAGGTGAGCCGATGACGGGGGATATTCGCTTAGGCTGTATTCCAACCATAGCGCCTTTCCTATTGAGTCGTGTGATCCGCCAGTGTCAGCAATCTTATCCGGCGATGAGTTTATTATTGAAGGAAGATACCACTGAGCGTTTGCTAGATGCTTTGGGTAAAGGAGAGCTGGACTTATTGATCCTAGCGCTACCCGTTGATACTAGCGGTTACCACAGCATGAAAGTGGGCATAGATCCTTTCAAAATGGTGGCCCATAAAGATTTAGCGGGTGGCATACATCAACCTATTGATTATCAAACTCTGCCGGATGAGAGTATTTTTCTTCTGCAAAGTGAGCATTGCATCACAGGTCATGCTATTACAGCATGTCAGCTCGGTGATAGTGCGAAAGTCAATCCGTTTGCCGCCACCAGTTTGCATACTTTAGTGCAGATGGTGAACAGTAAGCTGGGCACCACATTCCTGCCGCAAATGGCCATTGACGCGGGTATTTTGAATGATACAGATTTAGTGGTGATGACGCCACCGGGTGAGGCACCTTACCGTGATATCGGCCTTGTCTGGCGTCAAACCACCAGTCGGATTTTAACCTTCCGTACTTTAGGTTTGATGATCCAAAAGCTGCTGGTTAAAGAGCCTGAGTAAAGCTGACGGCCAAATAATGTTATAGCGATTATTTGACGTTACATTATAGCGGGGAAACACCAAACACTTCGATTGAGTGTTGTTTCCCTTTCAGTTTGATTGGACCTAAGTTCGATAGATGATACAAGGTATTAGGGTTATCTAAACGTCCCGCCAATGCACCCGAAATCAACATACGCTGTCCTAGTGGATTACACTGATCTTGCAACCTCGCGAGGGTGTTGATCACATCACTAAAGAAACTAATTTCTTGTTTCTGCACCCCAACTACTGCTGCGACAACTTGTCCACAATGTGCCGCGGCTTTGAATTTGGGTACAAAACCGTAGTGTTTTTCAAAATAATGTCTTTGCCAATTGAGCTGCTGGCTGAATTCAAAATAAATATTCAGACAGCGGTCATGCACAATCCCTTCTTCTAATGGCCAATGGATCAACACAGCATCGCCCATATAACGATAAATCTCAGCTTCGTTATTGGTGACGGTATCTGAAAGTAAGCTAAAGCTATCTTGGATCAAGCGACTAAAACGATAATCACCCAGTGATTCAGCATGTGTGGTTGAGGCGACCATGTCTAAATACAGAAATAACTGCTGTTCATATCTGGGCTTATGATATTTACCTAGGCCAATGTTGAGTAAGATGCGTGGCCCAACTAACAGCGCCATTTGTTCTACGAAGGCTAAGCTAACGCGTACGACCACCAGATAAACGATTAATGCTTGAAATGAAGGGCTATAGAGTATGTGAGCCGTTAACATTTGCCTGAGCGTTGACATGTGGTTTTCGATAGCCCACATATTTAAAAACTGAGTCATGTAAGCTAATGTTGTTGCGCCAAGGAATAAAAATAGCCCCTTAAAAATGACAGAAAACATATAGGGGAGTCGATTTATGGCACTGAAATCTGCGATGACGTTTGACATCCAATGTAGACTGCCAAAAATAATGCCCATATAAATTGCGAGTGTCGCAAGATCGGCCGAGCCTACCGCCCATTGAGGTAAGTCTGGTGATTGGGCATATCGAAAAAACACGAATGCAGCCATGGCTATCGCCCAAGCTAAAATCGCAAAAAGGAGTTTTTTCGCTTGTCTACGTGCTCTCACTGCTTGATGGATGTCCGAATACGGCTGTGCTTTCAGGATGCCGTAGTTTATAGAAAAGTGTCACCTAAGTGCCAGTGATATTTGTGATCTGGATCAATCCAAGTCTATATCGTTACGTAAAATTAACCAAAAATCCGCTTGAGTATGTTGGCTGTGAAGGTTTTTTTTAAATAAAAGCCTCTAGGGTTAGTCATTTTTAGACTGCCATCTTCAGCGATACTTTGCGTCAGTGCCTTACTGTTTGCTGCTTTGGGGCGTAATTGCAGCACTTCACCGTGGCGTGCCGTCACTTTATCAACTTTGCCCAAGGCGATGAACTCCATAATTTCTTCCCAATCTTGTTGCAATAACTGTAACTCATGGGATGTGGGTTCCCACAATATGGGAGTACCAATTCGGCGCTCTCCTACAGGAATCTGCCGCTCACCTTCTATTGGCACCCACAGTACGCGTTGTAGCTTGTGGCAGACTAAGCTGTTTTGCCAAGTTAAGCCTTGGATATTATGCAGCGGTGCTACGCACACATAAGTGGTTTCTAGTGGATGTCCCCGTGAATCAATCGGGATAGTTTTAAGCTCGACCCCTAAATGTAGAAAATCTTGCTCAGGTTTAGAGCCTGCAGTTGCACCCAGCTCCATTTCGATTAATTGACCGACCCAGCCTTTATCGCGCTTAAGATCCTTAGGAATTGGCATGCCTCTTTGAATGGCAATGTGCGCCAAATTTACGCCAGCCATTAAATAAGCGCGTTCAAGTAATTCAGAGAGGTTTTCGGGGGGGATGATTTTATTCATGGTTGGATTTTACTTAAAAATAACGGCTTAGCAATAGTGGTCAAAATATGAGCTATGATATTTGGATAAACTTGTCTCCCTTTTTTTTATTCTAAGTAACTGATTTTAAATTCCATATGTGAGTTAACCACCGTTTTGTAAAAAAGTGTTCAAAGTTACTCTCTGCTTTCCCCTGTGTTCCCCACATACTTATCCACAGATATTAGGGATAAGTCAGTGAATTAGTTTCCATAACCTAATGAAATCTCCAAGTCAATGCGTAAAAAGCGTCTTTATTCGTGCTTTTATGGGCAAGGTTGAACCCATTTTGTGTATAAATTTAACTTATAGCGTAACAGTAATAGAAATCCCTTTGGATGGGTAAAAAGTGAGCTTTGATGGTTTTAGTAACGTTAATAAAATTTAATTACTAATTAAATTGTTGAATTTTAATGGGTTAATTATTGGTTTGCCTGTTTTTTAAATAGCGCGAAACTGATGTTTTTTGAGCGTTATAACAAGTTCACTGGAGTTTCAAACAGAGATATCCACAGAAAATGTGGATATCCCACGGTTTTATGGTGATGCCTTGTTGATAAATGTCTTGCGAGACCGATTTTATCCAAGGCGTAGGGTGAAATAGAGGTTTGCTGAGAGACTAGCTTTATGAAACAATCAGTTTATTAAAATTTAATGTAATTTGGAGTCCATGTGATTGATAGCGACGGCTTTCGCGCAAATGTGGGCATTATAATTTGTAACAGATATGGCCAAGTCATGTGGGCTAGACGCTTCGGTCAACATTCATGGCAGTTTCCTCAGGGCGGTGTTGACGATGGCGAGACGGCCGAAGAGGCGATGTACCGTGAATTATATGAAGAAGTTGGCCTTAGACCCGATCATGTGGATATATTAACTTCGACGCGTTCTTGGTTACGTTATCGTTTGCCAAAACGTTTAGTGAGGCAAGACAGTAAACCTGTGTGTATTGGCCAAAAACAAAAGTGGTTTCTGTTACAACTGAAAAGCCAAGACAGTGCGATTAATTTAAGCTTATCAGGGCATCCTGAATTTGACGATTGGCGTTGGGTAAGTTATTGGTATCCTGTGCGGCAAGTTGTCTCATTTAAACGGGATGTTTATCGTAAAGTGATGAAAGAGTTCGCAGCAACGGCGTTGTCATTCCAGATTCAGGAAATACCGAGAAAACGGGGAAGACAAAAAACAACGGACTGATTTTCAAAATAGGATTGAAAACAGTGTTAAATACACTCAGGGATATTACGCAGGCCGTGGCATCAGCCAACAGCCTAGAGACCGCACTAGAAACTTTAGTGACCTCAACGAAAGCGGCAATGGCTACTCAATGTTGTTCCATCTATATCTTAGAGGAGCAAGAATTGGTGTTATCTGCAACGGATGGCCTTAAAAAAAGCGCTGTCGGACGTGTGCGCATGCCGTTGAGTGAAGGATTAGTTGGACTCGCTGCCCAGCGAGAAGAAGCGGTTAACTTAGCAGACGCAAGGCTTCATCCACGATTCAAACTCTTTCCTGAAGTTGCTGAAGAAGAATACCGTGCTTTTTTAGCCGTGCCTATTATCTACCAGAAAGCGGTCGTTGGCGTTATCGTGGTGCAGCAAGCGAGTGCGCGTCAATTCAGCGAAGGTGAAGAAGCCTTCTTGATGACCTTAGCCGCTCAGTTAGCAATGGCAGTGCGCGGTTTAAAACAGAAAGCACAAGTCAGTTCCCATCAACATCAAATAGTGTTTCAAGGTACCTCTGCATCGAACGGTATCGCTATTGCTTACGCATTTGTGCTGGGTGGCGAAATCGCCCTCGAACAGCCCGATGTACGTAGTGACAATATTATCCATGAGTCCAGTCGCTTAACGGCTGCAATGGCGCGCTGTAAAGAAGCCATTGGCGCCTTGTCGCAGCGGTTTGATCGTGAGCAGGATGAAGAAGTTGTCTCTATTTTCAATGCATTGCAGTTACTGCTTGATGATGCCAGTTTAGGTGGCGAATACGCCCGTGAAGTGCAATTAGGTTGGGCGGCTGAGTCGGCGGTGAGCCGAGTGTCTTTACGTTATATCCAACAGTTTTTAGCGATGGAAGACCCTTATCTTAAAGAGCGCGCGAGTGATATCCGCGACTTAGGTCAAAAGGTATTGCGCCAGTTAATTGAGCCGGAGCGGCTTGAGCTTGAGCCTGACAAACCGGTGATACTTATTACCCGTGAAGCCGATGCGACTATGTTGGCAGAGTTTCCAAGGCAAAAGCTTGCTGGGATTGTTACCGAACTTGGCGGCGTGAACTCCCACGCCGCTATTTTAGCCCGCGCCTTAGGTGTGCCGGCGATTACTGGCGTTGAGCAATTATTATCGGCCAATATTGACCAGAAACTCTTAGTGGTGAATGCGAGCCGTGGTCAGTTATTAGTGTCGCCATCCCCAGCTGTTGTTGGTGAGTATCGCAGCTTAATTTCGGCGCAAAAAGCGTTGCAACGTCAATACGCTCAGGAGCTAGCCTTACCTTCAGTCACGCTCGATGGCTCGCGTATTCGTTTGTATTTAAACGCCGGATTACTCAGCGGTGTAGCTTCTGAAATTGCCACCGGAGCCGATGGAATAGGGCTTTACCGTACTGAAATCCCTTTTATGCTGCAGCAACGTTTTCCGAGTGAATCTGAGCAAGTTAAAGTGTATCAACAGGTGTTATTGGCTGCATCGGGCCGACCTGTGGTGATGCGTACTTTAGATGTGGGTGGCGATAAACCTCTGCCTTATTTTCCGATTAAAGAAGACAATCCTTTTCTGGGATGGCGCGGGATCCGTTTGTCACTGGATCATCCTGAATTATTTTTAGTGCAGTTACGGGCCATGTTACAAGCTGGAGGCGACGGTAAGCAGCTAAGTATTTTATTGCCTATGGTGAGTAACTTAGATGAAATCGATCAATCTTTGGCGTATTTGCAGCAAGCTTATATTGAATTAAAAAATGATGTAAATATCGATATTGTTATGCCAAGAATTGGCATTATGCTCGAAGTGCCTGCCATGTTATATCAGCTCAATGATGTGGCTAAAAGAGTCGATTTTGTCTCTGTTGGCAGTAATGATTTAACGCAGTATTTACTTGCGGTCGACAGAAATAACCCACGGGTAAGTTCGTTATTTGATAGTTTTCATCCGGGCATTTTACGGGCGTTGCATCAAGCACTCCTCGATTGCCGACATCATAAGCTCGACATTAGCATTTGTGGCGAGTTAGCGGGTGAGCCCATGGGAGCCATTTTGTTGGTTGCGATGGGATATGATCAATTGAGCATGAATCAGGGCAGTTTAGCGCGCATTAATTATTTACTACGTCGCGTTGCGCGCACCGATTTAGATCAATTGCTTGCCAAAGCGCTGCGTCTATCCAACGGTTTCCAAGTGCGTGAATTAGTTAAAGAGTATTTAAGTCAGCAAGACCTTGAGAGCATTCTTAACTAATGCTGCCTTTTGCTTTAAGCTGATGTCCTCGGTTTAGCATTCGCTCGGTGTGTTTCTGTGGATAGTTTGTTGTCGGTATTCTTAATCTGCTTAGCCCTAGGCGCTTTTGTCGGTTTTATGGCCGGACTACTCGGTATTGGTGGTGGCTTGATTGTGGTGCCGGCGCTACTTTATATTCTGCCATCGGTTGGTATTCATTCCGCTCAATTACCCCATATTGCAATAGCCACGTCACTGGCGGCGATTATTCTGACGTCGATTTCGTCAGCACGAGCACACCATCAACGCGGTAATGTTCCTTGGCCGTTATTTAGAACTATGTTGCCGGGGCTCATGCTGGGGGCGTTAACTTCGGCATTTATTGCGGAACAAATTTCTGCAGTAACATTACAACAGGGTTTTGCGATATTTGTGGTGCTTATGTCGATTCAAATGGCTTATCCCTTTAAAGCGGAGTCGAGCCGTCAGTTACCCAGTGCGCCAGTGTTATTCATTGTCGGAACCTTTATCGCCATGATTGCAGGACTAATGGGTATTGGTGGTGGCGTTTTATTAGTGCCGTTTTTAACCTTCTTTGGCCTGCAGATGCGTTACGCTATTGGTTTTTCGGCTGCGACAGGTTTATTAATTTCATTGTCAGGCAGTTTAGGGTATGTCATTGCAGGCTTTAATGCGTCTGAACTGCCCTATGGCACCTTAGGTTTTATCTATCTACCTGCATTGTTTGGTTTAGTAGTAACGTCAGTGTTGATGGCACCAGTGGGGGTAAACGCGGCCAGCTCTTGGCCTACCCCAGTGCTTAAGAAAATATTTGCACTGTTACTTTTGTGTGTCGGTTTGAAGTTAATGCTGACCTGATTTTTACCTCTATTTGAGGTGGTTAATGGATATGTTATGGCACTGAGTTTTCCCAATATCGATCCTGTGATCGTATCATTTGGACCGTTTAATCTTTTTGGCGAAAGCTTTGAGCCTGCACTGCGCTGGTATGGTTTTACCTATTTAGTTGGCTTTGTGGCGGCGATGTGGTTGCTTAACCGTCAAGCGGATCGCTCCAAGGGATTATGGACACGTGATCAAGTTTCCGATCTGCTATTTTATAGTTTTCTAGGGGTGATATTAGGCGGACGTATTGGTTACGTGCTTTTTTATCATTTTGATTATTTTCTGGCTAGCCCGATGTATTTGTTTAAAATATCTGAAGGAGGTATGTCGTTTCATGGTGGGTTGATAGGCGTAATCACCGCCATGATTTATATCGCGTGGCAACAAAAACGACCATTTTTTGCTGTTGCAGACATGGTGGCGCCTGTGGTGCCTATCGGTTTAGGGGCAGGGCGTATTGGTAACTTTATCAATGGCGAACTCTGGGGGCGCACTACAGATATGCCTTGGGGTATGGTATTTCCAGCGGGTGGATTAGATGCTCGTCATCCTTCGCAGTTGTACCAATTTGTACTTGAAGGTATGGCGCTATTTCTACTGCTTTATTGGTTTAGTAAACGCACAAATAAAGTGGGTGCGGTGTCGGGAATGTTTTTAGTCGGTTACGGTGTTTTCCGTATAGTGGTTGAAACGGTAAGACAACCTGATGCGCAGCTTGGACTCTATTGGGGATTTATAACCATGGGGCAGATACTCTCAGTACCTATGGTGTTAATCGGTATGTATTTGATTTTTCGTAAGCAGGATAAGCAGTAATGAAACAATATATAGACTTAATGAAGCACATTTTGGCCGAAGGCGTCGATAAATCGGATCGCACGGGCACGGGAACTCGCTCAGTATTTGGCTATCAAATGCGCTTTGATTTGAGCAAAGGGTTCCCTTTGGTGAGTACCAAAAAATGTCATATGCGATCTATTATTCATGAGCTGCTGTGGTTCCTAAAGGGCGAAACTAATGTTGCCTATCTACGTGAGAATAAAGTCAGTATTTGGGATGAATGGGCCGATGAAAATGGCGATTTAGGCCCTGTTTATGGTGCCCAGTGGCGCAGCTGGCCAACGCAAAGTGGTGATGCTATCGATCAGATCTCACAAGTAATTGCGCAGATAAAAGCTCAACCTGATTCTCGTCGTCTTATCGTTTCGGCATGGAATGTGGGCGAGTTAGATAAAATGGCGTTGGCACCATGCCATGCATTTTTCCAGTTTTATGTGGCCGATGGTAAGTTATCTTGCCAACTTTACCAACGTAGCTGCGATGTATTCTTAGGTCTACCCTTTAATATTGCCAGTTACGCTCTGCTCACTATGATGGTTGCCCAGCAATGTAATTTGGCTTTAGGTGATTTTGTGTGGACAGGTGGCGACACTCATCTTTATTCCAACCATATGGAACAAACGGCATTGCAACTTGGCCGTGAACCCAAACCGCTACCCACGATGACGATTCGGCGTTTACCTGAATCAATTTTTGATTATCAATTCGATGATTTTGAACTGACAAACTACGATCCTCATCCCCATATCAAAGCGCCTGTCGCCGTATAAATTCTCATTTTTAATAAAAACCTCGGGATAACCGAGGTTTCTAGTCGAAAATCACGATTTTATTTGTTGTTATTATTCGTCTACACTCAATTCATTATGTTTTTTAGGAGTGTACGATGGAAAAAGCAATCAGAAATTTTTTGAGTCAAGAGTCCGCTGGCGGTATCCTGCTACTTGTTGCTGTTGCCTTAGCCATGTTGATGGCAAATTCCCCCTTAGCTTCACTTTATCAAGGTTTTCTTAGCACTGACGTGCAAATCAAAATTGGCGTACTTAATATTCATAAGCCCCTTCTTTTATGGATCAATGACGGTCTGATGGCCATATTCTTTTTATTGATTGGTCTTGAAGTTAAACGTGAGTTACTCGAAGGCGCTTTATCCAGTGTCGCTCAAGCGTCTTTACCTACTTTCGCGGCAATTGGCGGCATGATAGTCCCTGCCGGAGTCTATTTGTTGTTTAACTATGGTGATCCTGTCACGCAAGCGGGTTGGGCAATTCCTGCTGCCACCGATATCGCGTTTGCTTTGGGGATCATGGCATTACTGGGTAGCCGCGTTCCTGTGTCTCTAAAAGTCTTCTTGTTAGCGCTGGCAATTATTGATGATTTGGGTGTCATCGTGATTATCGCTTTGTTCTACAGTAGCGACCTTTCGACCATCAGTTTAGTGGTTGCCAGTTTAGCGATAGTAGGGTTAGTTGGATTAAACCGAAAAGGTGTCACCTCACTTTTACCCTATGGCATTTTAGGATTAATCCTTTGGGTCGCCGTGCTTAAGTCAGGTGTTCACGCTACTCTTGCCGGCGTTATTATTGCGTTTTGTATCCCAATGCGAGCCAAAGATGGTAGCTCACCCGCCGAAGGTTTAGAGCATAGCCTGCATCCATGGAGCACCTTTTTAATCTTACCTGTATTCGCCTTTGCTAATGCTGGTGTGTATTTAGGTAACATTAACTTAGAGACGTTAATCTCTCCTGTGCCGGTTGGCATTGCATTGGGCCTCATGCTGGGTAAGCCTATTGGTGTCATGTTGTTTAGTTTCATTGCGGTGAAGCTTAAGCTAGCTCGATTACCCGATGGTGTGGGTTGGATGCAAATTGCCCCAGTCGCAGCCATGTGTGGTATTGGTTTTACGATGTCGATGTTTATCGCATCACTCGCCTTTGAGCACGCAGACCCTATGTACGGCGATTTAGCACGTCTTGGTACTTTAATGGGTTCTATGATGGCGGCGTTAATTGGTTATTTCTGGTTATCAAAAGTATTACCTAAAAAAGGAGTATGACTATGATCAATATGAAATTTATGACAGTGGCAACACTCTTATGCCTCTCTTCAACAGTAAGTGCCTCACAAATATTAGATTGTAATAAAGATGCCAGTTCAGCAACGTGTCAAAGTTACCTTGAAGGAATCGTCGATGGGGCTCTAATGTTTAAGTCTGATGCATTAGGGGTAAGATTAGAGACTAATGGCTATGAATCAAGGGCACTTAAATACCGAGGTGGTAAACGTTTCCAAGAGGCCAATCGGGTTTACTGTGCTGGCCGTATTCCCGAACGTGATGTTTTGGTGTCTGGCGTGACCGAAGCGGTAAGTTTGGGGAATGCTACAGATATAGAGCAGTTGCAAGGCGTAGTGACGAACTTACTCGACTGTCAACGGTTACAATAACGCGGCAAATCCTTTAATGTCTTAGATATTAGGGGTGAACAATGGATCAGCATGCATTTAAATTACAACCATCTGTATTATTTTTGGATGATTAAGAAAAAGGGCTCGGTCGCTAAGGCGGCTGAAGCACTATGTTTAACGCCACAAACAGTCACAGGTCAAATTCGTGCTTTAGAGGATAGGCTTAGCGGCAGTTTATTTAAGCGCGTAGGTCGTTCATTAGAGGCCACTGAGATGGGGGAGCTGGTGTTTCGCTATGCTGATAAAATGTTTAGCCTCAGCTACGAAATGCTCGACTTGCTTAATTATCAAAAAGCGGATGCGATGCTTTTTGAAGTGGGTATTGCTGACGCTTTGTCTAAGGCATTGGTTAGTCGTGTTTTGCTATCAGTGGTCCCCACTGATAGCTCTATACATTTGGCTTGCTATGAAGCGACCCATGAGAGCCTAATGGCGCGGTTACGTGAGCATAAATTGGATATGATCCTCTCTGATTGTGCGGGTGAATCATTGAAATATCCTGAAATATTGTCTAAAAAATTAGGGGAGTGCGGTGTGAGTTTTTTTTCTGCTGACACTTACAGTGCTGATTTTCCTGCTTGTTTAGAACAAGGTCAATTACTAATCCCCAGTCGTAGAACTTCACTCGGGCAGCAGTTATATCGCTGGTTTGATGAACAAAATCTTAAGGTGAGCATTTTAGGGGAATTTGATGATGCGGCGATGATGAAAGCTTTTGGTTATCTTAAGCGCGGCATTTTTGTCACTCCATCGATTTACCGCCAAGAGGTCACTTCCCACGGCATGCATTTACTTGGTGAAACTATTGATGTAAAAGAGGAATATCATGTGATGTTTGCCGAGCGAATGATCCAACACCCCGCAGTAAAACGCTTGTTAGATACCGATTTTAGTGATCTTTTTGCTGGGCTCGATACACAACTGCAGCAATGTTGATTTTATCATTCAGTCACAAGGGATGATCGACACTTTAGCCAGTGAGCTGATAGACTAACGCCAAATTTGTGTTGGGAGAAATACCTTGGAATTAATGAACATAGCAAGGGTTCGCTGGGCATGTCGACGTGGAATGTTGGAATTAGACGTTTTGTTTCAACCATTTGTTGAAAATTTTTATCAAGAAATGTGCGATGAAGATAAAACCACATTTATTCGTCTATTGGAATGTGAAGATCCTGAGTTATTTGCTTGGTTTATGGGCCATGAAGTTTGCCCTGATGCTGAACTGGCGCGCATAGTCGTTAAAGTCCGTGGCAGACCAGCACCCTAGTTTTAGTGTAAAAGCCTCCCTCGACCAACGACTCTCGTTGGTCGTTTTTGTTTGTGTCTGTTCTAGTGCTTTCCTACTTTGGCCCCAAAGCGACATTATCGCCTTATCCTTGCTTAAATATTTTTTTATCGCACTGGTCTGTATTTTCTTGCTGTCGCAGTTGTGGCGACTACAGCATTGGCGTTTAGGTTTTATGCTTAATGATAAAGGTGAGGGACGTTTGTCTACGGGGGAACATTTTAAAGTGCTGAAACGAACGTGGGTCACGCCCTTTGTTTGCTTGATTTATATTGAAGTGGATGCCGAGCAGCGGCTGTTGATGGTTTGGGCGGATATGTTAGTGGATACTGATTATCGACTTTTATGTCGACTGTTGCTGCGGGCTAAAATACAACAGACTAAATCTTCTTCCAAGATTTAGTCTGTCTATAATCAAACGATAGTAAAAACAAACTACAGTAAAAACCTTATTTTTCAGGCAGTAAAATGGTTGGCTGAGGAGAGTCTACTTTTTCGGGATGGTCGATATTAAAATGTAGTCCACGACTTTCTTTCCTATCCATAGCACAGCGAATAATCAACTCCGCTACTTGTACTAAATTACGTAACTCAAGCAAGTTATTACTGACTCTGAAATTACTATAATACTCTTGGATTTCTTGCTGCAACATCATACAACGGCGCAGTGCGCGCTCAAGACGTTTATCTGAACGCACAATACCGACATAATCCCACATAAATAACCGTAATTCATGCCAGTTATGGGCAATAACGACCTCTTCATCTGAGTTCGATACTTGGCTTTCATCCCATGCGGGGATCTGTCCTGGCATTTTAATTTTATTCAGTTGGCTCTCAATATCTTGCGACGCTGCGCGAGCAAAAACCAAACATTCGAGTAATGAGTTACTTGCAAGACGATTCGCACCATGGAGTCCTGTATAAGCGACTTCACCAATAGCATAGAGACCATTCAGATCTGTTTGGCCGTGCATATCCGTCATTACGCCACCGCAGGTATAGTGCGCAGCGGGAACCACTGGGATTGGATCCTTAGTGATATCAATGCCCAGTTCTAAGCAGCGGCTATAGATGGTCGGGAAGTGTTTCATCACAAAGTCAGCCTCTTTATGGCTGATATCAAGATACACGCAATCGGCGCCAAGACGCTTCATCTCATAATCAATGGCGCGGGCAACAATATCTCTTGGAGCTAATTCGGCGCGTTCATCAAAGTCTGGCATAAAACGACTGCCGTCTGGACGACGTAAATAAGCACCTTCACCGCGTAGCGCTTCGGTGAGTAAAAAATTGCGGGCATCGGCATGGTACAAACATGTCGGATGGAATTGATTGAACTCCATATTTGCTACACGGCAACCAGCACGCCATGCCATAGCAATACCATCGCCGCTAGCCACATCAGGGTTTGAGGTATATTGATAGACCTTAGAGCTGCCGCCCGTTGCTAACGCAACAAACTTGGCTTTAACGGTTTCAACGTGCTCTTCGTTGCGATTCCACACGTAAGCACCTAATACACGATTACCTGGGCGATTTAATTTACGGGTGGTGATGAGGTCGATGGCGTTATAGCGTTCTAATACTTGAATATTGGGGTGGGCGAGTGCACGTTCTTGTAATGTGGTTTGGACTTCTTTACCTGTAGCATCGGCGGCGTGCAAAATACGCCTGTGGCTATGGCCGCCTTCACGGGTTAAATGGTAAGGTGCGTCTTTTGCATTGCCGTCTGTGGTTTCTTCTTTATCGAAGGCGACGCCACATTCGATAAGCCATTGCATCGCACTCTTAGCATTTTCAGCGGTAAAAGTGACGACGTCTTTGTCGCATAAACCCGCACCTGCGATTAATGTGTCTGCAACATGGGATTCGATAGTGTCACTTTCGTCGAAGACGGAGGCGATACCGCCTTGGGCGTAGTAAGTCGACCCTTCCGAGAGTGGGCCTTTTGAAAGCAGAATTACTTTTGCTTTTTCAGCAAGATGCAAAGCTAGTGTCAGACCTGCGGCACCGCTACCTATGACTAATATGTCAGATTGGTGTTCAACGACTTGTTTCATCGGGTATCATGATGTGACTGAAGAGTGCCAACTATGGTAAACCAACTCACGGATTATGGGTACTTTCCTTTTAACCTTACTTTTTTTGTATATTTTTTAGAACTTTTTCAAAGTACGCGAGTCTACATAAGTGAATATGATTCGAGCGACTGAGAAATCAGCATTTTAGATTTAGGAGAAGTCGGCTCGGATGAGTGGACAATTAAGTGATCAACAATTAGTTGAGCGCGTACAACAAGGTGATAAAAACGCTTTTAACCTGTTAGTGCTTAAATATCAAAGTAAAGTCATTAGCTTGATATCCCGTTATGTACGGAACCAAGCGGACGTTGCCGATGTCGCACAGGAAGCGTTTATCAAAGCTTATCGAGCTTTGCCAAACTTTCGCGGTGAAAGTGCATTTTATACTTGGTTGTACCGCATCGCAGTAAACACTGCGAAGAATTATCTCGTATCACAGGGGCGTAGAACGCCCGCTAATGATGTTGATGCAGAAGATGCCGAATATTATGAAGGCAGTGACGCGCTGAAGGAGTTCGCCTCCCCGGAACGGCTATTGTTATCGGAAGAAATCAAAAAAGTGATTTTCGATACCTTAGAAACGCTGCCAGAAGAATTACGAATGGCTATTTCGTTGCGGGAACTCGACGGTATGAGCTACGAAGATATCGCCATCGTCATGGAATGTCCCGTAGGCACAGTAAGATCGCGTATCTTTCGTGCTCGTGAAGCGATAGATAAAAAACTCCAGCCCTTGCTGGAAGAATGACATCCTTATATTTAGACAGGTGAAAAATGGATAAATTAGGTCAAGAATGGGTATCTGCTACAGTCGATGGAGAGACTGATGCGCAGACCATGGCAGATTTAGCTGCTGATACACATTCACATGATAAATGGCATAACTATCATATGATAGGCGATGCAATGCGGGGTGAGTTACCTCAAAATATTATGTTAGATCTGTCTGCTAGTATTGCCGCTGCCATCGAACTTGAGCCAGCCATTATTGCGCCCAAGAGTCGTGCGTCAACAGCTCCACAAATTGCTGCTAATGCTAATAGTGAACAAAGTCGCGTAGTGCCTTTGTTTAAGCAATTTGGTCAATATGCTATTGCAGCAACCGTTGCCATGTTTGCGATTGTGGGTGTGCAAAATTATAATCAAACTGCCGATGACGCCGCATCGCCGTCACCAGTATTGATTACTCGACCTCTGATTGGCAGTGCATCGCCAGTGAGTTTGCAAACGGGGCCAGTACAACAAAACCAAGGTCATAGTAATGATCAGGTGAACGAACAGCGTCACAGAATTAATACTTATATTCAAGATCATATGTTGCAACAACGATTGAACACGGGTGCGGTTGTAGAGGACAATAACGACGTTGTACCTGTTCCTAATTAATAATGAGGAGTTAGCTTGCGTCTAATCCTATTGGCTTTATTCGCCTTGGTCTTTCCTGCGATGGCGCAAGAAGACATGGCAGCCAAAGTCTGGCTCGATAAAATGAGTCAGGCTTTAAAAGAAAAAGAGTTTAAAGCATCCATCATTCAACTTCAGGCCGATCATATTCGGCCTTTGGTTTATCTGCACGGTAAGGTTAATAATCAAGAAGTTGCCTTTCTTGAATACCTTAATGGGCCGCCTAAAAATGCGGTTCGTGTTGGTAATCGTGTCACGTTTATAGAACATGATGAGCCTGCTTACAGCATTGTTTCCGATCATATTCAAGGTGTATGGCCCGCTGCGTTTTCCGCTAACATGGCTGATTTAGAAGTCGGTTATCAATTTGTGCTAGGTGGTCGAAGCCGTATTGCTGGTCGTCCAGGTCAAATGATCCGCCTGCTGCCTAATGATGAATTTCGCTATGGCTTTCAGGTTTGGATCGATATGGAAACCTATTTGCCGCTCAGATATGACATGCTGACCCAAGATAAGCAATTACTTGAGCAAATTATGGTGATTGAACTTATCGAACTCAGTGAACCGCCGGCTATTTTACTCGAAGCCTATAAGCAAGAGTGGCCAGCAGTGATAGATCAAGCCGAGCGCCAAGATGGCCAAAACTGGCAGTTTTCTTGGCTTCCTGCTGGCTTTATAGTGGTTGTTCGTGACCACCATAGATTGATTGGCAGCCATGAAACGGTGGAATATATTGCACTGACCGATGGATTGGCGAATATTTCAGTTTATGTGGCAAGGGCAGGGACAAGCAAATTACCCGAAGAATTGATTACTCGTAATGGTTTGTCGTTAGTTTCAGAAACCGTGGGTAATGCAGAAGTGGTTGCTGTGGGTAAAGTGCCTACAGAAACCTTGGCGCGTATTGCTAAAAGTCTGACGCTAAAATAGGACAAAGATTATGATGGAAGAAGTAGCTAGGGTCGTTGCCAGCGATAATCAAGGTTGGTTGACGGTTGAAGTTGAGCTTAAAAGCACTTGTAAGAGTTGTTCTAGCAGTGAGTCTTGCGGAACCTCAGCCATAGCACAGGCTTTTTCTTCGAAAACTCAGCAATTCTCTATCCAAAGCGAGCGTCGCTGCGATGCAGGTGAACTGCTTAAACTGGGACTTCCCGAGAGTGTTATTCTAAAAGCAGCGGCATTAATTTATTTAATGCCGCTGTTTGGTTTGTTTGTTGGCGCGGCGTTAGGGCAGTATTTAGGCCAGCTATTTGAGTTTAATCCTAACCTTAGTGCTATGGGCTTTGCTATGCTGGGTGCTTTACTGACGTGGACTTTGGGTAAACAACAGGCCAAACGTTTAGAAGCAGATGCTCAGCCTGTGATTTTGGCTTATTTAGGTATGAGTCTCAATTTACAAAAAATAGCTCAATAATTTCAATATTTTATCTCGTGTTAAATAACAGCTAACTGCGGTTTTAGGCGTGGTTTTATCTAACAGTCCTAAGTAAGAGTGAATGTGATTGGTATTGAAACCGCAATCAGGTACAATTTCGCTCCTTTAAACCGTATCCATTTTCAGTATTAGTCATTGCAGCATAATGAAACAAATTAGAAACTTCTCAATTATTGCCCATATCGACCACGGTAAATCGACGCTATCAGATCGTCTTATTCAGGTTTGTGGCGGGTTAACCGACCGTGAAATGGATACTCAAGTTTTAGATTCTATGGATCTAGAACGTGAGCGTGGTATTACGATTAAGGCACAAAGTGTCACTTTGGATTACAAAGCCAAAGATGGCCTCGTCTATCAACTTAACTTTATTGATACCCCTGGTCACGTTGACTTCTCCTATGAGGTTTCGCGTTCATTAGCGGCCTGTGAAGGCGCTTTACTGGTGGTTGATGCGGGTCAGGGCGTTGAAGCTCAGACACTCGCAAACTGTTATACCGCGCTGGATATGAATCTTGACGTGGTACCTATTTTAAACAAAATCGACTTACCTCAAGCCGATCCTGAGCGTGTTGCTGCCGAGATTGAAGATATCGTCGGTATTGATGCGATGGATGCTGTGCGTTGCTCGGCTAAAACGGGTGTCGGTATCGACGAAGTTTTAGAAGTCATTGTGGCTAAAATTCCTCCGCCAGAAGGCGATCCTGACGCACCATTGCAAGCCTTGATTATTGATTCTTGGTTTGATAACTACTTAGGCGTAGTGTCTTTAGTGCGGATTAAACACGGTAGCCTGAAAAAAGGCGACAAGTTTAAGGTGATGTCGACAGGACAAAACCACACGGCAGATCGCGTGGGTATTTTTACACCAAAACAAACCGATAAAACCGAACTTAAAACCGGTGAAGTAGGCTTTGTTATTGCGGGTCTTAAGGAAATTCACGGCGCGCCCGTGGGCGATACTTTGACGTTAGCTAAAAATGGTGCTGAAAAACCGTTACCTGGCTTTAAGAAAGTTAAACCACAGGTATACGCTGGCGTATTCCCTATTTCTACCGATGAATATGAAAACTTCCGTGATGCGCTGAATAAGCTCAGTTTAAACGATGCTTCATTATTCTTTGAACCCGAAAGTTCATCGGCACTGGGTTTTGGTTTCCGGATTGGCTATTTAGGCCTACTCCACATGGAAATCGTGCAAGAGCGTTTAGAGCGTGAATACAATCTAGAGTTGATCACCACAGCGCCAACCGTAGTGTACGAAGTGGTGATGACCAGCGGTGAGACAATTTATGTCGATAATCCGTCTGATTTACCAGCGCTTAATAATATTGAAGAAATGCGTGAGCCGATTGTTGAGGCCAACATTTTAGTGCCAAAAGAATACCTAGGTAACGTGATTACTCTCTGTATTGAAAAACGCGGCACACAAGTGAACATGGTTTATCACGGTAACCAAGTGGCTGTGACATATCATCTGCCGATGGCGGAAGTGGTCATGGACTTCTTTGACCGTTTAAAATCGACTAGCCGTGGTTACGCATCACTCGAATATAACTTTATTCGTTTTGAACCTGCTGACATGGTGCGTTTAGATATTCTGATTAACGGCGACAGAGTCGATGCTTTAGCTATGGTTATCCATAGATCAAACATTCGTCATCGCGGCTTAGCTTTAGTGGATAAGATGAAAGAACTGATCCCACGTCAGATGTTTGATATTGCGATTCAAGCGGCAGTGGGCAGTCAAGTTATTGCTCGTTCAACCGTTAAAGCGCTTCGTAAAGATGTCACGGCTAAATGTTATGGCGGCGACGTTTCTCGTAAGAAAAAACTCTTAAATAAACAAAAAGAGGGTAAGAAACGTATGAAGCAAGTCGGTAATGTTGAGGTGCCGCAAGAGGCATTCTTAGCGGTACTTAAGCTAAACGAGTAATCGTTAGCATAAGAATGTGACAATTTAGTTGACTATTGCGCCGCTGTTTGCGGCGCTTTAGTTAGGTTATCGTGTTGATTTATGGCCTTGGATTTATGAAGGAAAAATGCGGTAAGTTAACTAAAGTTTGATATTCGCTGAGTTAGGACAGATTAATTATTTTTAAAGCAGGAGTTCAATCATCAATGGCAGCGTATTTTTCAATTATTCTAGTAATAATCACCCTGTTTTCAGGGATTATTTGGTTAGTCGATGTACTTTTTTTTGCCCCTAAGCGTCGTGAAAACTTAGCGTTAGCAAAAGCTTCTCAAACCAATTTGACCGAAGAGGCTGAGTACCAAATTATTCGTGAGTCGACCATTGTCGAAACGGCGCATTCTATTTTCCCTGTGATTGCGTTTGTGCTGATCCTGCGTTCATTCATTTATGAACCATTTCAAATTCCATCGGGCTCTATGATGCCAACCCTGCTCGTGGGTGACTTTATTCTGGTAGAAAAATTTAGTTATGGTCTTAAAGATCCTGTGTGGCGTAATAAATTGATTGAAACGGGCGAGCCTAAACGAGGCGATGTGATCGTGTTTAAATACCCCGAAAACCCTGCCATAGATTACATTAAACGTGTCGTTGGTTTACCGGGCGATAAAATCATTTATCGTAATAAACAGTTGATGATTCAAAGTGCTTGCGGTGTTGAGCAAACCGATTGCCCCGAACCACAGGTTATCGCCCGCACTGAAGTTAGCCGTGGTGAGTACAACCAAGATGGTGTGCCATTGCTGCGTTATACCGAACAGTTAGACGAGGTGGCTCATGATATTTTGATCAACCCGAGTCGCCCCGACATGCTGGCTTATTTTAAGCGTGAAGGTAATTTACCCGCGGGTGAGTTTTTAGTGCCAGAAGGCCAGTATTTTGCCATGGGTGATAACCGCGATAACAGTACCGACAGTCGTTTCTGGGGCTTTGTGCCAGAAGCAAATCTTGTTGGTAAAGCGGTAGCGATTTGGATTAGTTTTGAATTTGATCGTTCAAAAGCCGACTTCATCCCAACTTGGGTACCAAGCGGTGTACGTTTTGAGCGTGTAGGTGGAATTAAATAGCATGGAACCGATTAAAAATTTGCCACGTTTGTGTCGTACTTTAGGTTATGAGTTCAAAAATATTGAGCTGTTGACGCAAGCGCTGACCCACAGAAGTGCGGCAAATAAACACAATGAACGCTTAGAGTTTTTAGGTGATTCAATTTTATCTATCGTGATTTCTGATGCCTTATATCATCAGTTTCCGAAGGCGACCGAAGGCGATTTAAGCCGGATGCGCGCCACCTTAGTGCGCGGTGATATGTTAACTGTCATCGCCCAAGAATTTAAGCTTGGTGACTATTTATATTTGGGGCCAGGTGAGCTAAAAAGTGGCGGATTTAGACGCGAGTCGATTCTTGCCGATGCGGTCGAAGCCATTATTGGCGCGGTTTACCTCGATTCAAATCTCGAAATTTGCCGAGCATTATTATTGAAATGGTATGCTGAGCGTTTGGCCGAAATCCAGCCGGGGATCAGCCAGAAAGATGCTAAAACGATACTGCAAGAGCATTTACAAGGGTTTAAAAAGCCGTTACCTGACTATCAAGTCATCAATATCGAAGGCGATGCCCACGATCAGACATTTACCGTTGAATGTCGTATTGAAGATTTGAGCCAAAGCGTGATTGGTGTTGCCAGCTCACGCCGTAAAGCCGAGCAAATCGCGGCGGCTCAAGTATTGGAGTTACTAAAGAAATGATCAAAAAAACAGACTTGTCAGGTAAGGATGCTGCCAATATGGCCACTGAGCCGAGTTTAGATGAATTACTGGCAAGGATGAATGCGGCTGCGCCAACGCCGTCAGCCCAATATGATGTGACTTATTGCGGTATGGTGGCAATCATTGGTCGCCCTAACGTTGGTAAATCGACGTTGATTAACCGTTTGCTTGGACAGAAGGTGAGTATTACTTCTAAAAAGCCGCAAACGACGCGTCACCGTATCATGGGTATTCATACCGATGGTCCTAAGCAAATCGTGTTTATCGATACTCCAGGTTTGCACATTGAAGAGCAACGGGCGATTAACCGCCTGATGAACCGCGCTGCAGCCAGTTCGCTTTCCGATGTGGCAATGGTGATTTTTGTGGTCGATGGGATGACGTGGACCGCCGATGACGAGATGGTGCTGAGTAAATTACGCCGTGGCGGTGAAGAGCGTCAGACGATTCTGGCAATCAATAAAGTCGACAATATTAAAGATAAAGAATCGCTATTCCCGTATTTGGAAGAAGTTGCTAAAAAATATCCGTTCGACGAGATTTTACCCATTTCTGCCAGTAAAGGCACTAACGTCCAGCGAATTTTAGAGCTGGCGGCGGCATCAATTCCTGAAGGACCATTCTTCTTCCCAGAGGATTATGTTACCGATCGCTCGCAACGTTTTATGGCATCGGAAATTGTGCGTGAAAAACTGATGCGTTTCCTCGGTGATGAATTGCCCTATGATGCCACGGTTGAAATCGAACAATTTAAGATGATGGAGAACGGTGTTTATCAAATTAATGCCTTGATCCTTGTCGAGCGCGAAGGCCAAAAGCGGATGGTGATTGGTAGCAAAGGCGAACGTATTCGTACTATCGCAACTCAAGCTCGCTTAGACATGGAAACCATGTTTGATAATAAAGTTTTCCTCGAAGTGTGGGTTAAAGTGAAATCGGGTTGGGCTGATGATGAACGTGCGCTGCGTAGCTTAGGGTACGGCGAAGATTAAGTTTTAATTCCTGCGAGCGCTTACCGATGAAACGTGGTTATGTTCTGCATCATCGTCCATATCGAGAGTCCAGTGTGTTAGTTAACCTTTTAGTTGACGGCATTGGACGGGTTGATGTGGTTGCTCGAACGGGCAGCGGTAAGCGCTCAATTAAGAGTATTCTCCAGCCCTTCCAACCACTGATTTTTGAATTTAGCGGCAGATCTGAATTAAAAACCTTAACCCAAGTTGAAGCCGCAGCACCCGCTGTGCCGCTTACTGGTCACAGTTTATTTGCTGGCATGTATATCAATGAGTTACTGGTCCGTACTTTGTCTGTGCAGCACAATGCCGAAGCATTATTCCTCATTTATCATCAAGCCTTAGTCGGTCTTGCCGCAAAATTTTGTCAATCCCAATTGCGTTATATTGAACTCGCCTTACTGCAAGAGTTGGGTGCAATGCCCTCGCTTGGCCGCGATACGCAAGCTGAGCCGCTGAACGCTGAAGATTACTATCAATTAGTGCCCGAGTTAGGCTTTCAATTTGTGCTTAACTCCCGTGCCCGCAATGCCTATCAGGGCGCCATGCTCTTGGCTTTAAATGATAATCAGCTCAATGATGAGCAGTTTTTGAGTGCCAAGCTATTGATGCGGTCGCTGTTAAAGCCCTTACTGGGAACAAAACCCTTACTCAGTCGACAATTGTTTATCAGCTCTGTCACGTCGACTAAAATTGATGCGAATAATTCGCCTTAACGCCTGTTTTTTAGCGCAAGCCTAAGTACAATAGGCCGCAATATCATCGTTAATAATTAAGGAGTTCCCGATGAGCCGTATCCTATTGGGCGTGAATATCGACCATATTGCGACCCTGCGCCAAGCCCGTGGTACTAGCTATCCTGATCCAGTGCATGCCGCAGCGGTGGCTGAACACGCTGGCGCCGATGGTATTACTATCCATTTACGTGAAGACAGGCGCCACATCATCGATCGTGATGTGTATGTACTCGCAAAAACATTAAAAACCCGCATGAATTTTGAATGTGCGGTAACCGAAGAAATGCTCAATATCGCCTGTGAAATTAAGCCGACTTATGTTTGTTTAGTGCCCGAAAAACGCCAAGAAGTGACCACTGAAGGCGGTTTAGATGTGGCAGGACAACTGGATAAAATCACTGCCGCTGTGACGCGTTTAGCCGCTGAGGGCATTCAGGTCTCCTTATTTATCGATGCCGATAAAAGCCAAATTGATGCCGCCGTTGTCTCTGGCGCACCGCTTATTGAAATTCATACGGGCTGTTATGCTGATGCTAAAACAGAAGCGGAAGAAGCCATTGAGTTAGCGCGTATTAGCGAGATGGCAAAATACGCCCATGGCAAAGGCTTGGTGGTGAACGCCGGCCATGGTTTGCATTATCACAACGTCAAGCCTATTGCGGCAATTCCTGAATTATATGAACTTAATATCGGTCATGCGATTATTGCACGTGCCGCTATTGATGGTTTAGCAACAGCAGTAAAAGATATGAAAGTGCTGTTGCTTGAAGGGCGCCGAGGCGAGTAATGGCGATTGTTGGCCTAGGAACCGATATCGTTGAAATTGCGCGGATAGAAGCGCATGTGGCGCGTGCAGGCGATAAGCTGGCTAAACGTGTGCTGACTGAGGCCGAATTGGCGATTTATACTGTTCACAAGCAGCCGAGTCGTTATCTTGCCAAGCGTTTTGCCGCAAAAGAAGCTGCAGCTAAGGCGCTCGGCACCGGTATTGGCCGCGGCGTGTCGTTTCAGCATATCCACATTGGTAATAATGACGATGGCGCGCCGACAGTGCATTTTACTGATGGGGCTTTAGCACGCTTGCAACAGCTTAACGCTGTGGTAGGGCATATCTCCATTGCCGATGAACAGTCTTACGCGATAGCGACAATCATCATCGAATCTCGATAAGTGCCAGTGTGTATTTATTGATATGCAGGGGAACCTTAGGGTTCCTTTTTTATTGGTCAGAGAATTTACCCACCATTGTGCATAACAATTTATTTACTTTTACTATTCAGCCTAGTTGTTTTACGTTAGCTTGATGCTTCAGCATATCCTTATTGGATGCTGGTAATAGCAGCTGTAAATTTAAAGGAGCCCGAAATGAAATCCGCCGCAGAGCAGTTATCAACCTATAAAAGTGTGCATTTAAACCAACGTAATATTCAAACCCATTTTATTGGAATTCCATTGATTATCTGGTCAGCTTTTTTGTTACTGGCCACAGTGCGTATTCCGCTGGGGAGTATTGGTGAAACCAGCTTAGCGGTGATCGTGGGTGTGGGCGTGTTGGCTTATTATGTCCGTTTGCACATAAGGCTTTCACTAGGACTCATACTATTTATGATACCAGTACTCGTGACGGCACAATGGGTTGCACATATTAACGGTGCTACTTGGCTTGCTTTAGGCGTCTTTGTGGTCGGCTGGGTGTTGCAGTTAATTGGTCATCAATATGAAAAAGCCAAGCCTGCCTTTGTAGATGATTTGAATCAGTTGTTAATTGGGCCATTTTTTTTGATGGCGGAAGTGTACTTTATGCTGGGATTAGAAAAAACACTTCACGCGCAGATAACGCCGATGGCCATTGAAAAGCGTCGGTCGCTTGAGGCGAAAAAGCACTAAACGTTTAAATAGCGCTTAAAACAGTATTGCTCGGGTAACCGTCGGATGAACCACCTATTAGCATGCGGTTCAGCCATTTTTTATTTATTAAATCATAAGCTAAGTTCTGGGTGGATGATAATACAGTGGGATAACACGCACAGTTTTAATCATGTTTTCTGCCACATCGACTATCTCTAAAGGATAGCCCGCCAAACGCAAACTAGTATTGGCTGAAGGGATTTCTTCTAGATATTCCAGAATAAGACCATTGAGTGTTTTAGGGCCATCGGTTGGGAAATTCCACTTCATTTCTTTATTCAAGTCGCGGATGGTAATACTCGCATCGACAAGATAGCTACCATCTTGCTGCACTTTAATGTCTTCACTCGGGGCAGTTACCATCGAAGTGGTAAAGTCACCGACAATTTCTTCAAGAATATCTTCAAGTGTCACTAAACCTTGAATATCACCATATTCATCGACCACTAAACCGATACGTTCTTTATTTTGTTGGAAGTTAGCCAGTTGTACATTAAGTGGCGTACCTTCGGGGATAAAATACAGTTCTTTCACCGCCCGTAGTAAAGATGATTTGCTAAATTGCTTTTTAGATTGCAGGCGCAGGGCATCGCGTAAATGAATAAAACCCACTGCATCGTCTATGGTGTCGCGGTAAATGAGCACGCGGGTGTGCGGACTTTGAATGACCTGGCGGTTGATATATTTAAATTCATCATTCATGTTAATGGCGTAAATATCAGAGCGCGGCACCATAATATCTTCAACGGTGACTTTTTCTAAATCTAGGATAGATAACAGCATTTCTTGATGGCGTTGGGGAATGAGCGCGCCAGCTTCATGTACGACAGTGCGTAATTCTTCTTGGCTTAATGCATCGCTACTATTGACCGTTTTTATCCCTAACAACCGTAAAATAGCCGTAGTTATCAAGTTAACGCTTGAGACAACATAGGCGAAAACCGTTGAAAGTATGAGTAACAGTATGCTGGAAGGGAAAGCAATACGCTCAGGATTGAGGGCTGCAATAGTCTTTGGCGTGACCTCTGCAAACACGAGCACAACCAATGTCAGCACACCAGTGGCAATAGCCACACCTAAGTCACCCCAAAGACGCATACCAATGATGGTAGCAATCGCAGAGGCTGAAATATTGACTAAATTATTGCCGATTAAAATCAAGCCAATCAAGCGGTCAGGACGCTCAAGTAATTTTAAGGCTCTAATCGCCCCCTTATGGCCATTACTGGCTAAGTGGCGTAAACGGTAACGATTGAGTGTCATCATGGCGGTTTCTGAGCCTGAAAAATAGGCTGAGAATAGAATAAGCACTAGTAAAATGATCAGGAGTGCGCTTGTCGATATAGCGTCCAAAAAAGGCTCCAATATAGCCAGTAAACTTAATTAAATACCGACATTAAAAAAAAGTGTCAAGTCGGCAGCAGCATTAATTGCCTTTACCGACTTAAATGTTTAGTTGAGGATTAACTCTTTGACAATGCGCGCGCCAAAATAAGCGAGCGAAAGTAAACCTGCGCCAGTGAGCGTGTAAATGACGGCGGTACGAATTTTACAGCCGACCCAGTATTGCTGCCACAACATAGTTATGTACACAAACCACGCCATTATAGACAAAATGGCCTTGTGACCTTTGCCATCAGCAAACATGTCATCAAGAAAAATAAACCCAGTAGCAAGTGACAAACTGAGCAAGATAACGCCGATAATCACTAGGTGATAAAGTTGTTTTTCAACTGTCATCAGTGGTGGAATGCCTGGGCTCAACATAAACTGTTTTTTCTTCAGTTTATTTTGAATCATTGCCAATTGTATCGCATATAAAGCCGCAATCATTAAGGCACTGTAAGCCATGAGTGATAGCACCACATGGGCTAACACTTCAGGGTAAAGTTCAAAATGAATAATAAATTTAGGCGGTAATAGCCAGAGCAGGGCAACGGATAGCACAGAACAGGCATAAACGACGGGCACAACCACAATCACTTTTAACCTAAACATCAATATGGTAAAGGTGAAAGCGATAATCCAGTTTACTAAGGAAATCACATTCGTCAGGCTAAAGTTTTGGCCATCAGTGGTGAAAATCATCTGAGATAGTGCAGCAGCATGCAATATCACTGCTATCGCCGCAAAGCCTGCAACAGCGCGGCGATTTGGCCCTTCTGGATGGAACAATCGACTCGTCACTAGTACCAATGCAATGCAGTAAAAAAACATGGCTGAGGCAGAAAAAATGACCATGGGTAATTAACCTATTTGTGTAGTTAAAGGTGCCTTAAAAACGGCGTGTACAGATCAATATTTCCTTAGAATAACATGAGCGGTTGGCAAATGGGCAGTGACATGAGCTGCAAAATTTAGCAGACTCTTATTGTTATGCATAAATAATGTGTCATCGGCAATAAAACATGACTCAACGCAAGTAAAACACTTAAGCACCATCAAGATGAGTGCAGCAGTAGCATAATGCGCATGCATCGTTATAATACCACTCATCAATAGAGATGCTTAAAGGTATAGAACAGGACGATGTTTGAGAACCTAACCGACAGACTGTCACGCACACTGAAAAACATCAGTGGCCGTGGTCGCTTAACTGAAGAAAACGTTAAGGAAACCCTACGCGAAGTGCGTATGGCACTGCTGGAGGCCGATGTTGCCCTGCCTGTGGTGCGCGAATTCGTTAATAATGTAAAAGAACGTGCTGTTGGCCAAGAAGTCTCTAAAAGCTTAAGCCCAGGTCAAGCCTTTATTAAGATAGTTCAAAACGAACTTGAAAAATCCATGGGCGAGGCGAATGAAGCTTTAGATTTAGCGACTCAGCCGCCAGCCGTAATTATGATGGCAGGCCTGCAAGGCGCCGGTAAAACCACCAGTGTTGCCAAACTCGGTAAGTTTTTACGTGAGCGTCATAAAAAATCAGTATTAGTTGTCAGCGCCGACGTTTATCGCCCTGCGGCGATTAAACAGCTTGAAACCCTAGCACAAGAAGTTGAAGTTAACTTTTTCCCATCAGATGTCAGCCAAAAGCCTATTGATATCGCTAAGGCAGCTATTGCCCACGCTAAATTAAAGTTCATCGATGTGGTGATCCTCGATACCGCAGGTCGTTTGCATGTCGATGAAGCCATGATGGACGAAATCAAAGCGTTACATGCTGCGGTTAAGCCTATTGAAACCTTATTCGTTGTTGATGCGATGACAGGTCAAGATGCGGCGAATACGGCCAAAGCATTTAACGAAGCATTACCATTGACCGGGGTTATCTTAACCAAAGTCGACGGTGATGCGCGTGGTGGTGCAGCGTTATCGATTCGCCATATTACAGGTAAGCCGATTAAATTCCTCGGTGTGGGCGAAAAAACGGATGCGCTAGAACCGTTCCATCCGGATCGTATTGCTTCACGTATTCTCGGCATGGGCGATGTATTATCGCTTATCGAAGAAGTGGAGCGTGGCGTAGATAAAGAAAAGGCCATGAAGCTTGCTTCGAAAGTGAAGCAAGGTGGCAGTTTCGATTTAGAAGATTTCCGTGAGCAGTTACAACAAATGAAAAACATGGGCGGCATGATGAATATGCTGGAAAAACTGCCCGGCGTAGGTCAATTACCCCCAGAAGCTTTAGCACAAATCCAAGATGGTAAAATGACCGGCCAAATGGAAGCCATGATCAATTCGATGACGTCTAAGGAACGTAAGAACCCTGACTTAATCAAAGGCTCACGTAAACGTCGTATTGCTGCAGGTTCAGGCACGCAAATCCAAGATGTAAACCGTTTACTCAAACAGTTTACCCAAATGCAAAAAATGATGAAAAAAATGTCGGCTAAGGGTGGTATGCAAAAAATGATGCGCGGAATGCGCGGAATGATGCCACCAGGAATGAAATTTCCTGGACGTTAATCACCTATTTCTGGTTGAATTTAATACGTTATCAGTCGGTAGATTCTGATTGTGACTATGAGTGTACTAAGGTGGTAGGTTTAATAATCGCCATCTTGGGTTGCATTCGTTGGAAACTCAGGTAAAATCTTTCGGCTTTCTATCTGGAACTCTTCGCGAACACGGGGTTCCAGTTTTTATTTTTGCTTCAAGCAAATCATTAGAGGATTGAAAACGCATGGTTACCATTCGTTTAGCTCGTGGCGGCGCAAAAAAGCGTCCATTTTATAACATCGTTGTTGCTGATAGCCGTAACGCTCGTGACGGTCGTTTCATCGAACGTGTTGGTTTCTTCAACCCATTGGCCCGTGGCCAAGAAGAAACGTTACGTTTAGACCTAGCACGCGTTGAGCACTGGGTTTCTAACGGTGCAGCTGCTACAGAACGTGTAGCAAAATTGATTAAAGACGCTCGTAAAGCAACTGCTTAATAGCGTTAAGGTATAGATTGATGAGCAGTAACCAACAGCCAGTCGTACTGGGGAAATTAGGCTCCTGTCATGGCATTAAAGGTTGGCTGAAAATCACCGCCTATACCGATTCTGTTGAAGGTATCTTTGACTATTCGCCTTGGCTTATTAAAGAAAATGGTGAATGGCGCGAAATAAAGGTCACCCAGTGGCGTCATCAAGGCAAGGCTGTAGTGGCTTTACTTGACGGTGTAGAAACACGGGAGCAAGCGCAAATACTCACCAATTGTGAGATTGCGATTTTGCCGGAACAGATGAATGACTTGCCAGTAGATGAATTTTATTGGCGCGATCTCATCGGTTGCGAAGTGGTCAATACAACTGGCTATAACATGGGTGTCGTCGATCAGATCGTGGAAACAGGATCGAACGATGTACTACTCGTTAAAGCCAACGCTAAAGATAGTTTCGGCAAAGTGGAACGTATGATCCCCTTTGTCCCTGAGCAGTTCATCAAAACGGTGGATCTGCAAGGTAAACAGATTTTAGTGGATTGGGATCCTGACTTCTAAGTCGAGGTACAACAGATGTGGTTAGGGGTAATAACCCTGTTCCCAGAGATGTTCCGTGCCGTGACAGACTTTGGAGTTACGGGTCGAGCCGTGAAAAACGGCCTGCTCGAGTTGCACACGTGGAATCCCCGTGATTTCACCCATGATAGACATAATACGGTAGATGACCGACCTTACGGCGGTGGTCCCGGAATGTTAATGATGGTGCAGCCCTTGCGTGATGCCATCCATGCGGCGAAAGCTGCAGCGGGTGACGGTGCGAAGGTGATTTACTTGTCACCTCAAGGACGCAAGCTGGACCAGCAAGGCGTCAGTGAGTTGGCTCAGTCATCACGTTTGATTTTGGTGTGTGGTCGATACGAAGGTATTGATGAGCGCATTATTCAAACGGAAGTGGATGAAGAGTGGTCGATTGGGGATTACGTGCTTTCGGGCGGCGAATTACCGGCGATGACTCTGATAGATTCAGTATCGCGATTGGTTCCTGGCGTGCTAGGAAAACAAGCTTCGGCGGAGCAAGATTCTTTCTCCGACGGTCTACTGGATTGCCCACATTACACTCGCCCTGAAAGCCTTGATGGTCTTGACGTACCGGCAGTGCTGCTAAGTGGCAACCACGAACAAATTAGACTCTGGCGTTTACAGCAAAGCCTTGGTAGGACTTTACTGAGACGACCAGAATTATTGCAAAATCTAGCTCTGACTGACGAACAAACGACTCAATTAGCGCAGTTCGTTGAAGCAATGGACAAGCATGCTTAGTCGTAGCTCAGTTAATTCTAGAACGGAGTAAGTTATGAACAACATCATTAAAATGCTCAACGATGAGCAAATGAAACAAGACGTACCTGCGTTTGGTGCTGGTGATACAGTAGTAGTTCAGGTTCGTGTTAAAGAAGGTGATAAAGAGCGTTTACAGGCTTTCGAAGGCGTGGTAATTGCTAAGCGTAACCGTGGTCTGCACTCTGCATTCACAGTACGTAAAATCTCTAATGGCGAAGGTGTTGAGCGTGCTTTCCAAACGCACAGCCCACTGATCGCTAGCATTGAAGTTAAGCGTCGTGGCCGCGTTCGTCGTGCCAAACTGTACTATCTGCGTGATCGTTCAGGTAAATCTGCACGTATCCGTGAGAAGCTGGGAACTAAGTAATAGTTACCGCTACAGAAAAAAAGACGTAGTGTTCGCACAAAAAACCGCCCTAGTGGCGGTTTTTTGTTGCTATTTTTTGAGTATTTTTGCTTGATCTCAATGGAATGTGTAGGCATAGTGTCCACTCGATTGTAATGACGTATCATTACACCAGTCCATTACAAATAGCTGATGCTATTTGTTATATGAAATGAAGTCCATTATTTGAGTTTCCGTTAACAACGGATTAAACACTAAGTCCTAGGTGGTAAGCATGCAACAAGATACGATTAACAACGTACACATTAGTTCAGAGAAAGTATTAATTACCCCGCAAGAGCTTAAGAATGCCTTGCCACTTTCTGAGCATGCTTATCGCTATATCCTCAATGCCCGTAAAACCGTTGCCGATATTGTTCATAAACGTGATAACCGCGTATTAATCGTCACAGGCCCTTGTTCTATCCACGATATCGCCGCCGCCAAAGAATATGCCTTAAAGCTTAAAACGCTACACGATGAGCTCAGCGATGAGTTTTACATTTTGATGCGAGTCTATTTTGAAAAACCGCGCACTACCGTCGGTTGGAAGGGCATGATTAACGATCCTGACATGGATGAGTCCTTCGATGTTGAAAAGGGTTTGAAAATGGCTCGAGAGTTGATGATTTGGCTTGCCGAGTTGGGGCTACCTGTCGCAACCGAAGCGCTTGACCCTATCAGCCCGCAGTACATATCTGAATTAGTGACTTGGTCGGCAATTGGTGCACGCACCACAGAATCGCAAACCCACAGAGAGATGGCGTCTGGTTTGTCTATGCCTGTCGGTTTTAAAAATGGTACTGATGGTAAGCTCGAGGTCGCGATTAACGCGCTAAAATCTGCCGCCAGCAGCCACAGGTTTATGGGTATTAATCAGCAGGGCCAAGTGGCCTTATTACAAACGGCGGGCAATCCTGATGGTCACGTGATTTTGCGGGGCGGCATAACGCCTAACTATGATGCCGCCAGCGTAGCAGAATGCGAGCTTCAATTACATAAAGCTAAGCTCAATGCACGCTTGATTATTGACTGTAGCCACGGTAATTCATCCAAAGACTACAGCCGACAAAAGAGTGTATGCGAAGATGTGTTTGCACAAATTTACAACGGCAATAAATCGATTATCGGCGTAATGCTTGAAAGCAATTTAAATGAAGGCAATCAAAGTTGTGATAAACCACTACATGAGCTAGCGTATGGTGTTTCTGTAACAGACTCCTGTATTAACTGGCAAAAAACAGAAACTATTTTACGTAACGGGGCATCAAAGTTATCTTCAGTACTCCCTACACGCTTTGTGGTACTTAACGCCGCCGTAGCTTAAATTAGCCACAGCCTAATGGACTTTATCAATGAACGAGAGAACCACCGCCGACTTAGAACACTTACGCGGTTTGATTG
Source organism: Shewanella sp. MF08487 (assembly GCF_050848685.1). NCBI lineage: Bacteria > Pseudomonadati > Pseudomonadota > Gammaproteobacteria > Alteromonadales > Shewanellaceae > Shewanella > Shewanella sp. MF08487. The sequence continues at coordinate 48,822 of NZ_JBOZPB010000018.1, forward strand.
ATGGTGCGGACCAACAGTTATTACATTTACTGCGCAAACGTTTGGATTTGGTGGCGCAGGTTGGCACCGTAAAACACGCCGCTGGACTACCTATTTATGCGCCTCAGCGTGAAGCCGCTATGCTGGCTAAACGCCGTGATGAAGCGAAAAAAATGGGCATAGCCCCGCAATTAATTGAAGATATTTTACGCCGCCTGATGCGTGAATCTTATCTCAATGAGAAAGACGTTGGCTTTAAGCAAATCAAAACTGATTTAGGCTCTGTCGTCATTGTGGGTGGTAAAGGTCAGTTGGGCAGCTTGTTTCAACAGATGCTTAAGTTGTCGGGTTATCAGGTTAACATTCTTGATAAAGACGATTGGCAACAGGCTGATAGCTTATTTGCTGATGCGGGTATGGTGCTGGTGACTGTGCCGATTGCCATCACTTGCGAGCTTATCCGTGAAAAGTTAACTAAGTTACCTAAAGACTGTATTTTAGCGGATTTGACTTCGATTAAAACTGAGCCGGTAAAAGCCATGCTTGCGGCACATTCTGGCCCTGTTGTTGGCTTTCATCCAATGTTTGGCCCTGATGTTGGTAGCCTCGCAAAACAAGTTGTAGTGGTTTGCCACGGCCGCTCACCGGAAAAGTACCAATGGCTGCTGGAGCAGATTGCTATTTGGGGCGCGCGCATTGTAGAAGCAGAACCTGAGCGTCACGATAATGCGATGCAATTAGTGCAGGCGATGCGCCATTTTTCGACTTTTGTTTATGGCTTGAACTTATGTAAAGAAGAGGCTGATATTGAAACCCTGTTGCAATTTAGCTCGCCTATTTATCGTTTAGAGTTAGCTATGGTAGGGCGTTTATTTGCTCAAAGCCCTGAACTTTACGCTGATATAATTTTTGCACAGCAAGACAGCCAACATGCAATCAGTGACTATTTAGATAACTACCGTGAAGCATTAGCCCTACTTAAGCGTGGCGATAGAAATGAGTTTATTAAGCAATTTGAAACCGTTGCTAAATGGTTTGGAGATTTTGCCCCTCAGTTTCAGCGCGAAAGTCGTCTCATGCTGCAATCAGTTAATGATATGAAAATAAACTAGTTTATTAATATCTCCTCCTATAAAACGCTCATTATTAATGGGCGTTTTTTATACCTATCAGATAAAAATCTTTGTTTTTAATTAGCAGTTGCTTAAGGTGATCGCTCTCTAATATTTAACATTCCGTCTTAAAAATGACTGTCGCTTATGCTGTGTTTAGGTAGACTAGTTTTAAACATGTAAAAATAAAGCATGAATTTAAATTAGGAGTCTATCCATGTTCTGTATTCAGTGTGAGCAAACCATTCGTACACCCGCTGGTAATGGTTGTAGTTATTCCCAAGGTATGTGTGGCAAGTTGGCGGCAACGTCCGATCTGCAAGACTTGCTGATTTATATGCTGCAAGGCGTTTCTGTATATGCGGTTAAAGCCCGCGAAATGGGCATTATTGATGCCGAAATTGATAGTTTTGTGCCTAAAGCTTTTTTCTCTACTCTAACGAACGTTAATTTTGATGACGAACGCATCATGGCCTATGCCCAGCAAGCGGCCAAATATCGCGCTCAGCTGAAGGCATCTTACGAGGCCGCATGTGCACAAGCGGGTATTACTGCTGAACAGGTACCAGAAGTGGCTCAGTTAGTGCTAGGAACCAATAAAATTGAAATGCTGGCACAGGCACCCATTGCACTGCTGAATAAAGATAAGCATGAAGTGCATGAAGATATTATGGGGCTTAGATTATTATGCTTATATGGTCTTAAAGGGGCGGCAGCCTATATGGAACATGCCCACGTGCTCGGTCAGACCGATGCAGAAGTGGCGGGGCGTTTTCATGAAATCATGTCTTTCTTGGGTGAGCCGGGTGTCGATGCAGACAAGCTATTCACAACTGCGATGGATATAGGTCAGCTAAACTATCGCATTATGGCGATGCTTGATGCCGGCGAAACCCAAGCTTTTGGTCACCCAGAGCCAACAGTCGTCAATACTAAAGCGGTTAAGGGTAAAGCGATTCTTGTTTCTGGCCATGATATGAAGGATCTAGAGCTGATCCTCGAGCAGACGGTAGGCAAGGGTATTAACGTATTTACCCATGGCGAAATGCTGCCTGCGTTAGCGTATCCCGCCTTTAAAAAGTATGCACATTTAGTTGGTAACTACGGCAGTGCTTGGCAGAACCAACAGAAAGAGTTTACCAATTTCCCCGGTGCAGTAGTGATGACATCTAACTGTATTATCGATCCTAATGTGGGCAGTTATAGCGACCGTATCTTTACTCGCAGTATAGTGGGCTGGCCTGGTGTGGTGCATATCGAAGGAGATGATTTCTCGGCTGTCATTGATAAAGCGTTAGCCTTAGAAGGCTTTAGCTATGATGAAATCCCACATCAAATCACCATAGGTTTTGCCCGTAATGCTTTGATGGCAGCAGCGCCCGCCGTGGTTGAAAACGTTAAGAGCGGTGCAATTAAGCATTTCTTCCTCGTGGGTGGTTGTGATGGTGATAAAGCAGACAGAAGCTACTTCACTGAACTTGCTAAATCCACACCTAAGGATTCAATAATCCTGACGCTAGGCTGTGGTAAGTACAAATTCAATAAGCTCGAATTTGGTGACATTAACGGTATTCCACGTTTGCTCGATGTGGGCCAATGTAACGATGCCTATTCAGCGATTCAGTTAGCAATTGCGTTATCGGAAGTGTTTGAATGTGATATCAATGAATTACCTCTGAGCTTAGTGCTTTCTTGGTTTGAGCAAAAAGCCATTGTAGTACTGCTGACGCTGTTGTCACTTGGCGTTAAAAATATTCGAACAGGCCCCACGCCACCTGCGTTCCTGACGGCCAATTTAGCCAAAATTTTGGAAGATAAGTTTGGCTTGCGTAATACCACGACAGTCGAAGCCGATTTAAAAACCATGTTAAACGTGGCTTAAATCAACTGAGAAATCTTGTTTAACTGCGGTTTTAGGTTGTTTAATAAAACCGCAGTGTTGTATGGATAAGAATGCTATGAATATGAACGTGATGGCGGGGACTGGAGTGTTATCAGTTGCGCCTCAAAGATCAGAAAGTGTCAATCAACTGGTGTGCGTTGAGCGCTTGAATGAAACCGCGGATGTGGTCAGTTTTCGTTTTCAAGCGGGTGAACCGATGAAGTTCGATTACAAACCCGGTCAGTTTATGACTTTTGTACTCGAGATCAACGGCGAGCAAGTATGCCGTAGCTATACTTTATCTTCATCGCCTTCACGGCCCTATTCTTTGATGGTGACGATAAAACGTGTCGAGGGTGGGCTGGTATCTAACTATTTGATCGATAATCTTATTCCTGGGCAGAGCGTAAGAGTGCTACCGCCAACGGGACATTTTAACTTAATTGATATTCCTGCACAGAAATATCTTTTTTTGAGTGCGGGTTGTGGCATTACGCCTATGTATTCAATGTCTCGTTATCTGACCGACACCCAAATTAATGCCGATATTGCCTTTGTACATAGTGCGAGATCAGAGGCCGATATTATTTTTAAATCGTCACTTGATACGATGGCGAATCGCTTTAATACTTTCAAACTTAGTTATGCATTAGAGACTGACACTGAAATCGTAACCCGTCTTTCGCCGATAATAAACGTTAATGTTGGCCGCTTAACGTCGCAAATGCTACAAACTGCAGTGCCTGACTTTGCTGATAGAACCCTCTATTTATGCGGGCCAGAGCCTTATATGAAGGCAGTAAAAGCATTATTGGATGAACTCAGTTTCGATATGCGTCAGTTACACCATGAAAGCTTTGCTACCGCTTCGATCGCCGCGCGTGGTCAGCTTATGCAAGATAAGTCTTCAGATGAAACCAATGCAAATTCAGAACAAGTGGTTTTTACCTTGTCTATTGGCGAACGCACTACAACGCTAAAACAAGGACAAAGTTTACTGGAAGGGATTGAGGCTGAAGGATTACCGATTATTGCTGCTTGTCGTTCGGGAGTTTGCGGTGCATGTAAATGCCAAGTATTAGCGGGCGAAACCGCATCGACGAGTGTGATGACTCTAACCGCTGCTGAAATTGAGGCTGGATTTGTACTGGCTTGCTCTACAACGTTAACCTCCAATGTGACACTTAAACTCTAATTTGCTGGTGAAATTATGCCAGTAGTACAGTGCTTATTTGTGCCATTTTTAAATGGATGGAAATATTTCTAATCCTTAGTTGCGCTTATCTCAGTGAGAACGTAAGGTTAATGACAAGGGCGTAGGATGTTTGCGCCCAGTCCATTAGTCTGGCTGGAGTTTCTCAATGACAATGACAACCACTTATGCCACAAAAATTGAAGATCGTACTCTTGGGCATTTGTTGTACGCCTTGATGTCGGGTTTTCCTTTATTATTACTTCCCGTACTGCTAAGTCTGTTTATTAATTTTTCCCAACGCCAATCCCATAGTCATCCATTGTTAACATCACATTTGCGTTGGCAACGGCACTCTAATATCGCCTTTTTAGGGCTATTAGTACTCGGTTATTGTGTGCCGCAAACTTGGCTCAGTCTTTCGATTTACTTCTTTGGAATTATTTGGTTTTGCCATAGGATCATTAAAGGGTGGCTCAGTCTATTGGATGGTTTAGAAATCTAAACTTATGCTAGAGTCTCTAAATTGATAATATTTAGAGGCTCCTATGTCTAGTTACCAAATTCTGTGTATCCTCTGCGCCCTGGCGTTAGTCACTTCAGTTATCTCTTCGCGCGTCCATAAACTGCAAGAAACCGTTGCCATTACGGCTATCGCCCTCGGAGTGAGTTTGTTGTTACTCCTTGGGGGAAAAGCATTAGGCGGTGACGTTTATCTGTATTTTGTTTCAGGATTAGAGAAGCTTGATTTTCAAGCCTTGTTACTCAATGGCATGCTAGGTTTTTTACTTTTTGCTGGTGCATTACAGATCCGCTTAAAAATACTGAGGCAACAAAAGTGGGAGATTTTAATCCTCGCTTTTGTCAGCACATTATTATCAACCTTTATTGTCGGCGGTCTGTTATTTTGGTTTGCACCTATGCTGGGTTTACCGTTATTACTCAGCCATTGCTTGCTGTTTGGCGCCTTGATTTCACCTACCGATCCTATCGCCGTTTTGGCTATTTTAAAGAAAATGGGCGCACCAGAAGATATTGCTATTCAAGTGGAAGGTGAATCTTTATTTAACGATGGCATCGGATTAGTGATTTTTGTGGCGATATCGCAATTAGCCTTCTCCACTGAACCGCTAACGTTTATCCATATCTCGGAGTTATTTATTCAAGAGGCTGTTGGCGGGGTCATTTATGGCTGCATACTGGGTTTTTTACTGCATCATTTTTTCCGCTATTGTGAAGAAGAAACACAATTGATGCTGGTCACGCTGCTTATTCCAACCGCAGGATATGTAATGGCAGAGGTGTTTGGGGTTTCTGGGCCTTTGGCTATGGTGAGCGCGGGGATCATCATAGGTAATTTTAGTGTGCCTAAGTTTTTTACCCGTCACGAGCGAGTGAAGCTACTGACATTTTGGTCGCTGATTGAATCTTTCTTCAATGCTTTACTCTTCCTGTTACTGGGTTTATTACTCTTACTCGTCACTTTTAAAGCGCCATTGTGGTGGTTTATGTTTATGGCTATCCCTCTTGTGCTGCTTGCACGAGCCTTGAGCGTATTATTACCCTATTTGGGCTTTAGATTGTTTAAGTCTTACAACCCCTATGCAGAGACAATTCTGATTTGGGGTGGGTTAAGGGGAGGATTAGCCCTTGCTATGGCGATGAGTTTACCTGAGGGGATTGTTATCGATGCTATTGGTGGTGTGGAGCTGAGGGAATTGTTGTTAGTGATGACTTATGCCGTCGTCGTATTTTCGATTCTAGTGCAGGGCTCCACTATGACAGGGCTTATCCGTAAAAGTAATGCAGCTACCGAACCATCGACAGCTGCCGGCTCTTCTGAAAATGCATAAAGGATGATTAGGCTGCGGTATTAAACGATATTAAGCCTGTTAGTTATCACGCTAACTAGCAGGCCTGTCTTAGTCAATCAGAGATAAAATAAATATCATTTATCCCCTAACAGACTTCGAATTCATTACATTTAACTCAAGATAAAAGTTTTAGTTAACTCGATACAGCTCCCGTACTACAGTGCTAATTAAGTTAAGCGACTCATTTTCATTACCGGTATCGAGTGGGTAATTGAGTATCAATCCATCGACTTTAAGCTGCTTAATACCTTGCGTTTGCACGAGCAATGCATCATCAGCTACGGCATAACTTGGGTTGATCAAAATGGGTAAATGACTTGTAGCTTTAATTTGGATCAGGCTTGCTAAATCGAGTGAGGGGCGATTGGCGTTATTTAAGGTTCTAATACCCGAATCACAGAGGACCAGCTGCTGATTGCCTTGGCTTAAGATCACTTCAGTCGCTGTAAGCCATTCTTCAAAACTTGCCATCTCGTTACGTTCAAGTATTAAAGGTACAGGTAAAGTGCCCGCTTGAGTGAGTAAGGTTTGATTAAACATCTGCTTGCCAGCGAGAAACAGCATATCAGCGTGTTGAATGGCTAACGGCATATCAGCTTCTTGCTCTATAGCGATAATACATACTAAATCATATTGATGCAGGATTTGGCGTAATTTAGCGATCGTCACTTCCGGCATCGCTATTTGATTAATCGCATTGAGCAGAACAGCTTGGAATCCTGCTTCTTTAAGCTGTTTCACATGCTGTTCAAACGCTGATAATGTTAAATGTGAAATTTCATTTTTCAATGTCATTTGGGCAATAGCACCTATGTGGCCTGCACCTATGGACATGGCACCGCAGTTAATCTCACTCGCTTGGTCTTTATAGGCTTTGCTATATCGAATAGGGTTAGTGCTTACCTCATTCTCACTAATTATTTGCTCCTTAGATGTGCTAGGTTCAATCAGTAACTGGCGGTTGCTCAACTGTGTTGGTTTGACTGTTTCACAAGGATAACAGCCTAATACTTTGATAAAACGGGTGATCCGCTCGAGTTGCTTTAAACCCGCCTGCATGGATTCACTGGAGATATTCGCGTCGATATCCAAATAGAACATCTCTTCCCAAGGCGTCCCTGGAATCGGGCGTGACTCTAGTTTGCTCATGTTTAACTGATGTGCTTTGAGTACCAGCAGAGCTTCAACCAAAGCTCCCGCCTTTTGGCTTGTCGCCATAATCAATGTGGTCTTAGCGGGTAACTGTTCAGGCACGGCAACGGCTTTGCGGGCAACCACGATAAAGCGGCTTTGGTTGATCTTCTGATTTGCTAAGCCAGCTTCTATAGACTCTAGCTGATAAAGTGCACCACCTTCGGCGCTGCCAATCGCTGCAGCACTATTATCTGCGCTTTGGTTTACTCTCTCCATCGCTTCTGCGCTGCTCGAGCAATATTCCAGCTTCAAGTCTTTGTGTTGACTTAAATACCTGCTGCATTGGCTAATAGGTTGCGGGTGGGCGTAGACTATTTTGATATCTGCTAATTTACTGCCAGGTTTTCCTAATAAGCAGTGACTGACTTCAATCGTTGTTTCGCCCACAATCGACAGACTGGTGTGCTGTAGCACGTCGTAGACTTCGTTGATTGAACCTGAAGATGTGTTCTCAATCGGCAGGAAACCATAATCAGCATGCCCAGACTCAACGGCTTGCACTATTTCATTAAAACTTTGGCATCCTAAATCCAGCATTTCAACTTGGCGACGTTGGCAGTAGCGGCTCGCGGCGAGATAGGAGTAAGAGCCTCTAGCACCGAGGTAGGCAATACAATACTGTTGTTTCTGTGTTTCAGGGTTGGCACGACCGTGAAGGTAAGCTTGTTGATTCAATACTGAATCTTCGATAATGCTCTGGTAAAGTGAGATGACATAGTGGGCATCTAATCCCTTTTCTCGTCCTTCTTTTACTAGTCGAGCGAGCAGTTCTTTTTCCCTTTGAGTATCTCTGATTGGCCTGATATCGACCTCTTTGCTACGAGCGACTTCTAAACTTAAACGACGACGCTCTGCGAGTAATGCCAGCAGTTCATTATCCAGATTGGTAATCTGCTCTCGGGTTTGATTTAAAGGCTGTGGTGTATGCATTCTGACCTCAATTGCCGCCATGTGTTTTATTAATCGTTAAATACAAAAAAGCCCCCCAGTTGGGAGGCTTTGGATTTTTACTTTCGTTTTTACACAGTAAATCCGCCTCCTAAAGTGAGGGTATAAAAAAGAAAGTAGAAAAAATTGTAGTTATTATTTTCATAGTCTTAAAGCTAAAGGGCTGGGGCTTAGCTGTCAATCAAAACTTTCTTAAATAAGTTCAAAAAGAAAGCGCACCCGAGGGTGCGCTGGTTTGATTATTATATATGGTCAAGCGAGTTTATCCTCCTTATGGTCAATATGGGACAAGGTAAAACACTCGTTTATCTTACATTTACGTGTAACAGTAAAACGTTAACAACTAACTAGATAACGACTTGCATTTACAATGAACATTAATAAGTACTTTAAGCTGCATAGTATATAACCTTTAAACCATGCTGTTTGCAGTACCAGCGAACTTACATACTTACATACTTACATTTATACACTTACATATTTCTATAACATCAATATTAAAAACTTACACTTACACAAATATTAAAAACTACCACTTACAAAAGGAACATTTTAAAATAAACGATTTACGGCTCATTGATTGTACTCAGTACATTTTACTGTAAAAACAGCGTAGCCTTATCATGCGTTTAAGGTTGTTACTTACGTTATAACATTAACATTAACATTATTGCACTTTGCATTTAAATCTAACGTATTAAAACATAGAACATTTAAATCTATTTTATTTGTAGCTATTACATTTTTTATCAAGTCTAGATGTCCTCCTCTTTCTGTGTTGGTTAACTATTATATAGATGCTTACGTTTGAAATATCAAGTAAAAAATTAAAATTAAAACTAAAATTTGAGTGGTGTATGTCTATTTCCTTGAATTTTATAATAAATTACATTCTGTTTTTGTGTGATAAATAATTTGGCTAGTTTACCTCTCATTAAGATTGTCACTATGTTAGTTTAGCTTCGATAACCAATTAAAATATTACTAATGCAGCCTGATTTTTCAAGTGCTTAAACTGCAAGTATTTAAAACTAAAGCTTAGACCTAAATTCCAATTAACCTTACGTAATAATGATAATTTGTAATAAAGACTTTTATGTGGTGAAAACCTCCTGCATCTACATTTATATTGATAGAACATTTTACATATACCAACGTGGCGCTTAACTCCTTGTTCTTATTCGATAGTTAACGTAATTAGCTTGTGTTAGCGTTAAATTATGTGATGTCTGTCTCCATTTTTTAGTTAACCTTCTTAATCTTAAGTAGTGTGTATTAAACTTTAAATTATTTAGTTTTCACTGTGAAATTTGATGATAAATTGTCACTGCTCCTTAGTTATATCTAACAGCGGCTATATAAAATTACGTTATAAGCCTGAATCAGATTGTTGAAGTTTAACATATTTAAAATTATTTTATTTTGTATCGTTTAAATACTTTTCCACTTCCCCAGTGTGGTGGCTATTTAGTTAATGTGTATTTTTATTATTAAATATAATTTCACTATGTACTTGTAAAAACTGTGATCTAATTAAAAATTCTACTTTATTTTTCCAAGATGACACATGTATTCTATTAAGTGGACTTAAACTATATTACATCTTCCTCCTCATACTCATTTTGTTCGTCGTCAACTTCAATAATATTAGTAGTTGGTGCTAGTGATGTGAAGCGCAGAGCTTCAGGTTTGTGTGTTATGCGATTGAGTTGTTTCTCTAATTTTTGACCCATAGCATTAATCGCAGTATATAAATTTTCATGTTTTGCTTGAGCGAAGAGTTCACCATTTGGGATGCCAACCGATGCTTCTATTTTGAAACCTGGTTTCTCCTCTGTAATGGTCACATGGGGATTTATCATTTGCACATCATGTCTTGAAAGTTTTTCGAAACGACTTTCAATACGTTCACGAATAGGAGCTGTAACTTCAAGTTGTTTGCTAGTGATCTTTAGCATATTTCGAACCCTCTGCTGTTTCCTTGGATTTCAGATTACCAAGGTTCACGCTATAAAACGAGATCTTCGTCACACTTTTGTACTGATGAGATATCGTTCGCTGGATATTTGATCGCTTAGGCAAATATCAATAATTCTTAGCCCAAAAGCCTTGTATTGCCTGTTAAATAGAGTCATATTCGATGGGATAACTCCGCAGTCTTTGTCCTTATTTACTTATATTTACTTTAAGTTTCCCCCTTAACTCCGATAAAATACTTGAACTTATTTCACTCGTTTATGTTGAGCTTGCCCATTTTATGAATACTGAACACGTTAAAATTAAAGTTTGGGATTTACCAACGCGAATTTTCCATTGGGGCATGGTGTGTCTATTAGCACTTTTATGGTGGAGTGCTGATGCTGGCGAAATGCAGAGGCACCAGATTTTTGCTTATAGCTTGTTGATCCTTATTGGATTTAGGATCCTCTGGGGGATAATTGGTAGTGATACCGCAAGGTTTAACCATTTTGTGCATCATCCAAGAGTCGTGTTGGACTATTTAAAAGAGGTTAAGACGAAAGGTATGTCTGTTGTACTTGGACACAATCCTATTGGTGGCTACATGGTTATTGCGCTGATTGGGATTATTAGCCTTCAGTTAGTCACAGGTTTGTTTGCGACTGATGATATTTTTACCGAAGGTCCGCTCTATAGTTATGTGAGTTCTGATACCAGTGGATTATTGACCTGGCTACATAAAATGAACTTTAACCTTATCCTCTTGCTAAGTGCCATTCATATACTGGCAGTGGTCATTCATGCCATAAAAGGAGATAAGTTAGTCAGTGCTATGTTCAGTGGTTATAAAAAGGTATCTAAGGTGGCATTGTCATCAAGCTCGAAAAGCGATCTTACGTTTAAGTCAGTGTGGCTCGCTTTAGTGTTGTTGACTGTATTAGGGGCCGTGGTTTTTGTGTATTTAATCTGGCCCATAGTACAAGTGTTGTAGAATTATACTTAGTTTTGAAGCAACAAAAAGCCTGCTTATGAGCAGGCTTTTTGTTAGACAAAAACAGAATGAAATTAGTCTTTCTTATATACGTCGTGGCAACTTTTACAGCTTTTCCCTGTATCCGCAAAGGCTTGCTTGATTTCGGCTTGGTCACCTTTTTGGGCTACAGTAGCAAGAATGGCTGCATTTTCTTGGAAGGTTTTCATTTTCGCATCGAAACCTGCTCTGTCTTGCCAAATTTTGGCTAAGGCTTCTGTGTCGCCTTTGTCTGAGCCATCAATAAAACCTTCAAATGGAATTTTTGATAGGGCAGCAACGTTGGTTGCACGCATTGCGAAAGTTTCTGCTTCAAAAGGTTTTTTACCTTTCATCATGGCTGCCATATCACCGAAGTTATAGGCAATAAGACCAAATGCAGATTGGCGGTATTCAATCGCATCTTTTGGTTCTTCGAAATTGTGTGCCTGCGCAGCTGAAGCGAATAGAGCACTGGCAACGAGAGTAAGTAGTAGTTTTTTCATTGTATTCTCACAAATTAGCGTTGAAGTGTGACATTGTCCTGCTATTGTACACAAATTAACTTGATGTACTAGAAGCATTTTTGTCAGTTTTTGTCTAGATAAGTATCTAAACGTAACAAGTTATTTGTATAGAGGCTAAATCTGTTAAACTGCCTTATGTAATGCTTGAACAGTACTTCTGAGGGTTATTATGCGAGCAAATTGGGATTTAGTATTAGAAAAAATATTGAGCCACAGCAATTATGAAGATCTTTCTGTGTTGTTTCATTTATTGTTAACTGAAGAAGAGCGAAGTGCCGTTGCTGGGCGTTTAAAGGTATTTCAGTTGTTACTGGATGGAGATATGAGCCAAAGACACATAGCGGCTGAATATAAGGTGAGTATCGCAACTATTACACGTTGTTCTAATTATCTAAAAAATATGTCACCTGAACATAGATCAAGAATTCAAAAATTGATTAGCTAATGTCCGAGTGAAAGTTTCAAGTCAAAACTCACTATATCCGTTAGTCATTTTCCATTACCACATAGAGTATTTTGTGTATAAAAAATGCACGACCTTAGATTAAGGGCATGCATCTTAAAATGTTAAACAATGGCAATTTAATCGCTCAAGGATACACTATTTCTCGTTAACCTTTGCACCACCCCTTGTCTAGCCGCGGCAACCACAGCCGCCATTGCCGTCACAACCTGTTTTAGGTGTGTCGCAGGCTTCGTGCTCTTCATGGTGATGCCCATGATCGTGCTCTGAACCGCCACAACAGCCGCTAGATTCTTCTTTACCTGAACCACCACAGCATCCACCACCATGATCGTGATCATGGCCATGACTTCCACAACCGCCTTTTGCATGAATGTGACCGTGTGAGATTTCTTCTGCACTCGCTTCACGAACGTCAATAATTTCAACGCTGAAATTCAATGCTTGGCCGGCTAAAGGATGGTTACCATCGACGATAACAACATCGTCTTTAACTTCCATGACTTGAACTGGGCGTTGACCCATTTCAGTTTCGGCAATAAAGCGCATACCTGGAACGATATCTTCGATATCGCCAAAGGCTTCTAATGGTACTGCTTGGCGTAGGCCATCGTGGTAAGGGCCATAGGCTTCTTCGGCGCTAATAGTAACGTCGAGTTTTTCGCCTTTAGTTTTACCATCTAATGCGGCTTCTAAACCTGGGATCAGGTTTTCAGTGCCGTGCAGATATAGCATAGGTTCAGAGTCGAAAGAGTCTTCTAATAGTCTGCCTTCTTCATCTGATAAACGGTAATGAATGGTTACCGCGCTGTGTTGAGTGATCTTCATATCGCCTCCGGTTCAGAATGTGCGCGCATAATAACGTGCTTTTTTAGCGCTGGCGATAAGTTGAAGTCGCTTATGTTAGATACAGCACAGCTTTATTGCTCTTGAATTAAATAGCGCTGCGTATATGGCAATATAAGAAATGTTATTTTTGACACTTAGTCTATAGATTTTAACGGAATCATGATGTAGAACAAATAATGTAGCTTTAATTAAGGTTGTGTAAATAAATCGTTTTAAAACATATTGTTATTTATGCTCATTGGCTTTTTTTGACGTTGACGTCAAAAGTTATCTAGTGAATAAAACACATTTTTAGCTCTAGAAAACTTCATAATATCTAATCTTGAATGGCTATTTCATTGAGCGCCGTAATTTGTTAATAAATAATTAATTTAAGGGGTTGACAAGTGCAGGTAAAAAAAGCAATTCTGCTTATCAAGAAATTAACATGGATTAGCCCAAACGTATGAATAGCCTCGGTTTCGTAGTAACTACCATTATTACAACCACCACTACAACAATAGTGGGGGCGGGCTGATACACCCTAAAGAATTTTAATAATGAGCCCGCTTCCCACAAAGAAGCGGGCTTTTTTGTTTCTAGGCGGGCGTGGTGCAGGAGAATAAGATGAAAGTAATGAAATTTGGCGGTACCTCGCTTGCAAATTGGCAGCGATTCTCTATGTCGGCGGATATCATCGCCCAATCATCCCAAATTGAGTCGGTGGCGACAGTCTTGTCTGCCCCTGCAACCGTGACTAATGCGCTGTTAGAAATGGTGGATGTTGCGGTTAAAGGTGAAAACTATGCGCCAGTCTTGCAGCATGTCGAGCGAGTATTTACCTCTTTGTATCAAGATGCCGTTAACTCAGTGTTGTCGAGTGAACAAAGCGAGTTGCTCTTCTCAGGACTCAATGCCCAATTAGTCATCTGGCAAGACAGATTACGCGGTATTGCATTACTACAAGAATGTCCCGATGGCATCCGTGCTGAAATCGTGGTCGCTGGTGAGCGTTTATCTGCAGCCTTGATGGAACAAGTGATGATATCTAAAGGGATCACTTCGGCTCAGCTTGATCCTCGCGCTTTATTTTTAGGTCGTGGTAGCCCCCTTGAGTCGGTAGTTGATATTGGGGTGAGCAAGCCCAGATTTAAAGTATTACTGCTGGACGAAAAACGGGTATGGGTGATGCCAGGTTTCACCGCCGCAGATGCTCACGGTAAGGTGGTCACTTTAGGGCGTAATGGATCTGATTACTCTGCTGCTGTGCTCGCTGCGTGTTTAGATGCCTCTAGTTGTGAGATTTGGACCGACGTTGACGGGGTTTATAATATTGATCCGCGCGTCGTGGCGGATGCCAAATTATTATCACAATTGAGTTATCAAGAAGCGATGGAGCTGTCTTATTTCGGTGCGAAGGTGTTACACCCCAAAACAATCGCTCCTATCGCCCAGTTTCATATCCCTTGTTACATCAAAAATAGTTTTAATCCGAAAGCGCCGGGCACGCTTGTATCCGATAAAGCCGATGAGAGTGGCCTACAGGTAAAAGCTATTTCTAATCTTGATAATCAAACCATGTTTGATATTTCAGGCCCCGGCATGAAAGGCATGGTCGGTATGGCGAGCCGTACCTTAGCGGCAATTTCCCGCAGCGGTGTGTCGGTGTCTTTAATCACTCAAAGTTCTTCGGAATACAGTATCTGTTTTTGTGTTGCCACCGCTGAGGCGGAAAAAGTGAAATGGGCCTTAGAGCAAGAGTTTGAATTAGAAATAAAAAGTGACTTGCTTGAACCTATCGCTATGCGTCATGAGCTCGCCATCGTTTCTTTGATTGGTGATGGCATGCGCACCCACAAAGGTGTGGCAGCGCGTTTCTTCCAAGCGTTAGCGCAGGCAAGCGTGAACATTATAGCCATTGCCCAAGGATCGTCTGAACGGTCGATTTCGACGGTCATCGAGCAGCGTAAAACTAAGCATGCGGTTGCTGCTTGTCATCAAGGTTTTTTCGATGTGCAGCAATATTTAGATGTGTTTTTAGTCGGTTGTGGCAACGTGGGCGCTGGCCTGCTTGAGCAGATAAAACAACAATCTTCCATGCTCAAAGAGCAGCACATCAGCATTCGTGTTTGCGGTATTGTCAATTCAAACAAGATGTTACTCAATAGTGCGGGTATCGATTTAAATAACTGGCCTAGCTTGCTTGCCGATAGCCAGCAAGCCTGTGATATCCCCGCGTTATTGGCATGGGCGCAAGAACAACAATTACTGAACCCTGTGTTGGTGGATTGCACTTCGAGCGAACAAGTATCGAATCTGTATTTAAAGGTGATGAACTCAGGTTTACACGTGGTCACGCCGAACAAAAAGTCTAACACTCGCGATTATGCTTATTATCAAGCACTGCGCCAAACGGCATTAAAACAGCGTCGTCAGTTCTTATACGAAACCACGGTAGGTGCTGGATTACCTGTTATCGACAATCTGAAAAAACTATTATTTGCAGGTGATAAACTGCATAAGTTTAACGGTATTTTATCGGGCTCTTTATCCTTTATTTTCGGCATGCTAGATGAGGGCATGACGCTGTCAGAAGCAACCGGTCTTGCAAGGGATAAATGTTTTACAGAACCCGATCCCCGTGATGATTTAAGCGGTATGGATGTAGCGCGTAAAGTGCTCATTCTTGCCCGTGAAGTGGGATTAAAGTTAGAGCTCAGTGACGTGCAGGTTGAATCCGTACTGCCAGCCGAGTTTGATGATTCAGGCGATGTTGAAAGCTTTATGGCACGTTTGCCAGAGGTTGATGCAGCGATTGCCGCTAAAGTGGCGCAGGCCAAGGCACAAGGTAAAGTGCTGCGTTATGTGGGGCAAATTGAGGATGATGTGTGCCGTGTGCGTATCGCAGCAGTCGATGCACAAGATCCTCTATATAGCGTTAAAGGCGGCGAAAATGCCTTGGCATTTTACAGTCGTTATTACCAACCTATCCCCTTTGTGTTGCGTGGCTATGGTGCAGGAACGGAAGTGACCGCCGCTGGTGCGTTTGCCGATGTGTTAAGAACCTTGAATTGGACTCGTGAGGTGAGCGTATGAGTTTGACTGTTTACGCACCAGCCTCTATGGGTAACGTGGGCGTAGGATTTGATTTACTGGGTGCGGCATTGGCGCCGATTGATGGCAGTTTACTTGGTGACAGAGTGACGATTGCTGCAGCAAAATCGGGTGTGAGTTTGGCGCAAACTGGCGCTTGGGCCCATAAACTGCCTGATAATCCGCAAGACAATATAGTGTATCAGTGTGCCGAGTTTTTCTTAAAAGCTCTTAGTCGAGAGTTTTTAACGGCGCAAGGTAAAGTAGATGAAGGCGTGGCACTGACACTGGAAAAAAACCTACCTGTTGGCAGTGGGTTAGGTTCGAGTGCAAGCTCTGTCGTGGCGGCGTTATATGCCTTGAATGAACATTTTGACAGACCTTATAACGAGCAAGCTTTGCTGGAATTGATGGGCGAGTTTGAAGGTAAGATCAGCGGCAGTGTGCACTATGACAACGTCGCCCCCTGTTATTTGGGCGGCATGCAATTGATGCTCAATGTGCCGGGCACTGTATGTGAAGCGATACCCAGCTTTAAAGAATGGTATTGGGTAGTGGCTTATCCAGGGATTTCACTTTCAACCGCGATGATGCGTAAACTCATGCCCGATCAATACGATAAAAGTGTCACTATTGATTTTGGTCGCTATTTAAGTGCCTTTGTACATGCGTCTTATCAGCAAAACGCTAAGCTGGCGATTAGCGTATTAAAGGATGTGTTAGCTGAACCTTATCGCGCTGCTGCCATTCCGGGTTACGACAATGCTAGAGCTGCCTTAGCCGATTTAGGAATGTTGACTACGGGTATTTCGGGCAGCGGTCCAACACTGTTTTCGATTACTGACGATTTAGCCACAGCTAATGCTGCTAAAGCTTGGTTAGAGCAGCATTATTTAACTGAAGCGGGTGGCTTTGCCCACGTGTGTCGCCTTGATGAGCAAGGCACGCGTAGAGTCGATTAATGCTTGTTTTTAGATCAAGACTAAATATTACGGTTAAATATCAAAAATCAGTGTTTAAGTATTAGCATCAAAAGGTTGAGTGAGCATGGAACTATATAATTTAAAACACCCTTCGCAGAAAGTGAGCTTTAAAGAAGCGGTACAACTGGGGTTAGGTAAAGACAGAGGTTTGTTTTTTCCTAGTCAAATACCCGTACTAGACGATATTGAAGGGCTGCTGGCGTTGACATTCGTTGAGCGCAGTAAAAAAGTGCTCGGTGCATGGCTCGCCTCAGAGTTAGGGCAAGATGCGGTCGATAAATTGGTTGAGCGCGCCTTTAACTTTGATTTACCTTTGATTGCTGTTGACGAGCAGCGCGCTTGCCTCGAATTGTTCCACGGCCCAACGTTGGCATTTAAAGATTTTGGTGCGCGTTTTATGGCGCAGTGCGTCAATACTTTTGTGGGTGACACACGATTAACCATTTTGACTGCAACATCGGGCGACACTGGCGCAGCGGTTGCCGATGCTTTTTATGGGCTTGAGAAAGTCAATGTGGTGGTGCTCTATCCTAAGGGTAAGATTAGTGAACTACAGGAAAAGATGTTCACGACGTTGGGCAAGAATATCCATACAGTCGCCGTCTCGTCCGATTTCGATGCCTGCCAAGATCTCGTTAAGTGCGCCTTCGATGATGCCGATGTTCGTGATGGTTTGAGCTTGAACTCCGCTAACTCAATCAATATTAGTCGATTGCTGGCACAAATTTGTTATTACTTTGAAGCGGTTGCTCAGTCTAAGCTACGCCACGATGCCGATCCGGTGATTGCAGTGCCCAGTGGTAACTTTGGTAACCTCACTGCGGGTTTATTTGCTAAAGCGATGGGATTACCGGTTAAGCGTTTTATCGCCGCGACCAATGCCAACGATACAGTGCCGCGTTATTTAGACAATGGCCAATGGCAGCCCAATCCGACTCAAGCAACCATGTCCAATGCCATGGATGTGAGTGAGCCCAGCAACTGGCCGCGTGTGGAAGCCATTTGTGAGAAATTAGGCTGGCCACTGAGTAGCTTAGTGGGTATTCGCTTATCGGAGAAACAAACGTCACAGGCGCTGGCTGACTTGTACGCGCACAATTATGTATCTGAGCCCCATGCCGCAATTGCAGCTAAAGCCTTGTCGTTAACCCTAGTGCCTGGCGAAGTGGGCATATTTTTAGGGACGGCGCATCCCGCTAAGTTTAAAGATGTAGTCGATCGTGAGCTTAGCCTGAATTTACCTTTGCCAGCAGAATTAGCAGCCGTTGCGCATAAACCGATATTATCGGCAGAGTTACTGGCTGATTTTGCTGCATTAAAAAACCATTTATTTAAAATATTAGCTTAAATATCAATCCATAATAGACATGGGAATTATATTTTAAGGGAGCCTCGCTCCCTTTTTTATTACCCTATGGCAATGAAAGCGAAATCAGCGAGTTTATTTTATATTCTCAATTTTTATCTATTTGATCTGTATTGGTAAAATAGATGACACATTTGCTAAAACTTCTCTCACTCAAGGTTACTGAACTTTTGGCTCAATTCTGCTAGTTTGATTGGCAAATAGGTCGAGCCTAGCTGTAAATGCTTTGGCCTATCACCTATAAATCGTGCGTCATAAAATAGTCCGCCATAAAAAATAAGCATACTAAAAATAACAATAAGATAGAGGTCATACATGAAACTTCGCCATTCCGTTGCCAGCTGCATGCTTGCCCTCGGCACGTTAACCGCAGTACCAGCCATCGCTGCTGATACCGTGAGCAATCAAGGATATTATCGCGCGCCAGCTCTGCACGATCAAACCTTAGTCTTTACCGCAGAAGGCGATTTATGGACTCAGACCTTAGGTCAAAAGGCTGCGACTCGCTTAACGAGTTTGCCCGCAGAAGAGCTCGGAGCGAGTATTTCTGCCGATGGTAAGTGGGTGGCTTATGTAGCCAATTATGAAGGCGCGAGCGAAGTGTACGTGATCCCTGTTACGGGCGGCGTAGCTAAACGGGTAAGTTTTGAGAATAGCCGTGTGCGGGTTCAAGGCTTTACGGCCACAGGCGAGATTTTATATTCCACCGACAGTGGCTTTGGTCCTGCTAATAATTGGATGTTGCGCAGCGTCGATCCTCAAACCCTCACCACCACAGATTTACCCTTAGCCGATGCAGTTGAAGGTGTGATTGATGATCGCAACGAATACGTTTACTTCACCCGCTTTGGTCTGCAAGTGACGGGGGATAATGCCAAAGTGTACCGTGGTGGCGCGAAAGGCGAATTATGGCGCTTTAAACTCGGCAGTAAAACCGAAGCACAGCTGCTTAGCGGTCAACACGACGGCTCAGTGCGCCAACCTATGTTATGGCAGGACAGACTCTATTTTATCAGCGACAGCGATGGTAACGACAACCTCTGGTCGATGGCGTTCGATGGTTCAGACGCAAAACAGTTGACCCAGTTTAAAGATTGGCAAGTCCGCGGCGCGCGAATGGATAAAGGTAAAGTGGTATTCCAGCAGGGTGCAGATATCCATGTATTTGATATTGCGGCCACTAAAGACTCGTTACTCAATATTGAACTCACTTCTGATTTTGCCGAGCGCCGTGAGCATTGGGTAAAAGATCCTATGGATTACGCTTCTTCGACTAATTTGGCCCCCGCTGGCGATAAAGTAGTGATTACTGCTCGCAGCCATATCGCCATTGCGGGTGTTGATGGCTCGCGCTTAGTACAAGTTGCGCTGCCAGGGACTTATCGTGTTAGAGAAGCTATTTTGAGCCAAGATGGTAAGTCGGTTTATGCGATTAGTGACATGACAGGTCAGCAGGAAATTTGGCAATTCCCTGCTGATGGCAGCAGTGGCGCTAAACAGTTAACCAAAGATGGCCATACCTTAAGAATGAGCCTTAACCTGTCGCAAGACGGTCGGTTTATCGCCCACGACGATAACGATGGCAACGTTTGGCTACTGGATTTAAAGAAAAACACTAACCAAAAAATCATCACTAACGGTGAGGGACTTGGGCCTTACGCCGATATCCGCTGGTCCGGTGACAGTCGTTTTATTGCATTAACTAAGTCGGAAATCGGTAAGCAAAGACCGCAAATTGTTCTTTATTCAGTGGATGAGAATAAGGCCGAGACACTGACTAGCGATAAGTATGAGTCCTATTCACCCACCTTTAGTCGCGATGGACAGTGGCTCTATTTCCTGTCAAATCGCCAATTTAGTGCAACACCAAGCTCGCCTTGGGGCGACAGAAACATGGGGCCCGTGTTTGATAAACGCAGCCAAATATTTGCTATTGCCTTAGTTAAAAGTGCCAAGTTCCCCTTTAGTAAACCTAATGAGCTCAGCGTGAGCGAAACTGACAAAACCGCAGCTAAAGATAAAGCTAATCCACTAACCATCGATTGGGCGGATATTTCGCAGCGCTTATGGCAAGTTCCTGTTGATTCAGGTAATTACAGTGAGCTTCGCGCTGTTGATGGTAGGCTTTATGTGCTTGACCAAGCGATGGGTGATGATACCGAGCCGAGTTTAATGACCATTGAATTTGATCCCTTGAACCCTAAGGCCGAAGTGTTTGCAGAGGATGTGGGTCATTACGCAGTTTCTGCCAACGGTAAAAAGCTGATGCTGCGTAAACATAGTGATGACAAGGCGCTACTGATTGTCGATGGCGGCGATAAGTTGGGTGATACGGATAATGCCAAAGTGCAAACGGAGCAATGGCAATTAGCGATTTCTCCTCCGCTTGAATGGCAGCAAATGTTTGAAGATGCGTGGTTGATGCACCGAGAATCTTTCTTCGACAAGAAGATGCGCGGCCTCGATTGGCAAGCCACTAAGGCTAAGTATCAGCCTTTGCTCGACCGCCTGACCGATCGTAACGAACTGAATGACATCTTCATGCAAATGATGGGCGAGTTAGATTCTTTGCACTCACAGGTGCGTGGTGGTGATTTACCTCAAGATCCCGATGCGGCTAAAGCGGCAAGTCTTGGCGCGCGTCTACAGCAAACTGCGGATGGCGTTAACATTGCGCATATTTACAGTAACGATCCTGAATTACCCGCCAATGCTTCACCGTTAAATCGTATCGAAGTTGATGCTAAAGAAGGCGATATGTTGTTAGCCATTAATGGCACGCCAGTAGCTAATGTGGCTGATGTTACGCGGCTTTTACGTAATCAACAGGACAAACAAGTATTGCTACAGCTAAAACGCGGTAGTCAAACACATAAAACCATCGTCATGCCAGTCAGTGCTACGGTAGATAGCCAGTTACGTTACCAAGATTGGGTGAGCCATAATGCCGCAGTGGTTGAGGATGCGAGTAAGGGCAAGATGGGTTATTTGCACTTATATGCCATGGGCGGCGGTGATATTGAAAGTTTCGCCCGTGAATTTTATACCAACTACGATAAAGATGGCTTAATTATCGACGTGCGCCGTAATCGCGGCGGCAATATCGACAGTTGGATTATTGAGAAATTATTACGCCGCGCGTGGGCTTTCTGGCAACCCACTTACGGCAGCGCTTATAGCAATATGCAGCAAACTTTCCGCGGCCATTTAGTGGTATTAACCGATGAGCTAACCTATTCCGACGGCGAGACCTTCGCTGCGGGGATTAAAGCACTCGGTATTGCGCCATTAATTGGTAAACAAACAGCAGGAGCGGGTGTGTGGTTATCTGGGCGAAATGCGTTGACCGATAAAGGGATGGCGCGGGTGGCCGAGTATCCGCAGTATGCAATGGATGGCCGCTGGGTGCTTGAAGGGCATGGCGTAACACCGGATATTGAAGCCGATAACTTACCTTTCGCTACCTTTAATGGCAAAGATGCGCAGCTTGAAACTGCGATAAGCTATTTGAAGGATGAATTAGTTAAACAGCCTATTCCCGCCTTAAAAGCGCAACCGTTACCAGCAAAAGGTATGGCACAGGATATTAAAGCGCAGTAATTGATCGTTAAATTTAGAATTAAACCGAAATTTAACTGAAATTTAAGATATTGCAGTTAACATAGCCGCGTACAAAGTTAGGGTGTTGTCTCTTAGTTCCCGAGACAACACCCATTTTTATGTCCAGTCATTATCGTACTCATCCCTGTCGCTATACTGCCACGCTTACAATCAGCTAATATTCTCACCTCTTATGTGCCTTTATTTGACTCAGGCTTAAATATTATCCTGCTGTAGCGATATTTTTGTAGCATCAGATGGCGTAGCGAGTCTTGCGAAAGGTTGGTGTCAGGTAATAAAAAGCCTGCTTAGGAATACCTCCAGCAGGCCGTAAAGATAACGTTTAACGCTAAAACTTAATTTGAATATCCGTCGTTAACGTATTAGCAATAAAGCAGTTAGCATGGGCTTTTTCGTGGATTTTTTCTAACGTTTCATGGTTAACGTCAATCCCATCCGCAAAAATGACCTTAGGGTTAAGTACCATTTTAATAATAGCGAGTTTTCCGGCTTCGTTTTTTCCAAGCTCGGCTGTTGCATTATCAACATAGGACGTCACATTTAAGCGTTTAAGGTGAGCAATCGTCAGAAAGGTCAGCATATGACATGAGGATAGCGCAGCTAGTAAACTTTCTTCTGGATTAACATTATGCTCATTACCTTTGTAATCTGGCGCTGAAGAGGCCTGAATGGTCTGGCCGCTGCCAAAAGTAATGCTGTGGTCTCGGCAAAACTCACCTTCTTCGGCAGGCGAAGTTTGCCAATTGACCATTAACTTAAAGCCCATGATTTTCTCCTATCTGAAAGACATCTGGGCACTATAGCCTAGCGGTGATCACATAGCTATGATCTGCCAAGTCTAAGATGGACAGAACTGTTGCGTTATATCCCAGATGCGAATAATAAACTCCCCGTTAGCACACTGCTTGTGACTATACCTATGGGTAAATGGCGTGGACTAAAGCTTAAGGTCAGAATAACTAGCATTGCCGCGAGGGAAATGATCCCCATAAACAAAATGCTACCATAGGCCCAGCCTTGATCACTTGCGCAGGCACTGAGGCTCAACGCCAGTAATAACCAGGCAAACGAGGTGAGTAAATGGCTTTGCCATTGTGCTGGTGGGCGGTTAAACACATCTTTAAAATGACCAAACTTAGCTAAGGCGAATAGGGCGAGGGAAAGATAACTTAATCCTAATATCCCAAGTACAGGGATAAATTCTGGCATCATGATTTGACTTCCTCTAATGACGGTTGCGAGGTCAGTTCGTCGGCTAGTGATGTTTTTGACTCGCTGCGGCGGGCTTTATTCGTCTTTGCATTCAATGCAGGTCTTGCTGAGCCATTTACGGGGGATGTTGCTATCAAAGTTAATCTTTTACTGGCAAATAGCATAGCGCTGCCAAGTATAATGGCGAGCAGGTCAAACCCGACTAAAGCCCATTGATGAGATTGAATATTGTTGATGAGATGGCTTGATGAGGTAAAAGCATTTAGTACGGGCAGTGAACAATACAAGCTCCCTGTGAGTCGTAATGCGGTTTGCCACTGGCGACGTGAACGACCCAAGAAAGCCCAAACACCCATTACCGCTAACGCGATAAAGAAACTGTGAACTTCCCATTCAGAGCGGCTTGCAAAACTTGTCGATAAGAGACGATTGGCGTAAAAGAAGGCTACAGTGCCTAAGGGGAGTCCTAAGATAAACATGAAGTTTAACCCTTCAACTAAACGTAATCCAACGCTTGGTTTCTCGCCTTTATCGATCAATTTTTGCTGTTTTTGACGTAGACGAATGGCCCACATCAAAGTGCCTGTCGCGATCATAGCGCAGCCTAATAAACCGCAGAAAAAGAATAAAAATCTTAGCAGCGGGGCGGCGAAACGTGCCGTGTGCAGCGACATCATAGTATCGTAAGTCGCGGAGGCTCCTGAGGCTTCTTGCGGGCTAGTATATGTAAGCTCACCATTTACCCCGTTGAATATTAAAATATTGGCTTCATCGGTCACATCTTTACCTGTGTTTTGGTAAAAGGTCACTTGGCTATTTTGATCTTTAGGGTATGACACTATCACTTGCTTAATTGGCGCATCGCCCCATGCGGCTTTCACTTGCGGTAGTAATTGGCTCAGTTGCACCTGTGGCGCACTAATTCCTGCGGCTTTCTCGGTTTGTCTGGCGGGATTAAGTTCTTTTAAAAAGGCTTGGTTATCACCCGAATAGGCGGTATTAACCGTCCATGGAATATACATCAGCATTAGGGTAATAAGCCCTGTATAAGTGATCATCAAATGGTAGGGCAGTGCGATGACAGAACTCACATTGTGCGCATCTAGCCAAGAGCGAGCGCCTTTATCCCGTCTAAAACTGAACAAATCTTTGAAGATCCGTTTGTGTATCACTATGCCACTGATAAGGGCGATCAGCATAAACATAGTGCAAACGCCGACGATATAGCGGGCTGTAATAGCGGACATATAGTGCAAGTCAAAGTGCAGACGATAGAAGAAATTGCCACCACGACTTTCGCGCACTTCTGAGATCATGCCGCTGCCATCGGCTAAAGCGACATGTTCTTCAGTTTTACCGCGGCGTTGGCCTTTTTCTGGTGGCAGTTGCCAGCTAACACTGTGAAAGGGGGTTCGTTCAGTTGGAAAATTGATCATCCAGCGCTGCGCTGTTGCCGGCGAATGCGCTTCTATGTAACTTTGACCTTTATCCAATTGGTTTTCGAGTGTATCGGCTCGGTAGTCTTGATAAACCCCTTTGTGTAATTCGGGTTCATTCCAAAGGCTGATCTCATGGCGAAAATAGCTCAAGCTACCCGCAAAAAAGATCAACAATAAAACCCAACATACGAGCAGGCCTGCCCAGGTATGTAGCCAAGATAAAGTTCTAAAAAATGTCTCTTTCATCTTATTGCCCACATACCTTGATCAATCCAAAACATAACAAACTCACTAAGCCTAAGTCTCGCCACGCATGCCAGGTTTTACGCACACAAAAGGCATAAATAATAGCGATGGCATAAAACAGGAAAGCTAGCATATTGGCCGTTATCGTGCTTTCAAAGCGCGGCATAGGTAGCACTAATGTTAGCAGGCAAGCCAAGGTTGCTGCCGCAACGTACCCAGCCAATAGAGCGGCACTCGCACGAGCAAAGACTTTGAAGGCAACCTGCGATTGCTCTTGCTTAAACCATTGCACAATTCCTCGCGAAATCAGCGAGAACGAGCGCATTTGAGTTGTAGAAGATTGCGTTGAGGTTTCAAACGCGGGTGTATTAGACATAAGTGCCACTTCTCATTTCGAGCTAATATGGGTCTGTTATGGCTATCCGTTACTGTTGATGCTGCAAAGTGTGCTTGAGCTTTTTAGCTTAACGACGAATGCATTTCTATAGCAGGGGATAGTTAACCGCGAGAAGTATAACTTAGTTAACTCAAATGATAAACGATATCATTTAGATTCGAATGTAAATCTGTGATCTTAAGCTGATCTGCTTTAGCGAGTGTAGAGTGGCGAGTTTAACGGATGTAGCGTAACGAGCGCCCTGTCACAATTGTTTGTTTTTATTTGTTGATATGTATTTAGTGGTTACTGCTTGTTTAGCATTAGGTTAATTTTTATGCTGCCTATGTGAGCTTTATCAATTTTGATAGACGACGGTTTTGGCAGAATGCGTTATCTTTTTTACCGAGACTTAGCCTGATAACCCTATGCATAAAAATTCTACAAATGGTGAAACACACCTGTCAGATAATGCGATTTTACTATCCACGACGGATCTTAAGGGAAACATTAAATATGTGAATCAGACTTTTTCGCAGATCAGCGAGTTTAGTGCCGCTGAGTTGCAAGGGAATCCCCATAATATAGTACGCCATCAAGATATGCCTGCCGCTGCATTTAAGATCCTCTGGGAGCGAATTAAGCAGGGAAAACCTTGGATGGGGATAGTTAAAAATCGCACCAAAACGGGCGGCTATTATTGGGTGAATGCCTACGTTGCGCCTGTGTATGAAGATGGTAAAGTTCATGAGTATCAATCTGTTCGTCGCCAAGC
The DNA here is from genome assembly GCF_050848685.1 of Shewanella sp. MF08487. Lineage (NCBI taxonomy): Bacteria > Pseudomonadati > Pseudomonadota > Gammaproteobacteria > Alteromonadales > Shewanellaceae > Shewanella > Shewanella sp. MF08487. Next base: position 74,900 of record NZ_JBOZPB010000018.1, read on the forward strand.
CACCCCAGAGCAGATTAAAGCTGCTGAGAGTATTTACAGTGATATTAATCAGGGTAAGCAATCTAAAGTATTGCGTAAAGATAGGTTAGGTTTCAGTGGCAAAATACTGCTGGCCATGTTGGTTTCGATTACGGCTACGGCGATGATTGCCAGTTATTCCCCCATCGTTGCCGCGATGGTGGGGATGAGTCTCGCGTGCCTCGCATGGTATTACCTGATGCAGCCACTGCAAAAGCTCGTATCTATGGCAACCAACATTATTGACGATCCTGTCGCTACGGGCGTGTACACCGGCCGCCAAGATGAGATTGGTAAATTAGACCTCGCTCTGCGTTTTTTGATCACTGAAATTGGTGGCGTTGTTGGCCGTATGGCGGATTCAGCCAGTGAGATCCAAGCACAAAGTGTCAGCCTTAAACAAACCATTACAAACACTTGGGAACATGCTGATAGTCAGAGCGAACAAACCACGCAAGCTGCGACTGCGATGGAGCAGATGAGTACCAGCTTTGCTGAAGTGACAGGAAACATTCATCGTACTGCCTTGGAAATGGTGTCGAGCCATGAGGCGGCGCAACGCGGGCATTCTCGTTTAGAAACGGTTATTGATGCGATACATCAGTTGAGTGTGCAAGTGAGCCATTTTTCCGATGTGGTTCAAACGATTGAACAAGATAGCCGTGCGATTCATCAAGTGCTTGAAGTGATACGTGCCATTGCTGATCAAACCAACTTGCTGGCTTTAAATGCGGCAATTGAAGCGGCGCGGGCAGGAGAGAGTGGCCGTGGTTTTGCCGTGGTGGCCGATGAGGTCAGGCAGTTATCGAGCCGTACTAGCCAATCCACCTCGCAAATCGAGTTAATTGTTAGCCGTTTTAGGGAAAGCACTCAAAGGGCAACCTCGACCATGATGGCGGGGCAGGAACAGGTCAAACGTTCGGTAAGCTTAGCGCAAGATGCGAGTGTGGCTTTTGGCGAGTTGCTTTCATCTATTTCGCGAATTAATTCTTTGAGTGATGATAATGCGGCGGCGATGACGCAGCAGACTTCGGTGGCCGCAGAAATCAGCCGAGCCATCCATGTGATCAGCGACTTGGCTCAGCAGAGTTTAGAGCAGACGCTCGATGCGGCGGCGCGGGGGGATCAAGTGTCACGTTTATCGACCAAGACGCATCATTTGTCCCAACAGTTTTGGCAGCAGAGTGTGCAACGTAAATATTAAGCGTATTTACCTTATGTCGTATTGGATTAAGTGATTGATTTATTATTAACGCCTGTTTATAAATCAATCACTTAATCATGTTTTTCTCGCTGTTTTATTTTTAACTTCTTGATGGCGGTCACGTTTAGGAGATGCTAATACCTGAGTTGACCGAAATATTTGCCAATAACCCTTGTGTTTTATCCTGCATGCCCCAAGCTCTAATAGTGAAGCAAAATAAAAGTGATAACACTAAAAGGGACAACCTATGAAAATAAATATTTCTGGTCACCACGTTGATGTTACTGATTCTGTTAGAGAAGATGTTAACAATAAATTTGCCAAAATCGCCACTCATTTTCCCTCTTTGGTCGCACTTGATATTATTATCTCGAAGGAACATGGCGAGTATCAGGTTGAAATTCGTACCAATTATGAAGGTGCCCGTGTTGCAGCTTCGGGTAGCGATGAAGTGATGTATCCTGCAATTGCTGCAGCAGCGAAAAAACTTGATGCAGCACTTAAGCACCGTAAAGGGCTACTAAAAGCTGATTTACACGAAAAGCCGAGTTGTACTACACCTGCTATTGCCCACGAAATCATTCAAGAAATGGATCTACGTTAAACTTTAGCTGTCACTCATTACCTAAATGAGCACAAAAAGGGCCTAACAGGCCCTTTTTGTTTTTGTATTACTGAGATTTTCATTAATGAATTTATATATTATTTTGTCCGTTAGTTAATGCGCAACATTATGTAAATCATTGCGCTATAGCTCTCGCTATCGCATCAATAAAAATGCCGTCCACCTTAAGTGAACGGCATTGTTCAAAATTTACGTTTTAATGGGTACCACCTTAGGTGATATTACTCGTCGATTTCAGCATTGTGATAAACATTTTGTACGTCATCACAATCTTCTAATGCAGCCACAAATTTTTCAAACATGGCCACATCTTCACCCTCAACTTTTACCATGTCTTGCGGTACGAAGGTGATGTTGTCGAATTCAAAGTTTATGTCTGGCATAGCATCAGTGAGCGCCGTTTTAACTTTAAAGTACTCAGTGTGAGGTGCGTATACTGTTATTAAGCCATCTTCAAGCTCAACATCGCTTACATCAACATCAGCCATCATAAGTAACTCTAAAATGGCATCTTCATCGTCGCCAGCAAATACAAATACAGCTTGATGGTCAAACATGTGACCGACTGTACCTGGACTACCGAGTTTGGCATCGTTTTTAACAAAAGCTTGGCGAACTTCGGTGAAGGTACGTTTAACGTTATCTGTTAAGCAATCAACGATGACCATACAGTTACCAGGACCAAAACCTTCGTAACGGGCTGTATCGTAATCTTCACCGCCACTACCTTTCGCTTTTTCAATTGCGCGCTCAATAACGTGCGCGGGGACTTGATCTTTCTTTGCGCGCTCAATCAAACGGCGTAGTGATAAGTTTCCATCGGGTTCAACGCCGCCTTGCTTAGCAACGACGTATATCTCTTTACCGTAGCGTGAGTAAATGCGGGTTTTTTGACCTGCTGTTTTCGCCATGGATTCTTTCTTGTTTTGATATGCTCTGCCCATCTTGATCTCGTTAGCTCAAAAAATTGCGCCGATATTAGCAGTTTTCTCGGCATATGTGCAGCCGTTCCTATGGGATTTATTACGCAGAAGGCGACGTGGCACGCATTTCAGCATGAAGTTAGCGTTATTTAAAAATCATATGTGTGTAGGGCTTGATGCTGCATAGCGGTAAATGTTTAATGTCATATATCTGTGATACTGTTGATGTAAGTTTGAGCTGATTTTATGGTAGCAGATAAATTTTCTATTCTATTCAGCTAAATAGACTAAAAAATTAATGATGTTTTATTCTAAATAACATGGCAGAGCTTGTTATGGCTCAGCTCTAGTGCCTTATGTTAAAAATTTAAATTTTAATGTTCCCATAGGGGGGCCGTTATGGCCGTCATATTGAACCTGTATTACTGCATACCTAATACGGGTGGGTTATGCATTATTTATCAGGCCCCATTTTTTAATGGAAAACATCGAGGCCGTTTTAGAGCGGGATTTAAAGCGAAGTAAATGATGAATAATCTAAGCCTAAAATATTGGCTTTATATCCATACAGCTCTTTAAATCCGTTTTACATCTATTATCTAGCGCAACTAGCCATTAGCATCTGTGAAATGTATTGGTATCTTTTTATTAAAGTGTTTAAATAATCAAAATATGCTGCATGATGCCGTATTGTATGAAAAACGTGCGTTAAAAGACGTAGTAATATTCTTGTTTTTTGATTGTGTCTTTGAGGATATATTGACCACAGGGACAGCAACGCTCTTGCTAGGTAAATATAACGCAGCTGACGCTGCTAACGTGAGTTAAAAATAATGCAAGCAAATCAAGCTATTGTGACTGTTTTATATTATGACGCGCCTGTAGGGCTCATTATGCATAATGCTGTACTCGATGGGTTATCATTCAGTGAGTCAGGGCGCGTGATGATACCTGCAAGTTTCCGTAAGGGAAAATCAATTATCGCTGTACTTGAAGGTGAATGTAAGATACTGAACTCATTAGGCGAACGAGTTTTTGCGCAGCCCAATATAGGTAACCTTTCAAGCGAGTAGGGCGGCGCTTCAGGTTCTCTATAGCTGAAAATAGTGAGATGTATGTAGCACACTTCTGTAGTACAGGCTTGTTAAATGCCAGATAAGAAAAAGGACTGAAACCTTAACGGAATCAGTCCTTTATATTGTTTGGTGGAGGCGGCGGGACTTGAACCCGCGTCCAGAACACCTACGTCCAAGGCACTACATGCTTAGTCTTTCTTTTAGTTAACCCGAATAAACTCCGAAAGACAGGATTTCATTGGGTGAGTCCGGTACTATTTCGCGGTTCACCCCCGGACAGAGTTCCCTCGCTATCAAATGTAATATGACCATCTGTATACACTGCCCATTTGAGAGACCTGTGTCAGATGGCTAGCTAGCCTAAGCTGCTAGAGAGTAGTTAGAGTCGTTTGCAACTATAACGGTGCGGCTTTTTACGAGGCCAACCGCCCCTCGGCATGCTCCCAGGGTTTCGTGAATCCTGTCGAATCCAGAATCGCCCCCAAGATCTTGATTGTAACCCGTAGCCTAATGATCACCTAGCATCATTTACTTCAAGTTCAATCGTTTGTTCATTATCCGTGCGTTTTCTCTTTTTTCATCACGCGGGCTTTTTCTACTTCCCATTCACGCGCTTTAGTATCTTCGCGCTTATCGTGATCTTTTTTACCTTTACCAAGACCAATTTCCACTTTCACCCATGCACCTTTACGCCAGTACATTGAAATAGGAATGATGGAGTAGCCTTGACGCTCAACTAAGCCTGATAGTTTATCGAGTTCTTTACGGTTGAGCAGTAGTTTCTTAAGACGTAAAGGGTCGCAGATTACATGTGTCGATGCTGTATTCAATGGAATAATAGTGCAGCCATGCATGAAGGCTTCACCATTTTTCAAAAATATATAGCAGTCTGACAGGTTTACCTTGCCCATACGAATAGATTTAACTTCCCATCCCATAAGAGATAGTCCAGCTTCCATTTTTTCTTCGAAACGGTATTCGAAGGTTGCGCGCTTATTACGTGCGATAGCCGCAGGCGCTGCTTTGCTTGATTTTTTCTTTACCATAGTGTCGCCATTATACGCACGGTGAATAAATTTGATATTGATATAAGGGTTTATTTAGTTAATTTCAAGTCCCTGTGATGTTATTGCTACTTTTTTAAACGCGATATCGTTATTGAGTTAACCGCGCGGCGCCGTGCAAGGGGTGCGTTTTTTGTGTATCGTGATAAAATCTGAACAAATTTCGATTGTTTCCTTAAAATATTCTTTATGCATATGATTTTTTTAGTGCATTTTGAGTTTGTTGAGGTTGCGTGAATACGTTAGTAAAGAGTACTAGGTCCTATGCCGCAAATTTCTCGAAGTGTGTTAGTCCGTTTTAGTGCGATGCAAATGTATAACTTAGTTAACGATGTTGAATCATATAAAGACTTTTTACCTGGGTGCGTAGGGGGGAAGGTTCTCGAATTTGATGGCCAGACTATGCTGGCATCTGTGGATGTGAGCAAAGCAGGGATCCGTAAGACATTTACAACCCGTAATCAGGTCATTCCCGGTAAGCGTATCGATTTAACGTTAGAAAATGGACCCTTTAAGCATTTATTGGGGCAGTGGCGTTTTACCGAGCTAACTGAAGATGCCTGCAAAGTAGAGTTTGAGTTGAGTTTTGAGTTTTCAAATTCGTTAGCAGATATGGCTTTTGGCAGAGTGTTTAATGATCTTATGATGTCAATGGTAACGGCTTTTACGAGTCGAGCTAAGGTGATTTATAATGACAAATGAAACAGATAAGTTTGTGGTCGACGTTGTTTATGCATTGCCCACACAGCAAAAAGTGATTCCTGTGCATGTCACTCCCGGTATCTCAGCGATAGAGGTGGTGCGTTTAAGTAATATTGTGAGCTTTTTCCCTGAGATTGATTTGGATACTGTTAAACTAGGTGTGTTTAGCAATGTTGTTAAACATGACCAAGTGATTTTACCGGGGCAAAGAGTTGAGATTTATCGTCCTCTGATTGCCGATCCTAAAGATGTACGTCGTCGTCGTGCTGATAAAGCGAAGGATGAAGGTCGGGCAAATAAAGTGACGGGCGGACGAGCATAAGTATTGGCGTTATGGCTTAGAAAGCAACGCTGTGTATTATACCTATCACATTAAATATCTAATCAGTTCAGAGCCTCACATGTATTTCAATCCGAGGCGCATTGACGCAGAAATGGTTATTGCCTTTTAAGTCAATGCAACACGGGAGTGAGATGCCTGTGATGCTCCCAAAGGGCGGCTGATTTAACTGCATGGCAACGCGCTTTATACTGCGTTTAAGGCTTTCGACAGAGCACCACTATGCCTTCAAGCCTTCGCCTTGTCTAAAGCGCTTTGAACGCCAGCTGAATGAACAGATATTTAATACGATTGGTATTAATGTGGTTTACGTAAGTGCTTTGATTTATTGCGCTATCTAATAGTAAAGAACCCTGCCATGGCAGGGTTCTTTACTATAAAAAATGTTAGCTGCAAGACACCCAACTTAGCTGAATAGCATGTATTGTTAGGTGCTTTTATACGGCATGTTCAATTAAGCTGTTGGCAAAACCTTGGATACTACTTTATTGGTTTTTTAACTTGTGCTTCAGCTTCATTTTCTTTAACTAATGGTTTTTCATCAGGGCGCTGTACTGGGATAAGCGGTACTAACTCCGTTTTGTTACCTGAGGGTAAGCTACTTTGCTCTAGTGGCGTATTAAATTCTTTACTTAGCTCATAATCGCCTTTCACTGCAGTGAGTTTGTCACCCGTAAAGTGCAAAATAAGCTCTTTGTGGACAATACTCGCATCACGGCCGCTTTTATAGTGATACACGTAATACCAAGTATCGTTGGCAAAACTATCCCGTAATACAGGGCGCCCAAGGATGTATTCGGCCTGTTCCTTAGTCATATCAATGCGCAACTTTTCAACTTGTTGCGGTTCCATGTAGTTACCTTGTGGAATATCAGGCTTATAAATCAACCAATCAAACACGCTACAGGCACTGAGCGAAACAGAGAGCGCCACAGCGCTCAGCAGGGTAAGACTTTGCTTTTTATTGATCATTGTATGCGCTACTTCTGAAAATCTGGCGGCCATAATACCCAAGCATTCCCCCTCATGACAAGGGCAATCGGGCTTTGCTGCTGTCATAGATAGAATTGTGTGACTTTTCGACCCGTGATGTTGGCTTTAGTTCTCTATCTTTCAGGATATTTATTACTGGAAGTCACTTGGCAGCTGTGGGTGGGATTTTTCAGCTTCTAAACCGTACTGGTTTATTGCTGACTGGATTGGACAAAGGAAATGGGAGCCAGATTTCTTCTTTAAAGCCAAGCAATTAGTCAGTAAGTCGATAAACTGTTTATGTGGCGATAACCATAGTAATCTTGCTTAAATCAGATTAAAGTTACCGATATGTTTTTATTATGTTCTTTTGCTGTGGCTTTAGTTATGAGTTCGCAGTGTTTGAAATAAAATATTGGGATAGATGCTTTGGGGTCTTTAGTTTGCGTAGGCACGGGTTTACAGCTGGCCGGACAGATCAGTGTGATGAGCCGCAGTTATATTGAGCACGCCGATGTCGTGTTTTCACTCCTGCCCGATGGTTTTTCGCAGCGTTGGATCCAGAAAATTAATCCTAATGTCATCAATTTGCAGCCGTTTTATGCTCAAGATGGCGAAGTGAAAAATCGCCGTGAGACCTATGAGCAAATGGTGAGTGCAATTTTGGACGCTGTGAGAGCCGGAAAAAAAACAGTGTGTGCGCTTTATGGTCACCCCGGTGTGTTTGCTTGCGTGTCCCACTTAGCGATTAAGCTTGCGAGGGCAGAGGGGTTTGCTGCAAAGATGGAGCCTGGGATATCGGCAGAGGCGTGTTTATGGGCAGATTTAGATATAGACCCTGGTAATTCAGGACACCAAAGTTTTGAAGCCAGCCAGTTTATGTTCTTTAATCATGTTCCCGATCCGACAACTCATTTGTTGTTATGGCAAATTGCTATTGCTGGCGAACATACCTTAACTCAGTTTCATACTACGAGTGATAGGCTACAGATTTTGGTTGAACAACTGTATCAATGGTATCCATGGGATCATCAAGTGGTGATCTACGAGGCTGCTAATTTACCGATTCAAGCTCCTAGAATTGAGTATTTGTCGTTGAGTAGGCTGCCCGAGGCAAACTTGTCTCCCATCAGTACTTTGCTGATCCCGCCAGCAAAAAAACTCGAATACAACTATGCTATTTTAACCAAATTAGGCATTAGACCTGAAGAATTAGGCTAATTGCGAGTGCCGTACTTCTGAGTTGAATTCGGAAGTCATTATTAAAATAAGGAAAAAGTATGTCTGCATTATCCGATTTTTTTACTCAGTTAGGCCAAGATGCACAGTTGATGCAAGCGTATCAACAGGATCCTGAGGCCGTAATGCGCGCCCATGGGTTAAGTGATGAAGAAATTGCAGCCATCATGTCGGGAGACATGGAAAAACTGAAAAGCTTGAGTGGGGATGATGATTGTAAAGCCTACTTAGTTATTTCCCATGGTAATGGTGAGTAATTGAAACTCCTGTGCGCTTTTTTGTGGTTATTTTCGGGCATATATTGTATGCCCTTAATTGCTGCAACTATCAATTTTGATGAGGTATTAGCTGATCTGGAGCAGCTACAACATACCGATATGCAAAGTGCAATCACTAAGCTCCATGAGCTTGAAGCTGATTTCGAGCATATGACGCGTTTTCAACAAGGGCGCTTATTGGTATTTAAAGGGACTTCATTTATTTATTCAGGTCAATATCAAGAAGCCCTAGATAATTTAATTCAATCTGAAAATTTAGTTCAAAATAGCGATTATTTATTTTCGGCCTATAGCTATGAGGCAACGGCGTACATAGCCCTACGGAACTTTAAAGACGCTTTTGTTGTAATGAGCAAAAGCCTAGGGTTAATAGATCGAATAGATAATATAGATATCAAACGTGCTGCATATCTACGTTTAGCCAGTTTGTACTCTGCAATGGGCGTAAAAGAAGAGGTGGGAACCTACGCGGCTAAGGCACAATCGCTTGCTTCAGCAGATAATGTAAAAGATATTTGTACTGCAAAGTTGTATTTATCAGTTTATCAGTTAGAGCTTGAAATATATGACAAGGCATTTGATGAATTCCAGTACACGCACGATTTTTGTGAGTCGAATGGTTTCCCATTGATTTCGTTTATTGCATTGAAAGGGATGGGAGAGTCTAAGTTAAGATTACAGGAGTACTCTGCTTCAGTCCCTTTGCTCTTGAGTGCTTTAAAGGGGTACGAGTCTTTTAACTTTCAACTAGAAATTAATAGTGTCCATTCTTTGTTGACCGAAGCGTATTTTGCACTCAAGCAATTTGCTGATGCGGTCGAGCATGCCAAGTTCGTTACGTCATTACCTGATGATCCTAGTTATACTGATTTAAAGCATATTGTCTTTAAAGTGTTAGCTGGCTTAAATGCTGAGAATAAACAGTTTGAACAAGCCTATGTGTATTCGAAAAAAGAGCAGTATTACAATCAGCTGATGTTTGATGAAGCGAAAATGAAAATGTTAGCGTATCAGGCGGCAAAGTTTAATGCTGATGAACAGTCACGTGAAATTAATTTATTAAATAAGGAACGTGAACTGTATGTCGCTCAGCAAACGGTAAAAGAGCGCGAATATACCAATATGCTGATGTTTGTCACTATTCTAGTGGGCGGGCTATTTTTCCTCGGGATTTTATTAGCGGTAGGCCAGATGCAGAAACGCAAGTTTATGCGTATGGCGAGAATGGATGCATTAACGGGGATTTTGAATCGCGGTGCTGGGCAGGAATTAGGGGAAAACCTTTTTGTGCAAGCTACGGCCCGCGGTGGGGATTTCTGTGTCATTTTATTTGATTTGGATTTATTTAAACGTATCAATGACTCCTATGGCCATGGTACAGGCGATTGGGTGCTAAAGAAGGTCGCCGATTCTTTAAAATCCCATATTCGTAATGGAGATGTATTTGCCCGTATTGGTGGTGAAGAGTTTGCCATTCTGTTGCCTTACGCAAATGAAGAAAAAGGCATAGAAGTGGCGGAGCAATGTCGAGCCCGTATCGAAGCGATAGAAACGCAGCACTCTGGTCATAAATTTGTTATTACAGCGAGTTTTGGCGTGAGTGGTTTAATGGCTGATGATTTGAGTCTCGATCCACTATTTCATCGGGCTGATATGGCGCTCTATGCCGCTAAGTCCTGTGGACGCAACACGGTCGTGCGCTATTCCGAGGTGCTCAAGTGCGATCAGCAGGCAACAGATTTACAGCGCTATGCGACATCAACGTCAATATCCTAAAAGTCCTGGCCATTTAACGGCCAATTACATATCTACTGTTATTCCTAAATTCATAACATCGCGTTGGTTACGCTAGTGCTATAGGCTGCTGGCGATAATCAATAGGGCTTATTAGCTATTACGCCTTAAACTTCCTTCGTGTGTTTTCTCATCCCTAAGCATTGTTAATACCAAAAAAATTATAATTTTACTGTATTACCTTGGCCTTATTCATAAATAAATGGAGTACCATAGTTGAACATTACACTTGCGGTAGCGGGGGTATTTGATGAGATTATACGTTTTATTTTTCTGTTGGAGCCTTCATGGAACACTCTAGTTTGCTCACCTCAGTGTTGCTGTTTTTATTAGCAGCAGTCATCTTTGTTCCTTTAGGGAAACGTTTGGGCGCAGGTCCTATTCTTTCTTACCTTGCCGCAGGGATTATTTTAGGCCCAGGTGGCATGGCATTGGTTTCCGATCCCGCGGCGGTATTACACTTTGCCGAGTTAGGTGTAGTGCTGATGCTGTTTGTGCTAGGGCTTGAGTTGAACCCAAGTAAATTATGGGAACTACGCAGTGCTATTTTTGGCTTAGGTAGCGGTCAGTTATTATTGTCATGGGCCGCAATTGGTGGGTTAGCTTGGGGCTTTGGTTTGTCTGTAGAGGCTGCTTTAGTCGTGGGCGCGGCATTATCTTTATCATCGACCGCTTTTGCGGTGCAGCTGATGAATGAGCATAGGTTACTCACTACGCCACTTGGGCGTGATGCTTTTGGTGTTTTATTACTGCAAGATCTTGCAGTGATCCCCATGCTACTACTGACAGCGTATTTAGCGCCAAACTCTGCTCAAATTGAGCACCATACCGTGCCTTGGTATTGGACTAGTCTCGCATTAATTGGTTTTGTACTCGTGGGCAAATACTTATTACCTAGAATGCTTAGGCTAGTTGCAAGCAGCGGAGTCCGTGAAGTGCTGACGGCTTTTGCATTATTATTAGTGATGGGTAGCGCCGAGTTAATGGAGTGGTTAGGGCTCTCTGCGGGTATGGGAGCTTTTCTTGCGGGTATTATGCTTGCGAACTCTAGTTATCGACATCAACTTGAAACAGATATCGAGCCTTTTAAAGGGTTATTGCTCGGGCTATTTTTTATGGCAGTCGGTATGAGTATGGATTTGAGGTTATTTTTAACCGATCCATTTGTCATCTTAGGTATTTTAATTAGCATGTTGCTGATTAAAACTATTGTATTGATGTTGCTAGGCCGCATTAGGCACCATAAGTGGCGGCCGAGTATTGCACTCGGGCTTATTCTTGCTGAAGGTGGCGAGTTTGCATTTGTACTGTTATCGCAAGCACAGATATCGGGGATTCTCGGTGACAAAATCGCTCAAATACTAGTGCTTGCTATTGGTTTATCTATGGCCATCACTCCACTGCTTTTTACCTTATTTCGCGCCACTAAAGCTAAGGTGGTGGATACTCGTTTGCCCGATACTATTAATGTGACTGAATCTGAAGTGGTGATTGCGGGCTTTGGCCGTGTTGGCCAAATTACCGGTCGTATTTTGGCCTCATCAGGTATCCCTTTTGTGGCTTTGGATAAAGATGCAAGCCATGTGGACGTAATCCGTAAATACGGTGGTGAAGTTTATTTTGGCGATGCCAGACGTTTAGATATGCTAATGTCTGCGGGGATTGCGCGTTCTCGTCTTTTACTACTTGCTGTTGACAGTGTTGAGGATTCTATCGAAATAGCTCAGCAGGTAAAAATGCATTTTCCGCACGTCAATATTATCGCACGGGCAAGGGATCGTAATCATGCCTATCGCTTGATGAGTTTAGGGGTGACTGACATATTTCGTGAAACGCTAGGTTCTGCACTCGGTGCGAGTGAAAAAGTGCTGCAGGGTTTAGGGCTCTCCCAAGTTCAAGCCAGCGAGCGAGTGAAGATTTTTGCTGATCATGATAAAAAACTGTTTATAGAAAGCGTCGCTCATCAGCATGACTTAGCCGCTTTAGTTGATTTATCCAATAGAGGTAAAGCGGAATTAGAATCCTTAATGCGTGGCGATAAGGAAAACGTGACTTAATTCGATGATGTTGTTTAATTATTCGATATAAAAAGAGAGCATTAATGCTCTCTTTTTATTGGGTTAGTACATCACCATTTCTTTTCTATTTGGTGCTAGAAAGTATAGCTGTACTGTAGTTTTACGTTACGTTCTTCACCTGGCATTCCACCGAGGAACATGGCTTTGCTGTAGTAGTCTTTATTAAACAAGTTATTAATATTGAGTTGCACCTTCCAAGTATCAGTGCTGTAACTCAGTGCAGAGTCAAGGACTGTGTAGTTAGGTACATAGCCGTCTGGTATACCGAAAGAGCTTGAATGTGTGCTTCTATCATCAACAAATTTAGCTCCTAGGCTCAGCTCTACTGGGCTTGGTAAGGTAAACCAATCAGCGCCATAGGTTACCCAAGCGCTAGCGGTGACATAGGGAACCCCCTTTTGACGGCTATCGTAGTTTGCTCTGTCATTGGGATTCTGTTTATCTCTTGCATCCTGGTACATGCCATTAAGATTAACGCGCCACTGATCATTTAAATGGGCATTGAGATCCAGTTCAATCCCCTGAGTCTCTTCGCTACCATCATAGAAATAGATTGGGATATTAGGCGTTAGTACACCATTGGTATAATCCGGATTACCGTAAGGCACATTAGTGCGTGAACTTTTAAACAGCACCAGCGAACCTAATAATTGATCTTCAAATGCCTTAAAGCGCATACCTAAGTCGTTGCTGATGGATTCAGAATCATCACGATCCGCATCACTACCTTTTACGGCATCTAACACACTGTAGGCGGTACGCCCTTTGGAGTGGTTGATAAAAAATGATAAATCCTCAATTGGCATATAGGTTAAGCCAAGGTTATAGGTCATACCGTTGTCAGTTGTATCGGCTTCTGGTGTTGCTTGGGATTGACTGATGCTATAACGGGGATCAAGGCCAAAATGCTCATAGGCTTGTTTAATTTCATTAAAAGCTACGCCAATTCGCGTGGTAAAGCCGTAAGGAAGATATCCCACATGCTGTATGCCTACACCCCATGCACTCACTTTTTTATCATAGTCAGCAGTTTTGAGTGGGTCGTAATCTTCAAAACGGCCAGAGCCCCAATTAGGCCGACGAATATCGTAGATATACGGTAAACTACCCTGATAAGTGATGTTGCCTGAGTTGTCTTTAAGCACTTGATCGGCATCATAAATAGAATATTGTTTGAAACGGATATTACGATCTTCATAATTGGCATTGATCAATAATTCATTATCTATGCTGCCGAGCTGAAAGTCATAACGCAGATCGGCAAAGTACTGCCATGAAGTCTCATCGGCATCAAGTTTACGATATTCCTGACGTCTGGCGGCAAAGGGATATAACACGTCATTTTCAACCAAAGGTGCGCGGGGATCGGCATTGATAGCACCTTTATTATTCCAATAGACATAATTATAAGCGCCAGTTTGGCGAGCGAATCCCGAGGTATAGTCGCGATATTGCAATTGCTGATTAAGGAATAAATTATCGTTAAAGTAAATATTATGGGTCAGTTTAAATCGTAGCTCTTTGCCCTCATTATCCTTAGCCATTGGTGAAATTAATCCCGCATCACCAAAAGAATAGGGCGTTAAACCGTCGCCATTTGATAAAGAGGCCGCAAGCTGTTGACGCTGCGCATCGGTCAACTGAATGCCTTTACCGTTAGGATCGTTGATCAAATCTTGCCAAGTCACATCTTCTGCATTTTTACCGCCAACAGAATCTGCATTATAAATGCGGATTGGATGACCGATAGAGTCAACAGCCACAGCATCTTTAATGTAAGCACCTGAAAGCATTAAATCTTGGGTATCACTTAATACCCATTTTAATGCACCATAGATTTCGTCTCTGTCTGTGCCGATATCGCGATAGCCATCACTGCGGGCTGATTTTGCAACTAAGCGGTAGGCAACATCGTCGCTCAGTCCACCGGTGCTATCTAATGCAAGGGAGTAGGTATCCCATTGTCCCACTTCAGCTGAAAATTTATGTTTTGACTCAAATTGTGGCTTTTTTTCAATAAGGTTAATCACTCCACCTGCGCTACCCATACCATAGAGTCCAGTTGCTGGGCCTTTTAATACCTCAACGGATTCAACGTTTGTTAAAGATCGTGTTGGATTAAATGTATTGCCTAAGCCTGCACCACCATACATACCGTCATAGGTGTAATTAGCGCCTAAACCACGGATCACTAAGTTGTCGCCAATACCATAGTTGTTTCCTGCTTGAGTGACGCCGCTGATATTGCGGATCAAGTCTTGAAGGTGAGTCGCGCCTTGGGCTTCGATCAGTTCCTGATCAACAATCACAACCGCTGCAGGGGTTTCCATCAATGACATATCGGATTTAGTAGCAAGTCCTGAGTTTTTAACAACAGAGTTTTGTCTGCCATAAACCGTAATACGTTCAATATTAGCTTCAGTATCTGCTGAAACAGAATTCGATTCGGCATATGCCATATGAGATAAAACAGAAAGACAAGCGAGTGCGGTTAGCGATAAAGGAAATAGTTTCATCTTGGTTTCCCTAATTAAATTAGTCGCGAATAATAATGATTTGCATTTGAATTGCAACATATGTTTCATTATTTATCGTTTGAACGGATTATCTATCGCCAAATATCTTGAAATGAGGTTTTTGGTAAGACTTACAAGAATTACTATGAGTCATGATTTTGTGCAAAAATGCGGAATTTCCTGCTGCCTCGTTATTATTTCAAATTTGTTTCAATTTTTTTAGAAAAAAGTAATTTATTTTTAGGGTTAACCACCACATCCCACCTTGTTGATCGAGAAACGCAACCCTAGGCAGCATTCATATTAAAAACGCCGCACATCCTGTTTACGTAAACGTCAAATGTAAACGGTCGTTTAAATTATTCAGTGGTACGACCTTTCCTATCTACATGATCTATATGAACTTACTTGACTAACCCATAGGGGAGTTCAAAACACTCAATATTATCTACTTAGGTCTAATAGAATTAAATGGGTGGATTGAAAGTATTACATTAAGTTATTTAATTACGTAAGTTATTACTTTGTGGTGGTAGTGGTAAAGTTGTCTGACAAGTTTCATATAAATTAAAGTGTTCGGTATGCTTAATGGATTTTATGTTTTTATTATCAATATCTTGATGGCTTGCTGGTTGATTGGTCAGACCAATTTTATTACGGTTATGATTAAGTTTATTCGTATTTAAGGACGATTTTGACTGTTGCAAATACAAACGTTTATCGGTAAGTTTTAGTTTGAAACAAACATTTGATGGTTTTTTGGTGGGTTTATAAACAGCAGTGATAAACACGACAGCTTTTTATATAGCACCGGTAAACCTGTAGTTAAGCTTGTAATAGTTCAGCCTCATGGGAGGGCATTAAGATGACGGAACATACTTTGAGTGAGCAGCAATTGAATTCAATACAGGATAAAGCTGCAACACACTCCGCACTTAATATTGTGGGGCGTGAAATCCCTGGGCAAGACGTTATTTTTACAGAAGGAGCGGTTGCCTTACTTGAGTCCCTTTGCCGAGAGTTTGCAGGCGAAGTACCAACGCTACTGGCTAAGCGTAAAGAGAAACAAGCACGTATTGATAAAGGATCATTACCTGACTTTCTGCCTGAAACCCGTGCTATCCGTGATGGTGCGTGGCAGATTCGCGGTATTCCCGATGACTTGCTCGACCGCCGCGTAGAAATTACTGGCCCCGTTGAGCGTAAAATGGTGATTAACGCACTCAACGCCAACGCCAAAGTGTTTATGGCTGATTTCGAAGATTCTTTAGCACCGAGCTGGGAAAAAGTCGTCGAAGGCCAAATCAATTTACGTGATGCGGTCCGTGGCGATATTGAGTACACAGCACCAGAAACTGGCAAACATTACAAACTAGGCCCAAACCCAGCAGTACTTATTTGCCGCGTTCGTGGTCTGCACCTTAAAGAAAAACACGTGCAGTTTAATGGCAAAGCGATTCCTGGCTCACTATTCGATTTTGCACTGTATTTTTACCACAACTATCGCCAACTTCTGGCGAAGGGGAGTGGTCCCTACTTTTATATTCCTAAGCTTGAAAGCCATATAGAAGCGCGCTGGTGGGCAAAAGTGTTTGCTTTTGTTGAGGAAAGGTTTTGTCTGCAAGCGGGAACCATTAAGTGCACTTGCCTGATTGAGACACTACCAGCGGTATTTGAAATGGACGAAATTCTTTATGAGCTGCGTTCTAACATCGTCGCGCTAAATTGTGGCCGCTGGGATTATATTTTTAGTTATATCAAAACATTAAAACGTCACAGCGACCGAGTGCTGCCAGATCGTCAAGCTGTGACTATGGATACACCTTTCTTAAGCGCTTATTCAAGATTATTGATTAAGACCTGCCACAAACGCGGCGCCCTGGCGATGGGTGGGATGGCGGCCTTTATTCCGACGAAAGATCCTGTTCAAAATGAAGCGGTATTACAACGGGTTCGTAAGGATAAAGAGCTCGAAGCGCGTAATGGTCACGATGGAACTTGGGTGGCACACCCTGGTCTTGCCGATACCGCAATGGGGATTTTCAACGAGTACATAGGACAAGATCATTGCAATCAATTGCATATCACCCGTGATGTGGATGCACCAATCCTTGCCAGCGAATTACTGAAAACCTGTGACGGTGAGCGTACTGAACAAGGCATGCGACTAAATATTCGTATCGCATTGCAGTATTTAGAGTCTTGGATTAGCGGCAATGGCTGCGTTCCTATTTACGGTTTAATGGAAGATGCGGCTACCGCAGAGATTTCTAGAGCCTCAATTTGGCAATGGATCCAGCACGATAAGTCACTTTCAAATGGCAAGCTTGTGACCAAGCAACTGTTTAGAGACATGTTAGTTGAAGAACTGTCGACAGTGAAAAAAGAAGTCGGTAGCGACAGATTCACCCACGGAAAATTCACTCAAGCTGCTGTGTTACTTGAAGATATTACTACCTCCGACGAGCTAGTCGATTTTTTAACCTTACCCGGTTATGAAATGCTGACCGCTTAACGCCAATAATTTTGCTTTAACTGTTTTATAAAAAAGGATTTAACCGTGGTAGGCCTTTCGCCAACCCCATTATTTAGCAGTATGACACTAGGTAGTTTCATGCTTGCGACAACATTAAAGACCAAGGAGCGACACTATGACTTATGTAAAAAATCAGGCAGCGACCCAGACTTCACGTCAGGAGCAAGTTGATGCAATTAAGCGAGATTGGGCTGAAAACCCACGTTGGAAACACGTGCGTCGTCCTTATACCGCAGAAGAAGTGGTTGCGCTTCGCGGTTCAATCGTGCCTGAGAATACTATCGCTAAGCGCGGTGCAGCTAAGTTATGGGAATTGGTTAACGGTGGCGCTAAAAAAGGCTATGTGAATTCACTGGGTGCGTTAACGGGTGGTCAAGCGGTACAACAGGCGAAAGCGGGTATCGAAGCGATTTACCTTTCAGGTTGGCAAGTGGCAGCCGATGCTAACTTAGCCGGCACTATGTACCCAGATCAATCTTTATACCCAGCCAACTCAGTGCCAGCAGTGGTGTCACGCATCAATAACTCATTCCGCCGTGCTGACCAAATTCAGTGGGGCAATGGCGTTAATCCAGAAGATGAAAAATTTGTTGATTACTTTCTGCCAATTATTGCTGACGCAGAAGCGGGTTTTGGCGGCGTATTAAATGCCTTCGAACTGATGAAGTCGATGATCGACGCGGGCGCTGCCGGTGTTCACTTTGAAGATCAGTTAGCTTCAGTGAAGAAATGTGGTCACATGGGCGGCAAAGTATTAGTGCCAACCCAAGAAGCGGTGCAAAAGCTGGTTGCTGCACGTTTAGCGGCAGACGTGAGCGGTGTCGATACACTGGTTATCGCCCGTACCGATGCTAACGCGGCTGATTTGTTAACTTCAGATTGCGACCCATACGATCGTGATTTTGTGACAGGTGAGCGTACTAACGAAGGTTTCTACCGTGTGAAAGCCGGTCTTGACCAAGCGATTTCTCGTGGCCTTGCTTATGCCCCGTATGCGGATTTGATTTGGTGTGAAACCGCTAAACCGGATCTTGAAGAAGCGCGTGTTTTTGCTGAGGCTATCCATGCTCAGTACCCAGATCAACTACTTGCTTATAACTGTTCGCCTTCGTTCAACTGGAAGAAAAATCTGGACGACGCTACTATCGCGCGCTTCCAGCAAGCCTTGTCTGACATGGGCTACAAGTACCAGTTCATCACTTTAGCCGGCATTCACAACATGTGGTACAACATGTTCGATTTAGCCTACGACTACGCTCGTGGGGAAGGCATGAAACATTATGTTGAGAAGGTTCAAGAGGTTGAGTTTGCTGCAGCGAGTAAAGGTTACACATTCGTCGCGCATCAACAGGAAGTGGGCACAGGTTATTTCGACCAAGTGACTACGGTTATTCAAGGTGGCCATTCATCAGTGACCGCGCTGACAGGTTCTACCGAAGAAGAGCAATTTTAAGTTGTGAGCATTGAGGATGAACCATAGTGATTGTGTTTCATCTTTGATTACGCCTTACCCAGATGCTTGTGGTGAGGCGTGGTGGTAAAACTCGAAGTAAAGGACAAGACGGGCTGTGATGAGTTACTGGCTTTGTTACTTTAATCTCGGGTTAGTGAAAGAGTGTTACCTGTAAACCTGTGTTAGCTGCTTTGCAGCCGTTATCTTCGTGCCGTTCACCTACATGTTCAGCACGGATTTTTAAGTCAATTCTTGTGACTTAACTTCCTACCCAGTAAGTTTTTGCTTGCCTTAGCTTGGCGACTCTATGAGTCGCTATTTTTTTTGCTTATTCATTCACCATCGCGCTGATTAATATGGTGCAACGCTGGTGCGGCTTGGTGCAGTAATCAGATTATTTTACAGTAGCTTATTGCTATCGCATTGTTATTTAATGGCTATTAATTATGGCCTGAAAAATGCTCTGAATAATGTGGAAAGTTATAGCGTATTAAAGCTGATTGCTGGCATTCACATTGAGGTCACCGCCATGAAATATTACAGTCGTCGTTTAGTTAAACCTGAACATTTGAATCCAGCAAATACCCTGTTTGGCGGCCAACTGCTTAGTTGGATAGATGAGGAAGCCGCCATTTTTGCCGCCTGTCAGATGAAGAGTACAAGCCATGTGACTAAATTGATTTCAGAGATTAACTTTATGACCCCAGCACATCAAGGTGATGTGATTGAGTTTGGGTTAGCACTGGTTAGTCTCGGTCATAGTTCAATTACTGTGAGTTGTCATGTACGTAATAAAATGACTCAAGCGCCAGTGGTCAGTATTGATAAGATGGTGTTTGTACATGTCAATGCCCAAGGATTACCAGTGCCACATGGTATTAGGGCGAATGCGGCTTAAGTTAGCTTTAGAGTGACAGGTGCCATTACCGTTATCAAGCACTGTGACCTTGCGCCACTGTGCTGAGTGACTATTTGCAAACACAATGCACAGTGGTTGTGGCTTAGTCTGTAGTTAAATCTTCTTTTACCGACTTCACCGCATCTCGCGAGGCATGGCCTATGGCTTTGGTGGTATCTCGAGTCGCATGGCCTATCTCTGTAGTGACTTCTTTAGTGGTGGTGCCGATGGCACGACCCGCATCCTTTAAATCCGCACAGGCAGAGGTAGCCAGTAATAAAGGAATAATAATGAGCGTCGCTTTGTTCATTGTGGTGTTAATCCTTAATTTCAGTTTGTAACCCTATTCATGGGCAATATAACGGCTCGCAATAATATAACAGATCCTAACAGATCTTTACGTTAATCACATAATTAGACTGATTATCTCGCTTGACGTAGGAGTTTGATTTGTGCGACTTGATATTGATGAGGGCGAGTTTGAAATCTTGATGTCGAGCCGAGTTGCTCACAGTGGCAAATAAAAACGCCAGTGGCGTTATCGGCACTGGCGTCTCAGGTCGCTAAATAATACTGCAAAGATTATTCGATTTTAGCTAAACGCTGTTGGTAGTCTTCAATGAGGTGCTGCATGATTTCTTCTGGAGCGGCATCGTCACAGCAATTGTCTAAAAATATTTTAAAGGTGGCTAGTGCATGGCGATCATTTTTGAGTCTGTCGCTTTTCATTGAAAAATAGGCATCTTCATTTTCAGCCTTGCGAACGACAAAATTATGGGTTTCGAAAGATTTATCACCAGAGATCTCGTGCCATTTAGTTATACGATTTAATGCGATCTCACTGGATTGGTTCATCTCAATATGATTTAACCAAGTTACGGGATTTTCAGCATCTTTATAGTGTGGACATCTAACAGTGTAGTTATATACGTGGGTGATTGCAGTCATAGCGTACCTACCTTTTCGGGGGATATTGTTGTCATCATAGGCATCGTTTTGGAATTCGGTCAATCATTAATTAACTCTATTTACCTTTGATGTTTTTTGATGGTTCAGTATTGTTATTACATAAAAATTAATCATTTACTTCATTTGTGATAGAGCTATTTAGCATGAGTTTTATGTTAATAACTATGTGCTAGATCCCAGTTTGAGATGAAGTTTCGTTTTTACTGAATTACTGATTAATAAAGCAACAATAGATTGGTCGTGGGGATTAACGCGTGAACACAATAAAAGTATTGAGTAAGGTGTGCGGGCTTTGAATAGAGGCGAGATCAAAAGGCAAAATGGAAAGAGGCCCATTCGTTAGAACGGGCCTCTCAGCTGGCTTCATCTTTTGCAGGGAAAAAGCGAACTGGATTTAGTTTATCGGATCTAAAATCATATGTAACCCACAGAGATCACGTTTTTTATATCATTTTTGCGAACAATATTTGAGGTTCAGAGCATTTATCCCTTAACTCGCTTGTTTGTGACTGTTTTGTCAGCAATAAGGAGTGGGATCGCTAAATTTTGTTGGTATTTTTGTTGGTGCTGAGTGTGCTTTATCTTGGTTAGCAATATAAAAAGCCTTCAATAATACTTATGTTATTGAAGGCTTAAACGAATTTACTGGAGATGACGTCGCGTTTATATAAATGACGAGTTGTGTAAATTACAGCGCATTAGTGAATATTTGGCAGATCTCCGCATGGGTCGCTTGTTTTGGATTGGTAAATCCACAGGCATCTTTTAACGCGTTATCCGCAAGTGTTGGAATATCTTCCGCTTTTACGCCTAACAAGGTCAGGTTTTCTGGGATCTTAACCGCAACAGACAGCTTTTTGATTGCCGCTATCGCCGCACTGGCACCTTGCTCATCGGTCATCGCAGACACATCCACACCCATAGCCTTGGCAATGTCTTTTAAGCGAGCAGGGACGACCTGGGCGTTGTATTCCTGTACATGGGGCAGCAGCAGGGCGTTACACACGCCGTGGGGCAGATCGTAGAAACCGCCTAACTGGTGCGCCATCGCATGCACATAGCCTAAGCTGGCATTGTTAAACGCCATACCCGCTAAGAACTGGGCGTAGGCCATTTGTTCACGGGCGTTGATGTCTTGACCGTTTTCAACCGCGTTGACTAAGTTAGCTTGAATCAATTCCATGGCCTTGATCGCACAGGCGTCGGTGATCGGGTTAGCAGCAATAGACACATAAGCTTCAACCGCGTGAGTCAGTGCATCCATACCGGTTGCGGCCGTGAGGCTCGCAGGCTTTTTCAGCATTAACTCAGGGTCGTTGACCGACAGCAAAGGCGTGGTGTGCTTATCGACAATCGCCATTTTAATGTGGCGGGCTTCATCGGTAATGATACAGAAGCGCGTCATTTCACTGGCTGTGCCTGCGGTTGTATTAATAGCCACTAACGGCAACTGTGGTTTCGCAGATTGATCTAACCCTTCGTAGTCTTTGATGCTGCCACCGTTGGTGGCAACAAGGGCGATACCCTTGGCGCAATCATGGGGTGAGCCGCCGCCGAGTGAAATCACAAAATCACATTTGTTAGCTTTTAACAGAGCTAAACCTGCTTCGACGTTCGTCACGGTTGGGTTAGGTTGTACGCCATCATAGATGGTGGAGGTAATGCCATTTTGACCGAGTTTTTCGGCCACTTCACCGACTAAGCCAATTTTGACTAAGGGTTTGTCTGTCACTATGAGTGCGTGTTTAAAGCCTAAGGTTTTGATGTCACCGATAGCGTCATCCACTGCGCCTTGGCCTAATACGTTGACAGAAGGAATAAAAAATTTAGCAGCCATAAAATTCACCTATTTGCTTGTAAAGATTAAGTTGTGTTCTTTTCTGGTGATCAAGCTACCAATTTGGAGGTAGTGAAAGTGTGAGCTCGATCGAGTTCGGCGCTTATCTGGGGGCAATTTCCTACTAAAGTTGGAACTCGGTAACTAAACTTCGGACTTTTATGACGGGTATTAGTGTTGGCGTACGATATGGTTTTTCTGGGGTTTTAGCGCCCGTGGTGAGGCATCATTTTTGTGTGTTTTTACTGGTCTTGTTATTCCACTTTTCATCCCACTTTTTAGCTAAAATTTGACGGCTCAATTGTTAAATCTAACAGAGGTTAAACCTCATTAATACTCTCATTCGTAGCATCAACCCCAGTTAATTAGTTTGATATCTAACATTAATTTATGCGTACTGATGTGGTTGTGTTAGGGCCGCAAGTCAAAGAAATCTATACGTTTATCTTGTTTTTACAGATTAATTCTTTTTTACATAACTAACTTGTGAGCTTTGTCACTGTGCTATTTTAGGTTGATAGTTACACCACTAATCATTATTATAATTGTTAATTGAACGTTCAGTTAACGTCGTTCAGAGTATTAAGAGAGTGGTTATTCCTTGAGTATTTATGCCTAAAGCCGCAATGAAATTGATACGCAGACAGCAGCTTATCGATGCGACATTAGCATCGGTTGCCTTGCATGGATTGCAGCACACGACCATCAACAGCATTAGTCAGTTGGCGGGGATGTCGTCGGGGATCATCAGTCATTATTTCAGTGGTAAGCAGGGCTTGCTCCAAGCGACGCTGCGTCATTTACTTGAGCAGTTAAAGCAGGCGTTGCTCAATCGAATCCAAGGACAAGTGTTGGCGCCAACAGAGCGCTTAATGATGATAGTTGAAGCGAATTTTACCGAGTTACAGCGCTCAAGAAATGTCACTCACACTTGGCTGAGTTTTTGGGCACAGGCCGTCCACGATCCCCAGTTAGCCCGTTTGCAGAATATCAATAGTCGCCGTCTATACAGCAACTTACATTTTTCCTTTCGGCACGTGTTGCCCAAAGAGTTTGCCCTGATGGCTGCTGAGCAAACGGCGGCGATGATCGATGGATTTTGGTTACGTAGCGCCTTAAGTGAAACCCCTGAGCAGGATTTTGCTCAGGCCGAAAAATTATGCAAAACCTTTATCCACAATGTGATAAAGCAGCATGGAGTCAATACATGTCAGTAGAAGTACAGTACAACTTTATTGCGGGTCAGTTGCTCGCTAACGATAGCGGCGAAATCTTCGACGTCGTCAATCCTGCCACTGGGCAATTGGCGTACCGAGTGCAAGTGGCCGATGAAAAAATTCAGCAAGCGGCCATCGAGAGCGCCAAAAAAGGCTTTGCGATTTGGTCTGCCATGAGTGCCACCGAACGCAGTCGTATTCTATTAAACGCGGTTGCGCTATTGCGCGCTCGTAATGATGAGCTCGCAGCAATCGAAGTGCGCGACACAGGTAAACCTTGGCAAGAAGCCTCAGTGGTTGATGTGGTCACAGGCGCAGATGCCATTGAGTTTTTCGCCCATATTGCCCCTGGGCTTGAAGGCGCACAGCAGCAAGTCGGTGGAGATTTTTATTACACCCGTCGTGAGCCCTTAGGCATTTGTGCTGGCATTGGCGCGTGGAATTACCCATTACAAATCGCCTGTTGGAAGGCCGCTCCTGCATTAGCCAGCGGCAATGTGATGATTTTTAAACCTTCGGAAGAAACGCCGCTTGGCGCACTGAAATTAGCGCAACTCTTAAGTGAGGCGGGTTTGCCCGATGGCGTATTTAACGTCGTGATGGGCGATGGCAAGGTTGGCGCTTGGTTAACGGGACATGCGGATATTGCCAAAGTGTCTTTCACTGGTGAAGTCGGTACTGGCAAAAAAGTCATGGCCGCTGCAGCAAGTTCATTAAAAGACGTCACTATGGAACTTGGCGGTAAATCACCGCTTATCGTGTTTGATGATGCCGATATCGACAATGCGGTTTCAGGTGCCATGCTCGGTAACTTCTACACCCAAGGTGAAGTCTGCACCAATGGGACGCGAGTGTTTGTTCATGAATCGGTTTATTCACGCTTTATCGAAAAACTGCTCGCCCGTACCCAAGCCAACATTGTGGTGGGCGATCCTATGGCGCCAGAGACTAACTTTGGCGCGTTGATTTCCAAAGATCATCAACAAAAAGTACTCGATTATATTCAGCAAGGTATCGATGACGGAGCAACGCTACTCACCGGTGGCACAGCATTAACGCCTGATAATGCGCCTAATGGTTACTTTGTTGCCCCAACCATTTTTACCGATTGCACCGACGAGATGCGTATCTGCAAAGAGGAAATTTTTGGCCCTGTGATGTCGGTACTCACCTTTAAAGATGAAGCCGAAGTAATTGCTCGGGCAAACAATACCGCCATGGGCTTAGCCGCTGGGGTGTTCACCCAAGATATCAGCCGTGCCCATCGGGTTATTCATCAGTTACAAGCGGGTATTTGTTGGATCAATGCCTATGGTGCATCGCCAGCCGAAATGCCAGTAGGTGGATATAAGTTGTCGGGTATTGGCCGTGAAAACGGTAGCGAGACACTCAAGCATTACACCCAAGTTAAAGCCGTTTACGTGGGTCTACAGCCCTTAGAAAGCCCATTTTAAGGAGGCATTTTGGCCCATTCACTCCAGCAAAAATATTATAACTACATCATAGTCGGCGCAGGCTCAGCGGGTTGTGTGCTCGCCAATCGCTTGTCTAAGGATCCTAAAAACGAAGTGCTGTTATTAGAAACCGGTGGCAGCGATAAGAGTATCTTTATTCAAATGCCGACGGCGTTATCCATTCCGATGAACAGCCCTAAATATGCTTGGCAGTTTGAGACGCAGCCTGAACCATATTTAGATGATCGCAAGATGCATTGCCCACGGGGCAAAGTGCTTGGCGGTTCATCGTCGATTAACGGCATGGTGTATGTCCGTGGTCATGCCAGGGACTTTGATGAGTGGCAGGCGCAAGGGGCGACCGATTGGGATTATAGCCACTGCTTACCGTACTTTAAGAAGGCGGAAACCTGGGCCTTTGGTGGTGATGAGTATCGCGGTGAGTCAGGGCCGTTAGGGGTGAATAACGGTAACCAGATGCAGAATCCTTTATACCAAGCCTTTGTGGATGCGGGCATTGCGGCGGGGTATTTATCGACCGCCGATTATAATGCGGCTCAGCAAGAAGGTTTTGGCCCTATGCATATGACGGTCAAAAAAGGCGTGCGTTGGTCTACCGCTAATGCTTATTTACGTCCGGCGATGGCCAGACGTAACCTTACCGTGTTGACCCATACCTTAGTGCATAAAGTGTTATTGGAAGGGCAAGCGGCCGTTGGCGTTCGCATTGAGCACAAAGGCAAAGTTGAAGATATTCGTTGTAATAAAGAAGTGATTTTAGCTGCAGGCTCAATAGGTTCGCCGCATTTGTTGCAATTGTCAGGCATTGGCGATCCCCAAGTATTGGCCGATGCTGGGGTCGAGTTACAACATGAGTTGCCCGGTGTTGGTCAGAATTTACAGGATCATTTAGAGTTTTATTTCCAATTCAAATGCCTTAAACCGATTTCACTCAATGGCAAGTTAGATCCTTTTAGCAAGTTCTTAATCGGTGCCCGGTGGATTTTAGATAGATCCGGTTTAGGGGCCACGAATCACTTCGAGTCCTGTGGTTTTATTCGCTCAAAAGCGGGTCTGGAATGGCCAGATTTACAGTACCACTTTTTACCTGCGGCTATGCGTTACGATGGCAAAGAGGCCTTTGCGGGTCATGGGTTTCAGGTGCATGTGGGCCATAACAAGCCTAAAAGCCGTGGTGCCGTGACCTTAGTGTCGGCAGATCCTAAAGCGCCGCCAAAAATTCAGTTCAATTATTTACAGCATCCCGATGATATTGAAGGCTTTAGAGCCTGTGTGCGTTTAACCCGTGAGATCATCAATCAAGCGCCATTCGATGAGTATCGCGGTGAAGAAATTCAACCCGGCACACAAGTGCAAACCGATGCGCAAATTGATGCCTTTGTGCGTCAATCGGTTGAGAGTGCTTACCATCCTTCTTGCTCGTGCAAGATGGGCACGGATGCCATGGCCGTAGTGGATCCTGAAACTCGTGTGCACGGATTGCAGAATCTACGAGTGGTGGATTCTTCTATTTTCCCGACTATCCCGAACGGCAATTTGAACGCGCCGACCATCATGTTGGCCGAGCGCGCCGCGGATATGATTTTAGAGGCTGAGATGTTAGCGCCGGCGGACTGTGCCGTTGTGGTTGCCGACACTTGGCAAACCACACAAAGAAGCACTGCTATAAGTTAACGGCGCAAGTTAACGCCATAAGTGCACAACATGCCTGCTCGGTCCGTCTTATCGATGGACTGGCGGCTTCAATTTTAAGTGACTCATTAATTGATGACTCAAAACTCATTAATTGATTACTCAAAATAAGGGTCATGATTCATTTTATCTAAAGGCTCGGTCAGCCCGCAGTGAGTGTGCAAATGATCGCTTTCACGACTGAACATCTATCAGGGTTTAACTATCGCGGAGTGTTTTTAAGTAGCGATATTTAAGGCTTGAGGGCAGAGCGCTGCCTTTAAAAATGATTCAGTTTTTATTATTAAATAAAAACATGGAGTTACATTTTATGGATTCATATCCTCATGCCTACTTATATCCAGTATCGACTGGGACGGAGTGCATCCTATGACCTGGTTATTATCCGCAGGGATACTGTTCACTTTTGCCGCGATTGCGTTTGTGATTTATCGCTGGGGTAACATTCGCTGTATCGGGGTGACGCCTGTGCGTACTTTTACCTTTATCGCGATTCTGTTCACCTCTGGCCTTGATGTCGGCTTGATCATGTTTCCGCTGACCGAGTTTGCCGGCTATGCCAATGTGGCGGCGAGTCCTGAATACGGCTTTACCAATCCGCTGGCGATTGAGTTTGGCTTTTGGGCCTTCTTGATTTGGGGTTTCTACTTTTTAACCTGCTTCTATTTTTGTGTGATTGAACCTAGGGTGAAGTTCTTCGACATTCCTTTGGTCAAGTTCATCAATAATGTGGTGATTATTGGTACCTGTGCCTTTACCGCCTATTTGTTATTAAGCAATTTGCCCTGGTACTTACCCGAATTAGGTGATGGCGAAACCATAGTCGGTAGCTTTTATTTAATCGTATTTATGGTGATTGCCGCGGCGGTATATTCCAGCACTAGCATACGTTATGTGCGTATTTTGAGCTTAGCCAGCACTTGGTTATTTTTAGGCTTGATTGCCATGATGTGGGCCAGTGCATTTTTATCGGCTGACTCGAGTGTGGGCGAGTTCTTTACGGCCTTTGCCATGTTGGGTGACTACTTTGGCAATATTCAACATTTTGTGTTACCCATTAACGACTACCATGAGTTTTATCTGTTCTGGTGGTTTGCGTGGAGCATTATGATCGGTCAATTTACCTCGCGTTTTGTCGGCGGAATGAAAACCTACCAAGTGCTGCTGGCCATGATGGTGTTTCCGTCTATCCCCATCGCGATTTGGTTCACTGTACTTTATTACTACAGCGCCAATAGCTTAGATACCTCGGGCTTCTATAATCTGGCGATGGTGATTGTAGGGGTGACCTTTGTGATTAACTCACTCGACTCACTGGTACGCCTGTATACCGACAATCTTAATCTGACGATTGAGCGTTTAGGCAAGCTTAAATATATCAGTTTTAACTTAGTCTTGCTCTGCAGTCTGACATTACTGTTTCAATTAGACTTTCTTCAAATTCAATGGGTTGGTGCCATCGCACTGGGCCTGATCTTTAGCTGTTTTGGTTACATCATGATGACGCAATTGCAAACTGTTCGTGCCATTGATCGCTCGCCAAAAGAGAACAAAATCGACTTTACTAAAATTGAGCTAGCTAGGGTCTGTTGATCTTTCGAGAGTGATTTTTAGACAGCATGGCAAGACGTTATAATTTGCTTCGCCAAAAGTAACCATAACCTCAAGCCATGCCAAGACTTATGCTAACCGATGAACGCTGGGA
>NZ_JBOZPB010000019.1:0-99149 GCF_050848685.1 Shewanella sp. MF08487
CAAGACGGCTTCATCTTTAAATGCCTGCGGATAACTCTTATGTGATTTTTTTAAACTCATATAGACCTCTTAATTTATTGACCATACTGTCTCAAAATTAAGTGTCCGATGGGATTAGACCAGAACAGCCTACTAAATAGTAGGAACAATTTGGTAAGCTTTATCTATCCAATAGATAAAGGAAACAGAAATTATGCAACTATATGAAATTGAAATAATAGCTTTGAAGAATACATAAGCAAAAAGCTATTAAAAACTGGTGACCTATTTGAAGTAGAGTTATATGCAGAAAAATTGGCTAAAAGCTTAAACGTCAAAGAAATGCAATGGCGTCTAGAAGGAGGATGCTTAGTCGGTGACGAGAAAATAATCATCGACAACAAACGTTCTCTTTGTATATCAAAAACTAAATTTTTGCTCATTGATAACGTTTAATACTTCGCACAATGCAAGTTATCCAACAAAAGACCGGACAGGCATAACATTTATCAGGTATACGCAGGACTTAAAAGGGATTAAGCACTGCCATGGAAGTGACCGTTGACGGCATGGATTCCGTCGTCGAGCCCTCAGGGATGAGTTCATGGCGAGTCACTGGAATGACAGTGCTTAATCAGTTACTGCGAACTACTCTCTCAAAATCTGAGCATTCAATCGAACATAAAAAAGCCCCGCAGTGTTAAACACTTCGGGGCTTTTTTCTTCTAGTGCGCAGCTAACATAACAGCAGCGCCATCAAACCAAGTTAGCTATTCAAGTCTTGAAAAAACTTCTTCACGCCATCAAAAAAACCTTCAGCCTTTGGGCTGTGCTTTCTTGACTCACCCGTTAGGGTGGCTTCAAATTCGCGTAACAGTTCTTTTTGACGTTCGTTTAAACTAACTGGTGTTTCCATGACCACTTTGCAGAGCAAGTCGCCGACAGCATGGCTGCGAACCGATTTAACCCCTTTGCCACGTAAACGGAACATACGACCCGTTTGCGTTTCGGCTGGGATTTTCAGGCTCACTTTACCATCCAGTGTGGGTACTTCAATCTCACCGCCTAGGGCCGCTTTACTGAAGGATATCGGCACTTCGCAGTAGAGGTTGTTACCATCACGGACGAAAATCGCATGCTCACGCACACTGACCTGAACGTATAAATCCCCTGGAGGCGCGCCAAACTCACCTGCTTCGCCTTCACCGGCTAAACGAATACGGTCACCCGTATCGACGCCAGCTGGGATTTTAACTGATAAAGTCTTGCTCTTTTCAACACGGCCATCACCATGGCACTTAGTACAAGGATCTTTGATGATCTTGCCGCGACCATGACAGGTTGGACAAGCTTGTTGTACGGCAAAAAAACCTTGACGCATTTGTACTTGGCCTTGGCCATGACAAGTGCCACAAGTGGTTGCAGAGGTGCCTTTTTTAGCGCCGCTGCCGTCACACAGATCACAACTCGCCAGCGTGGGTATACGTAATTCTTTGGTGAAACCTTTAACCGCTTCTTCCAGTGATAATTCGAGGTTGTAACGTAAATCTGAGCCTCGGGCCGCTTGACGTTGACCGCCGCCACGACGTCCACCGCCGAAAATATCGCCAAAGACATCACCGAAAATATCACCGAAATCGCCCTGCCCACCACCGTAACCACCGCCACCGCGATTAGGATCGACACCTGCATGACCAAACTGGTCATAAGCCGCTTTTTTGTCGGCGTCGGTTAGGATCTCGTAGGCTTCTTTAATTTCTTTAAAGTTAGCTTCTGCGGTTTTGTCGCCTGGGTTGCGATCTGGGTGAAATTTCATGGCCAGACGTTTGTAGGCCTTTTTAATTTCACGTTCGCTGGTGTCACGACTGACACCTAATACTTCGTAATAATCTCGCTTTGACATAATCTCATGCTTCTGGCTTAAGTTGAACAAACGGGCGTTAGGGTTGCCCCGTAACGCCCGCCTAGAAATTAACTATTTGAAATCAATCGATTTGATTGAGAACAAATCATTATTTCTTGTCGTCTTTCACTTCTTCGAATTCAGCATCGACAACATCATCGGCAGCAGCGTTAGCCTGTTTGCCCGCGTCGGCATTGTCGCCGCCTTGAGCTTGAGACTTAGCTTGAGCAATTTCCATCAGCTTAGCAGACGCTTCGATTAAGTTTTGAGTTGCCTTTTCAATGGCTTCTTTGTCATTGCCTTTGATGGCAGTGTCAACAGCAGCCATAGCAGCTTCGATCTTCTCTTTATCTTCGCTTGGCAGTGCATCGCCCGCTTCTTCTACTTGTTTCTTAGTCCCGTGGACTAAGCCGTCAGCTTGGTTACGTGCTTGCACTAACTCTTCAAACTTTTTGTCTTCATCTGCGTGAGCTTCAGCATCACGTACCATTTGTGCCACTTCTTCTTCGCTTAAGCCAGAAGAGGCTTTGATGGTGATGTTTTGTTTCTTGCCGGTTTTCTTGTCTGTCGCAGACACATGTAAAATACCGTCGGCGTCGATGTCGAACATCACTTCAATTTGTGGCTGGCCGCGTGGTGCAGGCTCAATACCGTCTAAATTAAACTGACCTAATGACTTGTTCGCGCTCGCTTGCTTACGCTCACCTTGCAGTACGTGAATCGTCACTGCACTTTGGTTGTCATCTGCTGTTGAGAACACTTGCTGCGCCTTAGTAGGAATCGTAGTGTTTTTCTCAATCAGCTTGGTCATTACGCTGCCCATGGTTTCAATACCCAAAGACAGTGGTGTTACGTCTAACAGTAATACGTCTTTCACTTCGCCCGACAGAACACCGGCTTGAATCGCAGCACCTACGGCAACGGCTTCGTCTGGGTTCACGTCTTTACGAGGTTCTTTACCGAAGAAGTTTGTTACTACTTCTTGAACCTTAGGCATACGTGTTTGACCACCCACAAGAATCACTTCGTTGATGTCTGATACTGATAAATCAGCGTCAGCCAAGGCAACTTTTAATGGCTCTAATGTGCGCATGATCATGTCTTCAACCAGTGCTTCTAACTTAGCACGAGTGATTTTAATCACTAAATGCTTAGGACCGGTTGCGTCTGCTGTAATGTATGGCAAGTTAACTTCTGTGTGATTTGTGCTTGAAAGCTCAATTTTTGCTTTCTCAGCCGCTTCTTTCAGACGTTGCATTGCCAAGGCGTCTTTACGCAGATCAAGACCTTGTTCTTTCTTGAATTCGTCAGCTAAGTAGTTGATCAAACGGTTGTCAAAGTCTTCACCACCTAAGTGGGTATCACCGTTAGTTGCCAATACTTCAAATGTTTGGTCACCATCGTTGCTATCGATTTCGATGATAGAGATATCGAACGTACCACCACCTAAGTCGTATACCGCAACAATGTTGTCGCCTTGCTTCTTATCAATACCGTAGGCTAATGCAGCTGCCGTTGGTTCGTTGATAATACGCTTAACATCAAGACCTGCGATGCGACCGGCATCTTTAGTGGCTTGACGTTGTGAATCGTTAAAGTAGGCAGGAACAGTAATAACTGCTTCTGTTACTTCTTCACCTAAAAAGTCTTCTGCTGTTTTCTTCATCTTTTTCAAGATTTCAGCAGACACTTGTGGTGGTGCCATTTTATTACCACGCGATTCAACCCATGCATCACCGTTGTCGGCTGCAATGATTTTGAATGGCATGATGTTCACGTCACGTTGAACTTCATCATCTTTAAAACGACGACCGATCAAACGCTTAATCGCGAAGAATGTGTTAGTTGGGTTAGTCACAGCCTGACGCTTTGCTGGCGAACCGACAATGATTTCATCGTCTGTATAAGCGATAATTGACGGTGTAGTGCGATCGCCTTCAGCATTTTCAATAACACGTGCTTTGCCGCCATCGAGGACTGCTACACAAGAGTTTGTTGTGCCTAAATCGATACCAATAATTTTACCCATGAGGTCCTCCGAAAAATTTCATTCAATCTAAATTTGTTTAGTTGGTTTTGATATAGGGCTAGACGGTGTAAATACCAAGTCCATCATTAGCCACTTCTCTGCCTTGATACCTATATTGGGACAGGGAATTTAATTACAAGGGTTAACAAAAAAATTTTCTAATTTATCTTTCCCGTAGCAGTATCAAGATAAAATATTTATCACTGCAAAATAGTCTTGCTTATCAGCCAAGGCTGTTATTCAATCGGCCCCCATTGGGCGGGTGATTATCTATAGTAAGGTCATTAGAGTGAAGGCTTCAAATCTAGCGTATGTGTATGGCATGGCGGCGGTCTTTCTTTGGTCTACGGTTGCCACAGCATTTAAAATTGCTTTGAGCTATTACAGCCCGCTGCAATTAGTTTTTGTGGCTGTACTCACCTCCATTGTTGCCCTTAGCGGTATTCTCGCTTGGCAACATAAGCTCTCTTTGCTACCACAACAATTTTTGCGCCGACCCACTTTTTATTTAGTCACAGGGCTTATCAATCCTTTTCTTTACTACGTTGTGCTATTTAAAGCCTATGCCTTACTGCCTGCACAGCAAGCCTTGTCACTTAATTACACTTGGGCGGTATTGTTGCCGTTACTCGCCGCACCTTTGTTAAAACAACACTTACGTAAAAGTGATATTGCCGCGGCTTTGATTGCCTACTCTGGGGTGTTCATCATTGCCACTGGCGGCGATATAAGCGGTTTTAACTTTGATAGCCCGCTCGGCATTGGCCTTGCCCTCACCAGTACCTTACTCTGGTGCTTATATTGGATCGTCAACACCAAAGATCAAGGCGATCCTGTGGTGAGCTTATTACTCAGTTTTCTCATCGGCTTACCTTTTATCACCGCCACTTTAGTACTGACCGATGTGATGCCAAGTTTTAGTGTTAAGGCAATATTTGCGGGTATGTATGTCGGACTATTTGAGATGGGCATTACTTTTGTGCTGTGGTTAATGGCGCTTAAAATGGCCACCCGCACCGCTAACATTAGCACTATGGTGTTTTTATCTCCGGTGATGTCGATTGGATTTATCGCATGGATTTTGCAAGAAACAATTACTACGGCCACGTATCTCGGGCTCGCTTTTATTCTGTCGGGTATGGTGTTACAGCAACTTTTACCGCGTTATATCGACCGAAACCGTAAATTACGCCCAAAGCTAGCCAAATAAATCTCTATGTTGTAAAGGAGTAGACAATGACCCCTGCCGTTCGTCTGGCTAAGAAAGCCCAGATCCCGTTTGATATCCTTGAGTACAGCCACGACCCACACTGCGCGGCCTACGGCGAAGAAGCGGCCAACACATTAGGGTTAGACCCCGCACAGGTGTTTAAAACCCTGTTAGTGGCCACCGATAAAACGCACGCCCCGCTTGCGGTCGCTTTAGTGCCAGTTGATCATCAGCTCAATCTCAAAGCCGTAGCTAAATGGTTAGGACAAAAAAAGCTGCAAATGGCCGATGCAGAGTTAGCGCAAAAATCTTCGGGTTATCTTGTGGGCGGCATTAGCCCGCTGGCACAAAAAAAACCGTTACCCACCTTGATTGATGCTAGTGCGCAGAACTTTGATAGGATTTATGTAAGCGCCGGCCGACGCGGTTTAGAAATTAGCTTAGCCGCCGCTGATTTGGCAAAATTGTGCAAGGGATCATTTGCCGATATCAAGACGCTATAAGCGGCATCTAATATCATTACGATAGGTTTATCGTATTTAAAACGTTTGAAAACCCACCCATATCAAGCTATAAATTGTACAGTGGTAAATAAGGCTAAGGATAGTCATATGGAAAAGTCAACACAATGGATGCCAGAAAATGGCTTAAGCCGCCTCAGTTGGGTGGCGATGCTGCTTTGTATTGGCTTATTTATTTACGAATATTTTTGGGGTAATGACTTCACCACTATGGTGGTCATGCTGTACTGCAGTTTTATGCTACCGGCGGTATTACTCACCCGCAGAGTGCAAGAAAAATACTTTATCTATACCTTGGAATACATTGTCCCGTTTCGTAAATTTACAGCATTGATGTCGTTGGTATTTCTTTGTATTTGGATCATCGCCACGAG
The DNA here is from genome assembly GCF_050848685.1 of Shewanella sp. MF08487. Lineage (NCBI taxonomy): Bacteria > Pseudomonadati > Pseudomonadota > Gammaproteobacteria > Alteromonadales > Shewanellaceae > Shewanella > Shewanella sp. MF08487. Next base: position 6,017 of record NZ_JBOZPB010000019.1, read on the forward strand.
TCTGCAGCTATTCCATTAAGCTTCTTGTTTATCATCGTTTTATTTTTAATACTTTTAACCCTTAGCTCCTTCATTGCAAACCTTTACACCACCCTTCACAAAATATTTCACACCGCAACATACTGTTATATCAATAGTATTAAGCGGAACCTATCGATTAATTCGCATAAAAAAGCCGTCAACGCATGGCGTTAACGGCTGCTTATTTCTAACAGAAAAACATTACACGCGGCTGGTGTAATCACCCCAGGCTAACCATTTATAGGTGGTTAATGCCTCAAGCCCCATGGGGCCACGGGCGTGGAGTTTTTGTGTGCTCACCGCGACCTCTGCGCCAAGGCCAAACTGACCGCCATCGGTAAAGCGCGTACTGGCATTAACATATACAGCAGCAGAGTTCACTTCATTCATAAAGTGCGCCGCGGCATGAATATCATCAGTTAAAATCGCTTCAGAATGGCCGCTAGAATAGTGACGAATATGACCAACGGCGGCGTCAATATCGCTCACCACTTTGATACCTATGGTTAACGACAACCACTCGATACCAAAATCTTCAGGCTTGGCGAGGGAAAGATCAAAACCTAAGCCATCAAGCAATGTATAAGTTTGCTCACAGACTGAAAAACGCACACCTAAACGATGTAGATATTCGGCAATTTGCGGCACAAATGTGCTCGCCACCCGCTCATCCACCAGCAAAGTATCGAGCGCATTACACACGGTTGGACGTTGCACTTTGGCGTTAGCAATCACCGCGAGCGCACGTTCAAGATCGGCATTTTTATCAACATACAAATGGCAAATACCAATCCCCCCTAATATTACGGGGATTGTCGCCTGCTCTGCGCATAAACGCTGCAGCGCTTGACCACCGCGGGGCACTATCATGTCGACATATTGGTCAAGCTTAAGTAAACCTGTCACTAGTGCTCTATCTGGCGAGTCGATAAATTGCACCGCATCGATAGGCAAACCTTGGGCGACCACAGCGCTGCGGATCACGTCACTGATTAACTTATTCGATTGCAGGGTTTCTTTACCACCACGAAGAATAACCGCGTTGCCGGTTTTGAGTGCCAGCACCGCAATATCAACCGTCACATTGGGCCGCGCCTCATAAATAACCCCAATCACCCCAAGCGGTACTCGGCGGCGAGTGAGCCTTAACCCGTTATCGAGTAATTGACTACCGAACTCTTCGCCAACGGGATCGGCAAGACTAATAACGTCACTAATATCGCCGATGATCCCCGCCAGACGCGCCTCATCTAACAATAATCGGTCGATCATTGCATAGGTGAGCCCATCCGCTTTAGCCGCAGCCACATCTTTGGCATTAGCGGCTAAAATCGCCAGCGTATTAAGGGTTAACGCATCGGCAATGGCTTTGAGTAACTCGGCTTTTTGGCTTGCCGTTAAGTTCGCTAAAGCATAACTTGCCTGTTTAGCATTTATGCCAAGTTGCTGTATATATTGCTCTTGCTGAATTTGACTCAAAACAGACCTCGCTTATAGGACTACCATGTCGTTGCGATGCACTATTGCATCACCATAATCGTAACCGAGTACTGACTCGATCTCGTCGGAATGTTTACCTGCGATTAAACCTAGGGCCTGAGCGCAATAACGTGTCATTCCTTTGGCTATCACTTTACCCTGTTGATCGACTAATTGCAGCGTTGCACCGCGCTCAAATTTGCCTTTAACACCGACAATACCTTTAGATAATAGGCTGCGGCCCTTGTCTGTCACCGCTTTCACTGCGCCCGCATCGAGCACTAAAGAGCCTTGGGTCGCAGGGCCAGCTAAAATCCACTGTTTACGGCTTTCGAGCGGGTTTTCGATGGCACTAAAATGCGTGCCAACCGATTCTTTACTCACCACTTTTTTAATCACATCGGGGTGATGACCAGAGGCAATAACGACTTCAATCCCCGCACGGCGAGCAATATCCGCCGCCTCCAATTTAGTCGACATTCCGCCTGTGCCTAAACCAGACACAGATCCGCCGGCCAGCATCCGCAGGCTATCGTCAATTGTCACTACCTGCGAAATCAATTTAGCATTGGGATTAGTGCGTGGATCAGCATCGAATAAGCCCTTCTGATCCGTCAATAAAATCAATAAATCAGCATCACACAGCAGCGCCGCACGGGCCGATAAATTATCGTTATCGCCCACTTTGATTTCGTTAGTAGCCACCGCATCGTTTTCATTGATGATCGGCACAATATTATTAGCTAACAGCGCATTAAGTGTATCGCGGGCATTAAGGTAACGTTCTCTATCCTGCAAATCGGCACGGGTCAGCAGCAATTGGCCCACATGCAGCCCATAAATACTAAAGAGTTGTGACCACGCGAGGATCAACTGGCTTTGCCCGACAGCGGCTAATAATTGTTTATTCGCCATAGTGTCGGGCAGTGTCGGGTATTGGAGATGTTCGCGCCCAGCGGCAATGGCCCCTGAGGTACATAAAACGACTTCGACCCCAGACTTCATCAGTGCGGCCATTTGACGAGCAAGCTCAACCATGTGGGCTTTATCTAGCTGTTTACTGCCAGAGGTCAGCACACTCGTCCCTAATTTCACTACCACGCGGCGATACGCAATATCACTTAAGTTCATTATTCATTAGTAAAAAATAACCGAACAGCCCTTATACCTAATCCGCTGGGTAATTGGTAGCAAGGAGTGGTTAACTAGAGATAAATTTTGGAGTTTGTTAGAAATCGTACATTAAAAAGGGTCATCTGTTAGATGACCCTCAAAAAATATTGTCTATTGTAGACAATATGCATACTCGTTTGCGCTAATCAGTATGGCTCATAGTGCGTACAAGCATGACCGACGGCGCTGCACTATATACACCATTAACCGTAAATAAATTTAGCCAAAAACAGTGCAGCAATCACTAATATGCCGACATTGAGATCGCTAAAACGACCAGTCATTAACTTAATCGCCGCATAGGAAATCATCCCGAAGGCAATGCCCGTTGCGATAGAAAAAGTCAGCGGCATTAAAATACACACCACAACGACAGGGGCGGCTTCGGTTAAATCTTCCCATTCCACATGCATAAGCCCTGACATCATCAAAATAGCCACATAAAGCAGCGTACCCGCAGTAGCGTAAGCAGGGATCATGCCAGCTAAGGGTGATATAAATAACGCGGCAATAAACAGTAATCCCACCACCACAGCAGTTAAACCAGTACGACCACCCACACTGACGCCCGCGGTACTTTCTACATAGCTTGTTGTCGTCGATGTCCCCAAGGCTGCGCCTGCAATAGTTGCCAAACTATCGGCGGTTAAAGCACGATTTAAACGTGGTAAGCGGCCCTTATCGTCAAGAAAACCACCGCGCTGCGCAACGGCAACTAAGGTACCAGAGGTATCAAATAGATCGACAAATAAGAAAGCGAATACGACCGATAACATACTGACTTCAAATACTTGAGATAAGTCCATCTTCATAAATGTTGGCATGATCGACGGCGGCATAGATACAATGCCGTTATACTGCACATCGCCAAATATCAGCCCAAGGCCAGTGATAATCAGGATGCTTAACATCACCGCCGATTTCATCCCACGTTGCACTAACGCAATAATCAGGAAAAAACCTAACACCGCCATCACTGCCGGAAAGGCAGTAATATCGCCTAAAGTCACTAATGTTGCAGGGTTTGCCACCACAATACCTGCACTCTTAAGACCAATCAGCGCGAGGAACAAACCAATACCGGCGGCAATACCAATACGCAGCGACATAGGAATACTATTGACTATCCACTCTCGAATACGTACTAAAGACAAAATGAGAAAGCAAATTCCCGACAGAAATACCGCGCCGAGGGCTGTTTCCCAGCTGTAACCCATCTCACCCACAACTGTATAAGTAAAAAAGGCGTTAAGCCCCATACCAGGTGCAAGCGCGATAGGATAATTCGCCATCAAGCCCATCACTAAACAGCCAACGGCAGCGGCTAAACAAGTGGCAACAAACACAGCCCCATGGTCCATCCCCGCATCGGCTAACATCATGGGATTAACAAAAATAATGTAAGCCATGGTCATAAATGTGGTCAAACCTGCGATAGCTTCCTGCTTGAGGCTCGTTTGATTTTGTTTAAGTTTGAACAATTTTTCTAACATGAAACTGGATGCCTTTTTATTTTAAGTAGGTAGGGTCACTACATATCACCATTTTTAACATGGCTATATTTGTTGCAAGTATAGGGAGTTTAGGCTGGTCAGGCCAGAAAATTGGCAAGGGTATAACAAAGGCAAAATATCTAGCGACTCATTATAAATGCCAGTAACAATTTTAGTGGCATGAGCACTGGATGTAAGACTGAATGGAATGATTCTGACTATTTCTAACTTGCTGCGAGAACAAACTTTTTAAAGGCCCAAAAGCTCAATCTACTTTAATAAAAAGTCATTAATTTAAAAAATAAGCAAAAAAAAAGCCTGCTCAATGAGCAGGCAAAGACATATTTCAAGCGTCCCTTTCGGGGAAGTACATTACCGCGCTAACGGGAAAAACCTGGTATATTCATGCAAAAACACAAACATACTACTTGAGTCTAAACACGCCAAAAAGGCGATACAAGGTTGATGGATGATGGAAACTCAAACTTTAAGGAGGGTTAGGCCTTAAAGCTCATGGCGAATAAACCGCCACGCAAAACATCAGTATTAAACCAAGTGTTCTGCCAATAAATATGTTTGCTGCCTGTATAAGACATAGTCAATACTCCTAAATTAGTTGTGATTAAGTACTCTAGTAAAGCTTGGCTCGGTTCCATGGAACTAGAGATTCTCATATCCGTTGAGACGACTTGTCACTCGGGTCCTTGGAGAAATTTATCCATCCTGGATAGACTAGAGGGAATAGGCTAGTGCCTAATCCACGAAAATCATTATATGGTTTTGTAGTTTTATTACAACCTTTATTTGTATTTTTTTTAATTAAGGCCTTTGCGTGTAATTAAATTACACAATTATAGTGAGGTTAATGTCGATCTGCTTCACAGAAAAACAGAAATAACCCTGTAACCATCTAATAAGTAAGATATTACAGAATTATTTCTATTTGTTACTACTACTCGTTAGCGATTGATCAGATATTGATACAAGCCCACCAGCAGACTCGCGGTAGGTTTGCCGTAGAGCGGATCACCTTCGGTCGCACTGCCTGCGATATCTAAGTGTGTGTAAGCCAAGGGAATAGGGGCATTTACCCCATGATCAAATAGTCCAGAGGCTTTCAGTAAAAATGCCGCAGGATATTGATGTCCACGGGCTGTAATCGATGATGGCGCATTATTTGACGATAATATTTCAGCAGCGCCTGATACATCGCGGATCTTAGCGAAGTCTTCAGGGCGTAATGTAGACACTTCAAAGGGTTCGCCCCATTGAGTCGCCTGCTGTTGTAAAGTGACAGCGCATTGCTGCGCACTCGCCACTGAGTTTTCCACCGCCGCGGGATAACTGCCATAACAACGTACGACATGACCTGTGAGTGTTGCGACCGAAAACATCTCAGGCTTCACCGCCGACACGGCTTTGATGCGTAAATGGCTCAGTAAATCCGCCAGCACTAAGCGCCCTTCGGCGTCCGTATTACCAATCCGCACTCGCACACCCGCATGACTGGTGATGATTTCATCGGTCACGAAGGCTTCGCTTCCTATGCTGTTACGCACTAAACCTAACTCGGCAATCACACGAATGCCCTTAGGCTTGAGCATTGACAGGGTTTTGAATAGCCCCGCCACAGCAGAAGCGCCGCCTTTATCACGGCTCATGCCCGCCATAGAACCGCCGACTTTCAGATCAGCGCCGCCGGTATCGTAGATCACGCCCTTACCCGCGAACAGGAAAGTACGAGTCACTTCACCCTCTGGCAGATATTCTAATTTCACCACCCGAGGTTGATGACGACCGACGGCAAAAGAGGAGCGCGCCACGGCACTGAGCAGCGGATAGTCACGCTCTAAAATATCTCTGTCTTCTACCACTGCGGTTTTGATCACGCTGCCCGCTAAGGATTGCAGACAATAGTCAGCAAAGGCTTTAGCCGACATGCGCTCAGGTTCAGTACCACATAAATCCCGCGCTAATACACGGCCCGCTTCTAACGCATTGAGCAAATTGCTGTTATGGGTTGACGAAGATAATAACCCTATGGCCTCAAATGAAGGCGTTAGGCCCGTCGCTTCACGCAGCTCTAAGGCTTGCCACAGTTCTTGACCGCAGGCTAATGCTGCAACTTCAGAGGCAAAACCAAAACGCAGCTCCTTCGATGGCACCACATATAATAACGGACGTTTGGCGCCCGCCTCTTTTGCGATAGCAATCGCCGCCCTAGCGGCATCGGCATACACACGCACGTCCACATACTCGTCGTTCACTTGGGTGACAGGCGCGATGATCAAGCGACCTCCAGCAAGCCCTGGCGCAAACAGTAATGTCGGGCTCTTACCTACGCGCTTATCCACGTGGGCACCGTGCTGAGCCAATAAACTGATCTCATCAAAACCTATAGCATCCAGATCTGGCGTCACCACCACAACAGCATCCCAGCCTTCACCATCAAAAATGGCATTTTCTGCTTTTACATCAACGAAGTTAACTTGAAACATAACCCATCCTTTTTCATTATTGTGCCTGCATTATTCCCGCTCTATCGCTTAATTACCAATCTAAAAGTGGTATCGAGACCCTCTGAAAAATCCCAACTGGAAACTTTGGCTGCCAGCGTAACAAAAGCCTGTGATGCTGAGATTATTTGGCTGCGCAGAATGTGGTAGAATGGCCGCAAATTTGCCCTATACCCACAAGACCTTATGAGGGACACTCAAGTGACAGCTTTAAGTCAGTTATACCCACAGCCTTTATGGCAATGGTTTGAACAAATTTGCGCGATTCCCCATCCATCTAAGCATGAGCAAGCCTTAAGCCAGCACATTCAAGCGTGGGCAAAAAGCAAGCAACTTGCCGTCGTTGAAGATGCCGTTGGCAACTTGATCATCCGCAAACCGGCTACGCCTGGAATGGAAGATCGTAAAATCGTGGTCATTCAAGCCCATATCGATATGGTGCCACAAAAAAATGCCGATAAAGTGCATGATTTTACTAAAGATCCTATCGAAGCTTATGTCGATGGCGATTGGGTTAAAGCCAAGGGTACAACCTTAGGTTCAGATAACGGTATTGGCATGGCATCGGCGCTGGCCATTTTAGGCTCTGATGATATCAAGCACGGCCCATTAGAAGTGCTGCTGACGATAGATGAAGAAGCGGGCATGACAGGCGCTTTTGGTTTACAAGCGGGCATGTTAGACGCTGACATTCTGATCAATACCGACTCAGAGCAAGAAGGTGAAATTTACATGGGCTGCGCCGGCGGTGTCGATGCTCAAATCACACTGCCAATGGTGTGGCAAGCGTCTGAGCAAAGTTACTCTGCCTTTAGCCTGCATTTATCTGGCTTAAAAGGCGGTCACTCTGGAGTGAATATTCACTTAGGTCGCGGCAACGCCAACAAGTTATTGGCGAGTTTCCTATTTGAAAATGCAGATGATTTAGCGTTAGAGCTGACACAATTTAGCGGCGGTTCATTGCGTAATGCGATTCCACGGGAAGCCAACATCAGCTTTATGTTGCCAGAAGAAAACGTCAGTGCATTAAACGAAAAAGTCGCTGAGTTTGAAGCGCTTATCCGCACCGAACTCGCCATTGCCGATCCTGATATACGTTTAGTGTTAAACACTATCCCAACGCCAAAACGTGTGATGAGCGAAAACAGCCAAAATACCCTGATCGATTTGCTGCATGTGTGCCCGAACGGCGTGATCCGCATGAGTGATGAAGTAGAAGGTGTGACTGAAACCTCACTCAACGTAGGCGTGATCAGCACTGATGATGAAGAAGTCACTATCCTGTGCCTTATCCGCTCACTGATCGATTCTGGCCGTACTCAAGTCGAAGGCATGTTAACTGCGCTGACCAACTTAGCCGGAGCCGATATCGATTTAAGCGGCGCTTACCCAGGTTGGAAACCAGATAACAGCTCGCCTGTGATGGCTATAGTACGCGAAACCTATCAAGACATTTACCAAAAAGAGCCAGTGATCATGGTGATCCATGCGGGTCTTGAGTGTGGTTTATTCAAGAAACCTTACCCTGAGATGGATATGGTCTCGATTGGCCCCACGATCCGTTATCCACACGGACCAGATGAGATGGTGAATATCACCACAGTCGGCCAGTACTGGACCTTGTTACTAGCGGTACTCGAGCGCATTCCCGTTAAGGCTTAAGCCTTAACGAAGTTTACTTACTTCGTTCGCTTTTAATATAAAGCCGCATCAGCTTAATGACGATGCGGCTTATTTTTAGCACTAGTCTGAAAACTTGGTCACGTTGCTAAGCGTTATTAAAACGCTAAATTGAGTTGCGTTTGGGCTGGGATAAGCGTGGGAATAATGTGGATAGAATCTGCCAACCCAACCGAAATCCCCAGTAGCCGAATGCCGCGCCCCTCCTGCCTTACCATCGCTTGCGCAAGTAGCTCATAAAACATCTCAATTGAGACTTGGTCACTGCGATGTTCAATAGTGGTCTGCTTAAAATCGTTAAATTTGAGCTTTACCACTTGTTTGCATATTTGTCTGTTTTTAGCGCCGCGATCCAAGCGCTGCAGCAACTCTTGAATTAATCCAGGTATAATTTGTTGGCATTGATCTAAATGATAGATATCTTTTGCCAGTGTGGTTTCTACACCGACTGATTTACGCTCTCTGTCAGCAGAAATACCCCGCTCATCTATGCCGTAAGAACGCTCAATCAATACACTGCCAAATTTGCCAAATCGCGCCACAAGCTCAGTTTTAGAATAGGCTTGTACATCACTGCAGGTATGGAGCCCTAACAAGGCTAACTTTTCAGCGGTAACTTTACCTACACCGGGAATTTTTCGTAAGGATAAGGTTTTAACGAACTCAGGCACAGTATCTGGCGTGATCACATATTGACCATTGGGTTTATTCAGATCCGATGCGATCTTAGCGAGAAACTTAATTGGCGCTATACCTGCCGATGCCGTTAACCCCGTTTCCATTAAAATATCACGGCGAATAGCTTGGGCTATTAAGGTAGCAGAACCTTTATATTGTTGGCACTCACTCACGTCTAAATAGGCTTCATCGAGAGACAGCGGCTCAATCAATGACGTATAGCGGGAAAATATTTCACGGATCTGCAACGACACTTGTTTGTAAACCTGCATACGACCAGGCACCAGAATAAGATCGGGGCACAACTTAAAAGCATAAGCCGTGGCCATCGCTGAACGTACGCCAAATTTACGCGCCTCGTAACTACAAGTGCTAATAACGCCGCGGCGATCACTACTGCCGCCCACGGCTAAAGGTTTGCCAAGATACTCAGGAAAGTCACGCATTTCCACCGCAGCAAAATAGCAGTCCATATCGATGTGAATAATTTTTCGCACGTTGAATGCCTCCAGCGCCAAAATACTGTATATAAAAACAGTTATCAAGCATTGTGACATATTTGCCACGACTTTTATGCTGGATAAAGACACCTGAGAGATATTTTGATCTATTAAGCTTGAGATAGCGGGGTAGGAATAGGTACTTGAGGAAAGTAAACTAAAGCGTTAACTGTCTAGTATTTATTCGCGAAGGGCAACAGGGAAGACACAAGGTATGTAGAAGCAGGCTTGTCGTACAAAAGAGAGTATAGATTATGTAGATTAACCCCAGCACCAAGGCTTATCGGCACTGGGGTTATAGATTACATCTTAGTTTGTAAATAATTTGGCAACCCGATGCGGTCAATCAGTCCGAGTTGTTTCTCAAGCCAGTACATATGATCAGATTCAGTATCGTCGAGCAACACTTCGAGAATTTCGCGGGTCTGGTAATCTTGTTTTTGCTCACACAGTGCAATGACTTGGCGTAAATCATCTGCGACCTTGTACTCGTAGGCGAGATCGTTACGCATCATTTCAGTTACATCTTTACCTATGTTTAATGCCTCACGGGCGGCAACATCAGGCGTACCTTCGAGAAATAAAATGCGCTGCACTAACTTAGCAGCATGGGCTTTTTCATCGTCTGACTCATGGGCAATACGTTCATAGAGCTCATTGAATCCCCAATCTTCATACATGTGGGCATGGACAAAATATTGATCCATGGCCGAGAGTTCTCCCGTTAGGAGTCGATTTAACGCATCGATAACGTCTTTATCGCCTTTCATATTCCGCTCCTATTGGTCGCTAATTTGCGATTGTAGATAATTTTGAATACCCGTTAAGGTAATAAGCTCTTGCTGCGATTCAAGCCAATCTAAATGCTCTTCTTCGTCTTCGAGAATGTCTTCCAGCAGATCGCGGCTCACATAGTCCTGCTCTGCTTCACACAAGCTAATCGCATCACGCAGTATAATGAGTTGCTCTTGTACCATGGCCGCATCGCAGCCGAGCATTTCTTCGCTATGCTCACCAATACGCAGCTTTTCAAGTTGCTGCAAATTAGGTAATCCTTCTAAAAATAATACCCGCTCGATAAGCTTATCGGCATGCTTCATGTCTTGAATGGATTTTTTATATTCAACGTGATTAAGCTTCTCAAAGCCCCAATGTTTAAACATGCGGGCATGGAGAAAATATTGATTGATGGCAGTCAACTCACAGGTAAGCACCCGATTCAGTTGTCCAACCACTTTAGGATGACCTTTCATAAGTTACTATCCTTGGTAAACGAGAAAAGATTGATCTATATCAAACGACTAGCCTAGTACAATTTAGCCTATAACTCAAATTATCTTTATATTTCACTCACTTAATGATAAAAACCGTTCTCATTCACACTTAGATTCACAGGCCATCTTACTCATATCATAAGGATAAATCTCAAACGGTTAGGCCATGTAGATAAATCTGAGGCAAAAAAATAGCCTCCACAATGGGAGGCTATTATTTAACCTGAACTAGAGATAAGTTTTACGTCTCTGCAGGTCATTTAGTTAAGACAATTAAATAATACGGTCTTTTGTTAACTTCTCACGGCGCGCTTCTTCAGCGGCCATACGACGCTTACGTTTGTCACAAGGGTCATCACAATCACACGCTTTCTCAATCCCTAGAACACCTAAACCGCCACAACTTCCTTCAACGGCCTTGCGCTTTATGAGATAACCTATCGACATGAACAAAAAGAATAATAACAAAATCACAAATGCCGCGATAAAAGAGGTCATGGTTTACTCCAAAAACTAGATAAGGAAAGGCTTGAAGGCGTCGCTGTAATAGACCTTAAATCCGTCGCCTTGCTTTTCAATTAGCATTATCGCCAAGTGTTGCTGCTTGGCAAGCTCCAATGATGCTTCGGTCCCTAAAACCATCATGGCCGTAGCAAAACCGTCAGCTGTCATACAATTTTGATGCAATATTGTCACGGATGCGAGTTTATGATTAATCGGCATGCCCGTACGCGGATCAATTATATGGGTAAAACGCTGGCCGTCTTCCTCATAATAATTACGATAATCGCCTGATGTCGCCATTGCCATGGTACCCGGCGCGATAATTTGTTGTATCGCTTCAGTACCATCGTCGGTCGGTTGCTCTATTGCAACGCGCCAAGCACTGCCATCGGACTTAGTGCCTTTGATACTCAGCTCCCCACCAATTTCAACTAAATATCCAGCAGCGTTGTATTTATCAAGAATGGAAGCCACTTTATCAACCCCAAACCCTTTGGCAATAGATGATAGGTCTACGTATAAATGGGCGTTGTGCTTAGTTAGACGGTTACCTTCAATGGAAAGTTCACTAATACCTGTTTTGGCTTTCGCCGCATCGATATCGGCCTGACTCGGGACCTTTGTTGGACGCTTATCTGGCCCAAATCCCCACAGGTTAACTAAAGGACCTAAGGTAATATCAAGTGCCTTATCCGTCACTTGATATAAACGTACTCCCTCTTGTACCACTTTGATGGTATCCGGTGAGACTTCAACACTTTGTTCCAATGGCAATTGGTTGAAACGAGATAATTCTGAATTAGGTCGGTATGTCGACATTTGGTCATTGACGAGCTCAAGGGCTAAATCAATTTCCTCTTGCAGTAACTGCGCTGTGGGCATCTGCTCATTCGGAACGACTTTAATATGATACGTGGTACCCATAGTGCTGCCAGACAACGAAATCATTTCGTTCTGTTTGGCACAAGCTGAAACAAAAAAGGCCAGCCCTAGAAGGACCAGCCAATTTACTGAATGCTTTAATACTGAGCTATTGATTTTTAAGGTCTGAAACATAATGACCTACCACTCTTATTTATGCCCTTAAACGCAAAAGTTGCAGATGAAAGGATATCCTTAACATCTGCAACTCTTTTATCTAGGACGAATGAACATTAGCCGCCGAAGTCATCCAACAGGATGTTTTCGTCTTCGACACCAAGATTTTTCAACATACCAATGACGGCAGCGTTCATCATTGGAGGTCCACACATGTAGAACTCACAATCTTCTGGTGCATCATGGTTTTTCAGATAGTTTTCATATAATACGTTATGAATAAAACCTGTGTAACCATCCCAGTTATCCTCTGGCTGAGGATCTGAAAGTGCCACATGCCATACGAAGTTATCATTCTCAGCCGCGAGGCCATCGAAGTCTTCTACGTAGAACATTTCACGCTTAGAACGTGCACCGTACCAGAAGCTCATCTTACGTTTAGAGTGAAGACGCTTCAGTTGGTCGAAGATATGTGAACGCATTGGCGCCATACCCGCACCACCGCCGATAAACACCATTTCAGCATCGGTATCTTTCGCGAAGAATTCACCGAATGGGCCTGAAATCGTGACTTTATCGCCAGCTTTCAAGCTCCAAATGTAAGATGACATCTTACCGCAAGGCAGGGTCAGGTTACGTGGTGGAGGCGTAGCAATACGCACGTTCAGCATAATAATACCGAACTCTTCTGGGTAGTTAGCCATCGAGTATGCACGGATAGTTTCTTCATCAACCTTAGACTCAAGATTGAAGAAACCAAAGTGTTCCCAGTCGCCACGGTATTTTGCAGGTACATCAAAATCTGCATATTTAACATGGTGAGCCGGAGCTTCGATTTGAATATAACCACCAGCACGGAATGGTACAGACTCGCCATCAGGAATTTGCAGCTTCAGTTCCTTAATGAAAGTGGCTTTGTTATCGTTAGAGATAACTTCACATTCCCATTTCTTGATACCAAAGATTTCTTCGTCAAGCTCGATTTCCATATCGTTCTTAACGTTAACCTGACAAGAAAGACGACAACCTTTACGGGCATCACCTTTGCTGATGTGATCAAGTTCGGTTGGCAGAATATCACCGCCACCAGACTTAATCACCACGCGACATTGACCACATGAGCCACCGCCACCACACGCACTCGATACGAAGATACCGCTATTAGCCAAAACACCTAACAACTTACCACCAGCACCGGTTGTAATTGCTTTTTCAGGATCGTCATTGATGCCGATCGTGATGTCACCGCTAGCCACTAACTTAGACTTAGCGAATAAAATCACTAATACCAAGATGAGGACGATAGCAGTAAACATACTCACACCGAGGTAAACCTCAAGCGGAGTAGATTTAAAAATACCAAGAATATCCATTAACTTATCCTTAGAAGGTCCAATTCAAGAAGCCGTTATGCATCTCTTACAGAGACACACCAGAAAACGACATGAAACCTAAGGCCATTAAACCCGCAGTAATAAAGGTAATACCTAAACCACGCAGACCGTTAGGCACGTCGGCATACTTCAGCTTCTCACGGATACCGGCCATCAATACGATAGCTAATGCCCAACCCACTCCTGAGCCGAAACCAAACACCACACTCTCGCCTAACTTGTAGTCACGCTCAACCATGAATGATACCGCACCGAAAATCGCGCAGTTCACTGTGATCAAAGGTAAGAAAATACCTAATGCGTTGTACAAAGGCGGAAAGTACTTGTCTAGTGCCATTTCCAGAATTTGAACCAAAGCCGCAATCACACCGATAAAGGTAATGAATTTCAAGAAGCTTAAGTCAGCTTCAGGTGCGCCAGCCCAAGCAAGTGCACCAGGAGCAAGCAGCCCTTGATAGATAACTTGGTTTGCTGGGACAGAGATAGTTAACACTACAACTACCGCAATCCCTAGGCCCATAGCAGTGGTCACTTTCTTAGACACAGCCAAGAAAGTACACATACCTAGGAAGAAGGCCAGTGCCATGTTTTCAATGAAAACAGAGCGAATTAACAGGCTAATATAATGTTCCATCGCACTTACCCTTTTGCTTCAACTTGCTCTGGCTTATAGGTACGTATAATCCAAATCAGAATACCGATCAGGAAGAACGCACTCGGAGGCAGTAGTAGCAAACCGTTTGGTTGATACCAGCCGCCATCAGAGATCTTGTGCAGGATTTCAACACCGAACAGAGAACCGTTACCAAACAGTTCACGTACGAAGCCAACCGCTAACAGAATGACACCGTAACCTAAACCGTTACCGATACCATCCATAAAGCTCAACATTGGCGGTGTTTTCATCGCGTAGGCTTCGGCGCGCCCCATTACGATACAGTTCGTAATGATTAAGCCCACGAATACCGACAACTGCTTAGAGATCTGATAAGCATAAGCCTGTAGCAATTGGTCAACCACGATCACCAAAGAGGCAATAATGGTCATCTGCACGATAATACGCACACTGCTTGGAATATGATTTCGGATCATTGAGATAAACAGGTTCGAAAACGCAGTTACCGCAGTTAACGCCAGCGCCATTACCAGAGCAGTCTCGAGTTTACTCGTTACTGCTAATGCACTACATACACCCAGTACTTGTAAAGCAATCGGGTTGTTGTTGACTATCGGTCCTGTCAGAACCTGTTTCAGTTCTTTAGCGTCAGACATTAGCTGAGACCTCCATTGCGTGCTTTTTCAATGAAACTCGCAAAACCTTCTTTTCCTAACCAGAATGTCAGTGAATGTTGTACACCGTTACTGGTTAAGGTTGCACCAGACAATGCATCAACACCGTATTCAGTGCTAGCAACAGCTGGGTTTTTAGTTACGCTGATAGCGAGTTTACCTTGCTCATCAAATAACTTTTTGCCATGCCATTTCGCTTTCCACTGTGCATTTTGTACTTCGCCACCTAAGCCAGGTGTTTCACCTTGCTCGTAGTAGACTAAGCTTTGCACTGTGTTTAGGTCAGCATCCATCGCAAGGAAGGCGTACATAGTTGACCATAGGCCATAACCATGGATTGGTAGAATGACACTCGTTAACTTACCTTGTTCATCACGAACCAGATAAACCACGGCGTTATCCGCTACACGCTTCACAGACGCAATGTCATTCTCAGGTACAAATGAGGTTTTCACATCACGAGACGCTTTACGTTGATCGAACGTGTCAGCATTAACACCCTCAACCCAAGCACCCGTTTTTAAATCGACCAGTTTAGCTTCGATGTGTTTGCCGTATGTATCCAAAATTTGCGCTTTAGTAACCTTGCCAGCTTTAGTATCGATAAGACCTGCGGCTTCCAGAATATACTTTTGCTTATCGAGCAGTTTATTTTCTGCTTGAGTCGGTCTCAGTAGAACGGCTGCAGTAGATACAAATATCGCACAAATCAAACACAGGCCAACGACGACAAATAAGGTTCTGCCGAACGAATCTTTATTATTAGCCACGGGCAATCCTCCGCTTGATATTTGCCTGAACCACGAAGTGGTCGAACAATGGCGCGAACAAGTTAGCAAACAAGATTGCCAACATCATGCCTTCAGGGAATGCAGGGTTAATCACGCGGATAAACACAGCCATTGCACCAATCAAGATACCGTATGCCCATTTAGCTTGATTAGTAAATGACGCTGACACCGGGTCTGTCGCCATAAAAATCATACCAAACGCAAAACCACCTAACACTAAGTGCCAGTACCAAGGCATTGCAAACATTGGGTTAGTGTCGCTACCGACAAAGTTAAGCAGAGTAGAAATGGCAATCATACCGACCATTACACCGCTAACGATACGCCATGATGCGATACGCGTGTAGATGATGACCAAACCACCTAACAGAATCGCTAATGTAGACACTTCACCGACAGAACCAGGAATGAAACCGAAGAACGAATTCCACCAGTTTTGGTTGATTGCGTAATCTAACGTGCCAGACGCCGCTTGGCTCAGTGCAGTTGCACCTGAGTAGCCATCAGCCACAACCCATGAGGTATCACCTGACATGTTCAACGGATAAGCGAAGAACAAGAAGGCACGACCCGCTAGTGCTGGGTTTAAGAAGTTACGCCCTGTACCACCGAATACTTCTTTCGCCACGACCACACCGAAGGTAATACCCAGCGCGACCATCCATAATGGAATAGTGGCTGGCAGCGTTAAAGCAAACAGGATAGAAGTCACGAAGAAACCTTCGTTGATTTCATGACCACGGATAGAGGCGAACAGTACTTCCCATATACCACCTACGGCAAAGGTCACCGCATAGATAGGTAGGAAGAAACAAGCGCCGTACCACATCAGTGCTGGCCAGCCAGAGTTTGCAGTCAGTTCAGTACCAAATAGGCTGAACAAGCTTACTTGCCATACATCAGGAGTCGCAAAACCCGCGATTAATGCAACTTGAGCTTGTAAACCTACGTTGTACATTCCCACGAACATCGCTGGGAAGGCACAAGCCCAAACCGTAATCATCATACGTTTTAGGTCGAGGTTATCACGAACGTGGGTTTTGCCCTTGTTCACTTTGCCTGGAGTATAAAAAATCGTATATGCCGCTTCAAACAGGGCATAAAACTTTTCGTATTTACCGCCCTTCTCAAAGTCGGGCTCAATACGTTCGAAAAAATCTTTCAAGCTCATTAGCCTTCCCTCTCGATCGTATTTAAACAGTCACGCAAATATGAACCGTAGTCATACTTGCCAGGACATACGAACGTACACAGTGCAAGATCTTCTTCATCTAACTCTAATGCCCCTAAAGTAGCAGCACCATCAAAGTCACCTGAAATTAAATCACGCAACAGCATAGTAGGAAGAATGTCCAATGGCATGACACGCTCATAGTTACCAATAGGTACCATAGCGCGGTCTGAACCACCTGTACTGGTCGTCATATTGAACAGACGAGAAGGAACAAGATGCCCTAAGAATGCACGAGTGATAGAATATTTGTCTGAACCAGGTAAAACCCAGCCTAAAAATTCTTTTTCTGTGCCTTCTTCTAGCAAACTGACTTGAGTATGGTAACGACCTAAATACCCCTGTGGGCCAACAGCTGTACGACCGTTCAGAACTGAGCCTGAAATTAGACGAACATCGCCATCTAAGGCTTCACCGGCAGTTAGTTCCGTCATACTGGCACCCATTACAGTGCGTAGTAGTCTTGGCTTAGCCGCTTTAGGGCCTGCGATCGCAATAACACGTTCGGTATTGAGTTCACCCGTAGTAAATAACTGACCAACAGCTATTACGTCTTGGTAACCAATATGCCAAACGGTACGTTTTGCAGAAGCAGACAATAAGAAGTGAATGTGAGTACCAACTAATCCTGCAGGGTGCACACCGGCAAATTCTTCAACTTGGGCGTTTGCGGCAGGAATATCAGCGCCAGGCGCTTTACAAAGGTAAACTTTACCGTCAGTAAGTCTTGCTAAAATCTTAAGACCGTTAGCAAAATCTTCTTTATGCTCACGGATCACCACAACGGGATCAGCGGCAAGAGGTTGAGTATCTATTGCGGTGACAAAAATACCAGCAGCAGAAGAGTCTACAGCAGGCACTTTGCTAAAGGGACGAGTTCGCAAAGCAGTCCATAAACCTGATTCAATCAGATTGTCACGAACTAACTGTGAGTCCAGCGTATCAAGCGCAGTGGCATCATATTTAGCAAAGGTAACACTTTCGTTTCCTTCAACTTCAATGACAACAGACTGCAAAACACGCTGAGCGCCCCGATTAATGTCTAATATAGTACCACTGGCTAAAGCCGTATATTTAACGCCTAAATTCTTCTTATCTTCAAAAAGAACCTGGCCTTTTTGTACTTTATCGCCCACTTTGATCTTCATCGTTGGACGTAAGCCAATATACTCTTCACCCAAAGTAGCTACATGTCTAATGGCTGGGCCATTATGGATAACTTGCTCTGGTCCGCCTGCTATAGGCAGTTCCAATCCTTTCTTAATTGTAATCATATCCACAAGCACTACGTTTGAAGGAAAGACAATGCGCCGCGTTCCTGCTAAATACGTAAGTTTTAAATAAAAACCTACTGCATTGAGCTAGCGCAGGTTTATTACAGAAATGCGATCGCAATCACGCCGGTCGCGCGCAGTTTACCCCAATTGACTTGGCATCGCCACGAAAATTATAGGTGATTTCAAACCTAAAAATTGGTTTAAAAGAATCATGCACTACAGAGTTCTGCTTCCGACTGAATGAGAGATCAGAAAAAGCGAATATTACGACCACTGGGTACTATAGCATTAATAATTAAAGATTTAATTTAGCAAAAAGTCGAAACATCCACTAAACGCGGCTTAAATCGATCTTATTTGTTTCAATTGATTTAAATTCAAACGAAATAAAATTCAACTTAAAAGCGCCATTGATAACCTAAATAGCTAATACGTCCATTTTCCGATCGAATTCCGCTATTTGATGCTGTTGTGACTAATGTCTCATCTAAGAGGTTTTCTATCCGAAAATAAATCTCATGGTGACGGTTAAAATGATAATTCGCCGCTAGATCTACCCGCCATTGTGAAGCTACAGGCTGTAATTCGGCGCCAAATTGGCCCATTTCGCGCTCAGATTGATAAAAGATATTAGCATTGATCGCATATTCGTCATATTTCATCCCAGCACTCAACTGCAATTGTTGCTCTGGTAACCAAGCCACTCTATCGCCAGCCACGACGCAGCCTTGGATTTCGTTGCAGCTATTGGTTTGATACTCGGCATTTGAATATTGATAATTCAAAGCTAAAGGCAACTGCACACTGCCAGCATCCCATTGATAGCCAAGATCCAGCTCAACGCCTTTGGTTAGTACATCGGTAACATTACCTTGAACCCACAAACGACTATCAGCACATTGGGTATACGCATCACAATTGACATGCAGATTATCAAAATCTTGAATATACGTTTTAATACCAGCATTAAAACGGTTGCTGGCATATTGGGCACTGACTTGATAATGCAATGACACTTGCGCTTCTTGATCAAGATTGCCCGCACTCGCAGCGGTCCATGAGCGGCGAATATCGGTACTGAGGCGCCAATCTCCTGCATCATATAAAACGCCCAGTTGCGGCATCCAATCGCTATCGGAAAAATCAACCGCATCGAGCCCCACATAAGCGATGTCGACCTCGCGGGCAACGTCGACTTGCTCATAGGCTAACGCGAGCTTGAGCTGTAATCCCGCCCAATTAAATAACGAGTCGATTGCTGAAGTGAATACAGTTGCATCGTCGGTATAGGCTGATAGCGCATTGGGCGCATCACTCATTAAACTTAAATCTTGCTGCCATAAGCTCTTCTGGTCGCCAAAGTGCATTTCGGCTTTATCGGTATGGTATCGGGCGCTGTAGATAATTTGGTGAGCGCCATATTGATTCACCGATTCTGTTTGCATACCAAAGGAGCTGAAATCATTGTCTTGTTGTAAGGAGGCGACCGCGACGCCATCGACTGTCGGCAGCCGTTCAAATGCGGCCAGCGCTGCTAAACTCTGGGTATCGAGCATTTGCCCATCAAATTGATTGAGTTGATTTAATTGCTGCGAATAGGATTGATAGTAAAAGTCTGTGATGACCTTATGCCCACCACTAAGCGCAACTTGGTGCGACAGTTGATACTTATGGTGCCGCCCTTGGTGCTTATCTCCAGCCGTGGCTGAATACAAACTCATCGGGTCTTGTTGCCAATCGGCCTGCGTTAAGCCGAGTTGGGAGCGATAGCTATCATCATCGAGGAACTGATAGGTAAACTCAGTCACCTGCGGACTTCGGGCGCCGAGTAAACTCGCAGCGTTGATTTTAAATAAGATATCAGTGGTTTGGCGGTCAGTATCTTGACCATTGAGTAAGTGATCGGCGCCGCTACCATCACTGTAGTTAACCGCGAGTATCATACCGTATTCTTTTTGCTTCACGCCCCAGTTCACATCGACACTGTAGTCAGAGTCAGTATTGCCTTCGAGCGTCACTTTACTGTTTTCCGCTTGCTCGGCCACAGGTAAGGTTTGATAACTCACCACCCCAAACGCCCCTTGCCCACCAACCGCCATATTCGCCATTGGCGTGACAGTGACACTCTGTTGTTGCAGCAGATTGGGTAATAGTTGTAATTGCGGTGCAGAATAAGGCGCAGGTGAGAAATACACTCTATCTTGCAATACGGCCACGCCTTGACTCGCGCTGCGCATATTAATGCTTGCTGGATTTCCGTTAAGATCTGCAGGTAAAACCGTCAAAGCCGTTAACTGGCCTAACGCTAAACTGTCAGCAGTGGAGTGGAATGTGTCATTGAGCTGATTCAGTTCAAGCATTTGACTGTGGAAATCATCGGCGAACGTTGTGTTAGAACAGGCAAGAGATACAGAAATTGCACAGAGTGATACTGTGAAGTAACGACTAGGCATACCAAGCTCCCAAAAATTTTGTTAGCGTACGGTGTTTTTGTTATTAACTTGTAAAATAGCTGAGTTTGTTTGAAAAAAAAAGCGACTCTCGTCGCTTTCTCTTATTAACTTCAGGAAACTGAATTTACTGGCTAAGCACTCTTATACAAGTAAGAGTGCTAACCGTTACAGATTACCCAAAATTTCATCGCTTAATTTCAAGTCATCATTACGATTGACACTCACGCCAGCCGCAATGATATTACGAGCGATATCTTGTGCCTGCTCTAATGAATGCATCTCATAAGTACCACACTGGTACTCGTTAAGTTCTGGAATTTCTGACTGCTCAACCACTTTAAGCACATCTTCCATCGCAGCTAACCACGCATCGGCCACTTGGCGCTCAGTCGGCTCACCAATCAAACTCATATAAAAGCCGGTACGGCATCCCATTGGCGAAATATCGATGATCTCAACATTGCTACCATTTAGATGGTCACGCATAAAGCCAGCGAATAAATGCTCCAGAGTGTGAATACCACGCTCACTGAGAATATCTTTATTCGGCGCGCAAAAACGTAGATCAAATACCGTAATCGCATCGCCCTTTGGCGTGCTCATATGCTTAGCAACACGAACTGCTGGGGCATTCATCCGAGTGTGATCAACAGTAAAACTATCAAGTAGTGGCATAAGGCTCTCCAAATTCTCAGGGCGACACAACGCCGCTATAACTGTGGGTTTATGGTTTTAAAGCATAACACCAAAATAATTATGCCGATAACAAGATAAACAAAGATGAAATCATCTCATCTATATCCTATCCCAAAAAACAACAAACAAGACTGCCACCTTACACGAGACTAAAAATATTAGCCTAAAACAAAAAAGCCACTCGCGTTAGGAGTGGCTTTAAAACTACAAAATAGACTTAAATTTATTAATTATCCGCGGCAATTTGGCGTATTGGCCACTTGCGCGTCCGCATCCCATTCACTTTGAGTAAAAGTATGAATAGATAATGCATGCACCCCATTCTCTAACTCATGGGCCAATTGCGTGTTCACTAATCGATGACGAGCCAACAGGCGTAAACCAT
Organism: Shewanella sp. MF08487; assembly: GCF_050848685.1. Taxonomy (NCBI): domain Bacteria; kingdom Pseudomonadati; phylum Pseudomonadota; class Gammaproteobacteria; order Alteromonadales; family Shewanellaceae; genus Shewanella; species Shewanella sp. MF08487. The sequence goes on from NZ_JBOZPB010000019.1 coordinate 27,890, forward strand.
CAAATTGTCCACTCACGAGCACCACTTTAAAATGAGTTTCTGAATTTGGCGGTACATGATGGCGATTACTTTCGTTAATCACTTCTAAGTGGGTTGGCGAAAAACCTGCCGTTAACTTCTGCGTGATAATGTTAGCCACTGTGCCCTGGGTTTGAGTATTGGACATATTCGAGTCTCAGAATGGGAAAATCCAGTGGGCGAAGATTACTGCTTCGAGTGGAAAAGATCAAATGGCGACGCTTGTAGGTGGCGCTACTTATCATATTACCAGCATGGCCAAATTATTTTTTACCACCATGCATCGAAGGTGTGTAGCACATGCATTAACGATGAAAATTAACGATTAATTGTCTAAAGGTATAGTTCCAACGCGGCTCTTTTACTTTCAAACGTTTAGGTAAACTGTGTAACCAGTCACTTTGCATAGGCCAGTGCATGATCAGTAGATCGCCACTGTGCAAACTTATGCAGTACTTGGTTTGGCTGTGCTTATGCTTAAGCACAAAATCCCGCGTGGCGCCTAAGGTAATAGAAGCAATATGACTCCCCTGAGCAATTTCAGGTTCATCATCACTGTGGGCACCCATACAATCCTTACCATCGGCGTAGCGATTCACTAATACCCCATTGCTCTCCAAGCCATAATCCCGCGCTAACTTACCCCTCAACTTGTGAGCATATTTAGGCCAAGGTAAGGCGCGGATAAACAGTCCTGAATATAAATAGTCGCAGCCCAAATCGCCAAACCACACTTGCTGGCGAGGAATCGCGTGAAGCTGACCAAAGACTTGGATTTCAGGGCGACTTAAGGGATAGGTCAGCGCTTCTTTCATTAGCGCCACTTGCTGCTCAGCATTAAGATAACCCCGCACTAAGTTGATGGGCGGTTTAATTTGAGCCTCACCCTCTGTATCAAACCCTAACTTACCTTGCTGCATTGACGTCCTCCATGCGAGCCGTCGCACTGCGCCATGAAATCTGCGATAATCTGCGCCTTAAATTTATTGGCGCAGTGTGGCACATGACAACACAATTTTCAGTAGCGGGTGTTGAACTCGAACTCTTACGGTATCCGGCTCAGCAGGAATCTAATCTCCAAGCTTGGGATGCCGCCGATGAACACTTACTCAAAAGCCTTATTGAGTCAGAGCAAGCCGCCGTGCCAACCGCCATTATCAACGACAGTTTCGGCGCCTTAAGCTGTGGTGTATCGAAACTGAATCCAAGTTGGCCACTGTGTGTTGAAACCGATGCCAGAACCAGCTTTTTAGGCACAGAACAAAACCATGGCCGCAATCAGTTGCCAATGGATAATCTGCAATGGTTTACCAGCCGCGATACCTTGCCTGAAAACTTAGCCTTAGTATTGATGAAGTTGCCTAAGAACTTAAGCTACTTTGCCCACCAGCTAACACGCTTATCGCAAGTGTTACCCGCTGGCACTCGTGTATTAGTGGCCGCCAAAGCCAAATCGATTAATGGCGCCTTGCTCGATGTCTTTGCTAAGCATTTAGGCCCAGCAAGCGCTAGTTTAGCGTGGAAAAACACGCGAGTGATCACCTGTGTCAGTGATGGTAAACCCAAACTATTAGCCAAAGAAGTGACTTGGGCCGTACCTGAATATCAACTTGAGATCAGCAACTTAAGTAATGTGTTTGCCGCCAACAAACTCGATATTGGCGCGCGCATCATGCTGGAGAATCTGCCCAAAGGGGATTTTAAGTCGATTGTCGATCTCGGCTGTGGCAATGGCGTGCTGGGACTGCGAACCGCTCAGTTATTCCCAGAGGCTGATATCCACTTTATCGACGATTCTGAAATGGCAGTCGCATCAGCCAAGGCAAACTGGGCACGCAACCAATTACCCGCAGACAAAGGCCACTTCTATTGGGACGATTGCATGACGCATCTGCCAGAAGAAGTCCAACCGGATCTGGTGCTGTGTAATCCGCCGTTTCATCAAGGTGAAGCCATTACCGATCATATCGCCTGGCAGATGTTTTTAGATGCCCACCGCCGGTTAAAAGATGGCGGCATCTTACATATTGTGGGTAATCGTCATTTAAATTATCACGTGAAATTACAGCGCTTATTTCAGAACTGCACCACAGTCGCCTCCAATGGTAAATTTGTGATATTGCAAGCACAGAAAAAATAGCCCATTAAATCACGCAGCTGATTAAAAGTTCAGGTGAGTAAGACTCACAGTTAATTTTACGGACAAAAAAGCCGCCAGCGACAGAGTCGGTGGCGGCTTTTAATTTTTAAATCATTAATTTAAGAATAAAACGTTAAAAGATTTCAATCACACTGCAATTAGAGCAGTGCTTTATCAAGTGCCTGCGCAACATCGGCAATAATATCGTCGATATGCTCAATCCCAACCGAAATGCGCACGAGATCCTCTGATACCCCTGCCCTTGCTAACTCATTAGCATCTAATTGTCTGTGCGTCGTACTCGCGGGATGACAGGCTAACGATTTTACATCGCCAATATTGACTAAGCGCAAAATCATCTGCAGCGCATCAATAAAACGTCCACCTACAATTTTACCTTCTTCAGACGTGGCCGCTTTAATACCAAAACTAATAATCCCAGAGGCTTTACCACCGGTGATTTTGTGGCAATTCGCTTGATAAGGACTGTTGGCTAAGGCGCCGTAGTTCACCCAACTGACCGCGGGATGCTGCACAAGATATTCTGCCAAGGCTAACGCATTGGAACAATGGCGCTCCATTCTAAGACTTAAGGTTTCTAGCCCTTGTAACAGTAAAAATGCACTGTGTGGTGAAAGCGCAGCCCCCGTATTACGTAGCGGCACAACGCGGCAACGACCAATAAACGCGGCAGGTCCAAAGGCTTCGGTATACACCACGCCATGGTACGAAGGATCCGCTTGATTGAGTAACGCAAATCGCTCTTTATTCGCCACCCAATCAAACTTGCCTGAGTCAATAATCGCGCCGCCAATCGTTGTACCATGGCCGCCAATATATTTAGTTAGAGAATGGATAACGATATCAGCACCATGTTCAAACGGACGACATAGCACAGGTGTCGCGACCGTATTATCGACAATTAAAGGCACACCATGTTTATGGGCTATCTCAGCTAAACGCTGTAAATCAACAATATTACCTGCTGGATTTCCGATGGATTCGCAAAACAAAGCTTTGGTTTTGTCATCAATTAACTCATCGAGTCCTGCAAAATCATCGAAGGCCGCCATACGCACTTCAACACCTTGGCGCGGCAGCGTATGGGCAAACAGATTATAAGTACCGCCATAAAGCTGGCTAGTACTGACAATATTATCGCCAACCTGAGTCAATGCTTGAATCGCATAGGTAATGGCCGCCATACCCGATGCCACAGCCAGCGCACCTATACCACCTTCAATGGCGGCAAGACGCTGCTCTAACACACTAGTAGTGGGATTCATGATCCGCGTATAAATATTACCTGCGACTTTTAAGTCAAATAAATCAGCGCCGTGTTGGGTATCATCAAAGGTATAAGAAGTGGTTTGATAGATAGGAACTGCGGCCGCCTTGGTGGTCGCTTCTGACTCATAACCATGATGCAATGCCAGTGACTCTAGTTTCATTTTCCCTTCCTTATTGATATCGCTTATTAACGGTGCCGACGGATTAACGCTATGTAGTTGTCAGTTACAATACTTCGCTAATCTGCATCCTCACTCATCTGTATTTTCGCTAATCACAATGCCAGCCTTCAGCCAAACAACATTGGGACAGCATTGGATTTGTGCATGTTCAACAAGCTAACAGACAGCCATCTAGAAGTCTAAATATTTTTAACGAGTCAATGTTCAATCATTATCTGCATCATGTTTTATAAGTTTGTTAAACACTGCGTTGGCTGTGACTATCCGAATATGGTTATGTGAACATGGCTATCTGAATGTGGCTTTAAGCGATGCATTATCCAGCGGGATGCATCTAGAGCATTGATTTGACGAGCTTAGGCTTTAAATTGAACTCCTCGTTCTATTTTTATAAACCTTGATTTAAATACGCTAAGCCACACAATTGCTCCTAAAGAGTATTATTTTAGCGCTGCACTATAAAACAAGCTGTTTATTTGATGAGCGTAAGTCATGTCTTACGAGCGTTATTCCAGCCTCAAACTCATTCCTACAGACAAATAAGTCTATTTGTCGACATTAGTAGAGTCAGGCTTGCTTTATTTTTTTACTTGTCCTATGGTATCAAGCAAGCAATTATGGTGTATCAGATTAGCCAATAACGACTAAGTTTTTAGATAAAAACCAGCTACGAAATCAACTATCATCACTTTAATTATTATGTGATTAGATAAAGATTAAATAGCGAAACACTCATTCTGACTGGAGATGTAAAACTATGTTTAACAATGCATTTTCATCACTATCTTTTAATGGGCTTGCTACTAGGCTTAACTCAGTAAGCACCATTCGCTTCTCTCTCAAATTCCCAGTTTAAGCCGAGCGTCACTCACGCTCGGCAGATACTAAGTAGTTTTTCAAATAAACACAGAATACCAATAACAGTATTATATAATTCTCTGTTTATCTTTGTAACTTCGTTATTTTAGAGGCGGCAATGACATACTCTTTTTTTAACGGTTTCTTTCAGAATCTTATTCTAAAAACAGAAACGTATTATTTACAAAATAGCTTTAACACCTCCCTACGTCCAACCGCATTAGCGGGAGTGATTAGCAAGCTTGAGCAATTAAAAAATGATAGCGCAAGCGATAACGTCACTGTAGGAAAGCAAATCTGTTTAGTTAATTTGCAGGATCAACAGGAATATCAAGTTGAACTTGTGTATCCACAAAAACATAAACCCAGTGCAGGACGCTATTCTGTGATATCAGATTTAGGTGTCAGCTTACTTGGACGGTCAAAGGGCGAGATGGCAGAGGTCAACATTTTAGGCAAACCCGTTCTATTTATGATTAAAGACATTGGTTTAATTAAAAAATAGTTTTTATTTATAATAATCTAGGTAGCTATTTGACATCTATATACATTTTAAGTGTTCGTTTTTAAAAATAGTATATTCAATTCAGTGGCAACATACTAAAAACTCGCTTTAGCGACAAAGCTTATAGCGGCTTTAAACACGGTAAAATAAGAGGAAATTTTATTTTGAAGTCATTAACTGGCCGCACTATTTATTAATGATGCACATTGATTATGCGATGAAGTATAAACAAAACTAACATTTAAACTAACTCATACATTAGCTTATATAAAGTCATGGCAGCGCTTTATTCGCTATACAATATGATGTACGAGGTATAAGTATTACACCTCAATGGTTAAGTTTATACAGCAATAATTTTATGCATCACGATAAATCATTTAGTTCAATCGAAATTAAAAAATTGAACCTCACTATCGAAACCGAATTGCGGCGCGGAGTAGGTAGTTACCTTCACTTTGGAGTCAATATCTATGAGTAAAGAAAAAAATAAAAAACCGCCAATGAAAACCTTAAAAGAGAAGCGTCAGGATAAACGGAACCGCCCTAAAGCATCCGACTAATCTTATCCTAAAAATTTCTTCAATCCTCTCTTGAAATAAGTAAAAAATAGGGTGCTAAATACTTTAGCGCCCTATTTTATTTTATCGGTTTATTACTCAGTCACGCTATTTCTGCAATCCAGTTTTCATTGGGTAATCTATCGTTTCATACATCCTAACGTCATAAACTATCCCAATCGGCGCCGATACTGTTCTGGTGAACACTGAGCATACTTTTTAAACATCACGATATAAGGTGAGGTTTGGTTATAGCCAAGCGTTAATGCAACTTCTTTTATCGCTAATCCTTGCCGCAATAATTGCAGTGAATAAATAAACTTATGCCTTTGCCTTAATTCAGTAAAACTCATACCTAATACTTGTTGGCAGCGACGAGCCAAGGTGCGTTCAGTGGTATGTAACTCAACCGCCCAAGTTTTAAAGGTTTTTGAACTTGCGGGATCGGCCTCAAGCGCCTGCAACAGCGGATATAACAGTTTATCTGTCGCATTGGGTAAAAACTGCGGTAAGGCTTGGCCTAAAGTTAATTGATCGAGTAAAACCTTCACTAAACGTTTATCTGCAGGTGTTTCTGCAACCTTAACGCCTCGCTCTCGCAAATCATTAACAATCGATTGGGCAATAGGCGTTACGCTTAAAAGACAAGTTTTAAGGGGAAAGCCTAATGTCTGTTCGACGACAATGTTCATTGAACAATAATGAATACTGCGCCGAGTATAACTTTCATGCTCTATACCTGCAGGTACCCAAATAGCATATTGTGACGGTGATAAAAACCGCTGCCCTGCGGCATGTAACTCCATAATACCGCCGTTAATTAACTGCAATTGCCCCCAAGTATGTTGGTGTTTGGGCGTAACCGTATTAGGTAAAAAGGCCTCATAATTGAAAAAGATATCCGCAAGAGGTTTTTGATCTGCCCATAGGGGATGGTAAACCATTTTTTTGTTCATATTTTCATCTCAAGCGGATATTACCTGCTTCACCCATGTTAACGGTCTCAACCCCACATTACGGTATTAATGCAATAACGCGAGAATGCTCATGCAAGGTGTAATATTTAACCACACTCTGTCCGAAGTGAAACTGACCTTGTCTGTTAAGCGATATTTATATCGCAGCCGACCATAGATAATAGCGGCTTATAAGGTGATGTCGATACTTAACGACGCTAGATTAAGGCAAAATTATGTTGTACCTATTTCCCCTATTGGCTGTCTTTATCTGGGCGGGTAATTCGATTGTGAATAAGCTTTCCTTTGGAATGATTGAGCCCGAAGCTATCGCTTTTTATCGTTGGTTTTTCGCCATGCTAATACTGACGCCATTTGTTATTAAGCCTGTATGGCAAAAACGCTATATTATTCAGCCGCTTTTACCAAAATTTGCCACGCTGGCATTGCTCGGCATGGTGCTAAATCAGAGTCTGGCTTATTTTGCCGCCGCCACTACAACTGCAACAAATATGGCCCTGTTCACCTCATTAGTGCCGATGATGAGCCTATTTTTAGCCGTACCATTACTCAAACAAAAGTTATCACCACTTGCATTGGTCGGTACGTTTATTTCACTGTTTGGACTGGTTTTTATGTTGGGTCAGGGCGATATCGTAAACTTTTCGGTTGGCGTAACCCAAGGCGACATACTGCTACTGATCAGTGCTTTTATGTATGCCCTCTATGGCGTTTTAATCAAACGCTGGCAACTGCCGTTAGCCACTTGGGAATCTGTATATATTCAAGGCGTCATCGCTGTCGTTTTACTCTTACCGCTATTATTTAGTAGCCCTAGTATGGCCATGACCGCACAATCAGCGCCACTAGTCATGTATGCCGCAATTGCAGCCTCACTTTTGGCACCATGGGCGTGGATCAATGGTATCAATCGACTCGGGGCAGATCGCGCAAGCGTATTTTTCAATCTGATGCCTATTATTGCAGCGGTACTGGCGGCAATTATCCTAAATGAGACCTTAGCCATTTATCATTATATTGGCGGTTCTATGATTATTATGGGGGTTATGCTGGTGCAGATTAAATTTAAACCTAAAGCCGTCCCCAGCTTAGCTTGCCCCAAATAACCTAGCCCAAAACATCAAAGCCTTGGCAACACTGTCAAGGCAATTCATACGCGAATCATAAACATAAAATAGAGTCGTAATTCGCTGCAAATAAAGGCAATTTCATAAATAACGGCTAAGCTATTTAGTAAGTTATTAATGGAGATGTCCCTATGTTCAATAGTATTCGTGTTAAGTTTTCGCTGATGTTTGCCATTATGGCGGCAGCACTGATTATTATGGCAATAACCGACGCTACGCAGAGCCGTGCGACGGTGAAACAAATGCAAGAATTTAGTCAGTTATTTAATCCGGCAATTTCAGCAATACTCAATGCTGATCGCGATCTTTACCAAGCGCAATTAAGCGAAGAAGTGTTACTAAAACCAGAGCTAAGCGCTGATATTCGCAAGAGTGAAATTGATAATTGGCAAGAAAACGTCAATCAATCCCGCGATAGAATGGGTGAATTCAACAAAATCCTCAAAGATCATCCCCAAGTTTTAGCATCAACCCAGGGATTTGATGCGCAATTTTCGCTTTGGTATCAAGCTTCGTCTGAAGTCATTAACGCCGTCAAAAACAATGATATTGAAAGCGCCAAACGGCTGCACGAAACTAAAGCTAAACAAGAGTTTGATGCGTTAAGAAACATCTATAATGCCGCCGGTGAGGCCGCGGATGACAGAGTCAAAGAGTTAGATTTACAAGCATCGGCACAAGCAACCACTCAAAGCCAAATATCCTTAACTATCGCCAGCTTAGTGGCTATTGGCGCCCTTCTTATTGCCTATTTCGGTCCTAAAATTATCGTTGATGCTATTAAAGATATTACCAACAGAATCAATGATATTACTGACGGAGACGGAAACTTAACCCAGCGGATCCCCATAGTTCGCCAAGATGAAATAGGCGCACTAGCCCATGCTTTCAACTTATTTGTCGCGCAGTTACAAGAAATGGTTATCGCAATTATTAGTCAAACTAAAGATGTGAGTCAAACCGTTGAAAATCTAGCGATTAAGTCAGCCACAACAATCAGTATCAGCCATGAACAAGAGCAGTTTGTCGATACCATAGTCACCGCAGTCAATCAAATGAGTGCTGCGGTGAGAGAAGTTGCCACAAATGCTCAGCACACGGCAAGCGAGATCACTAAGGTGAATGAGCAAACGATAGAAGGTAAAAAAGTATTATCGCAGTCAGTCGATCATATTCAGCAACTTTCTGAATCGGTAAAAAATGCGGTGGTCGTGATCGAAAAACTCTCCGTTAACTCAGCCAATATCGCCTCGGTACTCGATGTGATCCGCTCCATTGCTGAGCAAACAAATCTTTTAGCACTTAATGCTGCTATTGAGGCCGCTCGCGCAGGTGAACAAGGCCGCGGCTTTGCTGTTGTCGCCGATGAGGTGCGTACCTTGGCGAGCCGAACAGGCTCTTCAACCCAAGATATTCAGCGCATGATTGAAGAATTACAACGCGGTGTAAACGATGCGGTGAGAAGTATTGAATCAGGCGCCAGCTTGACCGCGTCCACGGTCAGCCTCGCCAGCCAAACCCAAGACGCATTAGATGAAATATTAAACTCCACCTCTAAGGTCAGTGACATGTCCACTCAAACCGCCACAGCGACTGAAGAACAAACCCACGTGACGGAGGAAATTAACCGTAACTTGACAGAATTATCTGATAAAACAAGATACTGCAATTCAGTGATTCAAGAAACACAGCAAATTGTAATCAGCACAAAAGCCATTTGCAGTAATCTTCAAAAAGAAGTGGCACGGTTTAAAGTTGCCTAGGTTGGCTAATTTATAACAGTAAGCGATTGTAACCATAAAGAGTGCCCAGCGTTGGCACTCTTTATTTAAGCCTTTTATGAGCCTGTTGATACCACTATAGCCAAAACTAATACGACTTTTGGGCTCTATGGATTACAGATAAATGCTAATCAATAGCAACATACACTCTTATCATCGCAGTAATCTTGCAGCATCATTCAATAACCCTTCTGCCAAAAAATGCCTTTCTTGGGCAAATTCAATTTAATATTCGGCTTATGGCCTCAAAATAATCATAGAAAATCATATAAAAACAACTATTTCAGCGTTAGTTTAAAATAATAAAGTATTGATTAAATTATTAAATACCCATCAAATATCATGTTGCACAACCAAATAATAACCTCACGATCACATTAGAAGTAAAAACGTCTAGACGTCTAAATTGACACGATGCAGAGGATCAAATATGCTTCGCCTTAAGTTGCTAAGATACGAAGCTAAAGCGACGCCCATTTAAACGAGTTTGACTGCTAAGGATGCTGCGGAAAAACGCTAAGTATAAGAGAGATAACATTGAGCGATTCATCAACAGTAACATCACAGCACAGCCCGGCATCTTTCGTTGCCCTGTTGCCATTATTTGTCTTCTTAGGTCTTTTTATTGGCGCTGGCATGTATTTTCAAAGCCAAGGTGTCGACTTTGCTTTTTATCAATTACCGAGTGTTATCGCTATTTTACCCGCGATCATACTGGCGATAATTTTATCGAAGCAAAAATTAAATCAATCGATTGATACCTTTATTGGCGGTATTGGTCACAGCAATATTATTGCTATGTGTTTGATTTATTTGTTAGCAGGCGCCTTTGCTGCCGTCGCTAAAGCCACTGGCGGCGTCGATGCCACGGTTACGTTAGGTTTATCGTTAATCCCATCAAATCTGTTATTACCCGGCTTTTTTGTCATTGCCGCTTTTATTGCAACTGCAATGGGCACCTCAATGGGCACCATCGCCGCCGTAGCCCCCATCGCCCTTGGCGTAGCCGACCAAGCACAAATCGACTATGCCCTGATGGCCGGCGCTGTAATGTCTGGAGCCCTATTTGGTGACAACTTGTCGATTATTTCCGATACCACCATTGCAGCCACTCGTACCCAAGGCTGTGATATGAAAGATAAATTTCGTGAAAACCTCATTTTCGCTATCCCAGCATCACTGCTGACTTTTATTGCCTTTGTATTTGCAGGCCAAGGCCAAGCGGAGTTAGCCGCGCAGAACATCGATTTTATTAAGGTCATTCCTTATCTGACCATTTTGATCTTAGCCGTGGCAGGTTTGAACGTATTTGTGGTGTTAACCTTAGGTATCTTGCTCGCGGGCGCAACCGGTTTATTGACCATGGATTACGGCGTGATCCAATTTGGTAAAGATATTTATGCCGGCTTTAGTAATATGCAGGAGATTTTTATTCTGTCTATGCTGGTCGGTGGTTTAGCGGCGCTCATGCAGCAGCAAGGTGGCCTCACCTTTGTAAGCAAACAGATTGAAAAGCTGATCACGCGTTTCTCAAAGGCACAAGGTGAAGCATCATGCCGCGCAGCAGAGCTAGGTATGGCTGGCATAGTCGCAGTGACTAATTCTTGCGTGGCCAACAACACGGTTTCTATCGTTGTGACGGGCGATATTGCCAAGGACTTAGCCGAAAAACATGGCGTGAGCCCAAAGCGTGCCGCCAGTATATTGGATATATTCGCCTGTATTATCCAGGGGTTAATCCCTTACGGCGCCCAAGCTTTACTTATCGCCTCGACCTTTAGCATCACACCACTAGCTGCGGTATCACACGCTTGGTATTGCATGATTTTAGCCGTAGTCGCTGTTGCGATTGTGATTTTCCGCAAACGTCATTGATAGATAGCACTGTACTTATCGCGTGTTAAACAGCAGGTTGAAATAGCTAATTAAGATGCCGATAAGTACCATTGAAGGAGCCGGATTCGGCTCCTTTTTTATGTTTAAATTCATCAACATTGGATTACTATGCGCCTCGCAAAATACCTCGCCCAATGTGGCATTGGCTCACGCCGTGAAGCCTGCCGTTTGATTGAGGCTGGGCGCATCACGCTCAATGGCCGCATCGCCTGCCACACAGATCCTATCCATTTAGACGAATCTTTAAACTGCCTCGATAGTATTGAGCTTGATGGCACACCTATCATTCAAACCGAAACGCTCGCCTATTGGATGTTTAACAAAGCCGTGGGCACAGACTGCCGACTGCTGGAGCAAGATGAAACTAGCCTTATACACTTGCTTCCTAAAGCGCCAAGACTCTATCCTGTCGGCAGGCTCGATAAAGATTCTCGCGGCCTACTGCTGTTAACTAATGATGGCGAACTGACCCATAAACTCATGCACCCCAGTTTTGCCCACAGCAAAACCTACCATGTGCGCCTCGACAGGCCATTTAATGATGATTTTGTTGAACAAATGGCCAGTGGAGTGCGTTATAAATACCTGCAAACCCTGCCCTGCCACGTCCACCGACTCAGTTCGGACAGCTTTGAAATCGTACTAACCCAAGGGCTAAATCGACAAATTCGGCGTATGTCCAAGGCGCTCGGGTATCGCGTTATCGATCTTGAACGTATTGCCTTAATGACATTGAATTTACACGAATTAGCATTGGGTGAGTTACAAGAAGGCCAAATGCGGCCATTAACAGAATCGGAAATTGCAGAGCTAAAAGTAGCGCTGACGATAATATAAATAGATGGTTGGTTGGGATATTACATTAAGCCAATAGCTGTTAATCGTCTGCCCCAAAGCAAGACCTTAGAGCTTGCCAAGCTTAGTTTGAATGCTTTAATCAAAATCAAAGTCGTGGGGCTTCACCCCACACCCGACCAAGGAGGACTGCTCGTCCTATCCTCCTTGGATGCTCCAAGACGCCCCCAACGGAGTTGAAAGCCCCTTGGGCATTTAGCGTCCTTATGTTATCGCGTCAGACGCTCGTCCATGATTCGACTGACTCTATCTTGGCATCCATGCCTCGATCACGCAACGAACGCAAATGCCCTGCGGCAACTCCGAGGGGAGGTGTATTCCTTAGAGTTTTGAGTCGTAAGATAGCGATTCATCAGCAAAAAATGATAAAGCTAAAACGATATCAAGTAATTACCCACCAAACGGTATAAAAAAACATCTACCCCAAAAAAGTAGATTCCTATAGCATCATTTATACCCATTTACACGGATGTGGCAGCGGCCATATTTGAGATTCAGTCAACAGGCGATTTATGCCCAGCAAACAGCGCAGCGCATAAATACTAAGGCGTTAAGGGGCTTAAGCTCCAAATCAAAGTAGTATCAACTAAAAAGGAAGTGATGATGGAACGTTATAAAAACTTGGGTGGTAACTCGAATGTGGTTGCATACGAAATTGGAGCAGGCGAAATCACCGTTCAGTTCGGAGATGGCTCAGTCTACCTATACACGAATCAAAGTGCAGGTGCAGCCAGCATCAACGAAATGCATAAGCTGGCAAGAGCTGGACAAGGCTTAAATAGCTATATCGGTAGAGTAGTCAAAAAAGGATATACTAGGAAAATCAAGTAAGTAGCCATTAACAATCGCAGTCGCAGAGATAGCTTTTTCGTTTCGGCTGCGCCTTCACTACAAAACTGCGCGGCGTTACGTTTACTCGGAATCAGCACACACAAGGGAAGAATATGAAATCGAGAGACCTTTTTACAATACACGATCTGATTGCTAGCAATTATAAAATAAGCCAACTTCCAAACGGTAAATTTCTTCATAGTTTCACTCCTAAAACGACGAATACTATGTATGAATTTGAGGCCAATAGTGCTCCCGTTATCGAGGAAGGTCAGCGCTATAATATTGGGTTTTCTACAGTTAAAAACGGAAGAAATGTAATTGAGTTATCTGCTCTTTCGAAAACAGCTGAGGTTAACCCCTTTTTTAGCTATGCATTTGCACAACAAATTGCTCGGGAAAATAAACCTGCAGAAAAAGCTAAGAATGACCAGCGTGTTACACACAAAGCAAAAGATGGTTACTATTGGGGTAAAAAATACGCTTGGAGAATGTTCGGTACTGTAATATCAAAAGATGCATTTTATAGCTACTTGGAAGAAATAAATCATCCTTCAGTTCCATGCGTAACTAACAATCCAGATCTACCATATCAAAGTGAGCCATCGACTGCTTATAAAGAAGAAGGTCTAGAAGAGGCTATGCGTAACCTTATCTCTTCTGCACAAAAAATTAGCCCTGCATATCATAAATCTCCTTTATACTCGCGAAAGTTGTCAATTAAGGGCGTAAAAGCAATTACAGACAAAAAATAAACTTAACAAACCGCTACACGCCGACACATACTGCTACGTTCGTTTTTGTGTGTCGCTGTGCACCACTTTACACAAAAACGCTCTCAGTAGTGTGAGCGGGGTGATAATCAATAGAAATCTGAATCCGAAATCAACTGATTAGAGTAAAAAACCTAACGCGTTTTTGTCCAAAAACGAGCTGCGTATGTCTTTAAATCTAAAGGTTACGCTAATGCTAAAAAGGTGAGCCATGGTGATTTGCGAGACGACCGTCCGCCCCATGGACGGGGCGGTCGAGCATCCACGGATGGACTTGCTGCGTGTCGGTGAGCTAATTACATGGCAAGCCTGTATGAGTGGCAAGCAGCGAACACAAAGCTCCTAATGACTGAAGTTACGGGTTTAACTAGACGACTCCCCAATACTGACCAACATGTTCCAGCCCCAAACCGAGTCACGATTAATCCCCGCAATTGGCTCAAACCCAACTAGATAAAAATTTGTATAAAACGGCTTTCTCACGACCAAATTACACAAAACGGTTTCCAACCTTACAATACAAAAATAGCGATAAACCCAGTGAGTTTATCGCTATTTTATTATCTTGTTATGGCTGCATTCAAAGAGCGCTAAAACAAACTTGAATGCTGATAATCCAAATATTCTTAGCAACTACAGGCCGCACCATTGCTGGTGGGGCAATGGCTTACTTAACGATTTCCATCTCAGCTAATAGATTGTCGGCATGATCTAAATACTTCATTACCCACAACATATAGCGGCTATCCACTTGGATAGAACGGTTGATGTTATCGTCATACGCCCAGTCACCGATTATGCTTTCATACACACCATCAAACAATAAGCCGACTAATTCAGCGCGGCCGTTTAGAGTGGGTGAACCTGAGTTACCGCCAGTTGTGTCTAACGTCGACAGGAAGTTAACCGGTACAGAATCGATGGCTTTCACATAAAAATCACCGTATTGCTTCTGCTTAATCAGCGCTAACTCTTTTTTCGGTGCATCGAATGGTTCAACACCTGTGTCCTTTTGTACTATGCCTTCTAAACGCGTAAATGGCACAGCTTGTAGACCGTCTTTTGGCGAGTAGCCTTTCACATGACCCACAGTGACACGCAGGCTTGAGTTTGCATCAGCATACACAGGCTTACCTTGCTCTAGGTTATAGGCAATAATGGCATCCATATATTGCGGACGCACTTTCATCAGCTCGCCATCCAGTTCTTTTTGTTGCTTTTCTTCAGCTATATCTGTGTCATACATAGCGACAGCGAATTGAATGAACGGATCTTTAGAGGCTTTAAAATCGGCAACCGATTTATCCATCCACGCCAGACGAACATCTTTTTTGCCTAGATCAGTTTTGGCATACATTTTATCGAGCGTTTTCGAAAGTTTAGCTTCGCTGAACTTTTTATCGATACCAAAAGCTTTATCCAATGCTGGTAGACGTTTGTCCTCTGGCAGTGCGGCGTAGCGTTTTAACATATCGAATAACACAGCTTTATCAACACTTGGCGCATAACGGCGGTCAATACGCTCCATGCTGGCTGTTAGGCGCGCCATATCTCGCTCTTGGAAACCTGGTTCACGTTGTATATCAGGTAGTTGTTTCTCGTTCGCTAAACGATATAAATCACGCGCCGTCGGTAATAGAGTGGTATTGCCGATGTAACTTAGCAGCATGTCACGCTCTTGATGCACCTTACCTTTAGCAATTAACGCGTCTAATTGCGCTAAGGTTTTACCGTATTTCGCTTCACGCTTACTGTCTTTGGCTATCCACGCTGCAAGCTCTGCTTCACGGGCTTTACGGTCATTCAACATGGTTGATTTGCCGTAAAACTCGATCATCGAGGTGAAGTTTTTTGCGTAATTAGCAAGGCCAGCAATTTGGCTCTCGTACTTAATCCGCTCGTCACTGCCCTCAGGGGCGGTATCTTTAATGATCTCAATAAAGCGTTCGCGCAGTAACTTACCTTCTGGATAAGCCCACTCGAATTGATTTTGTACTTCATTGGCAGTGCGATAACGGTTAGTGCGACCTGGGTAACCAGCCACCATGACAAAATCGCCATCACTCACGCCTTTAGCCGATACTTTTAAGAAGCTTTTTGGCTCGTATGGTACGTTATCGCTACTGAAATCGGCAGGTTTGCCTGCTTTTGACACATAGGCGCGATAGAAAGAGAAATCGCCGGTATGACGTGGCCACATCCAGTTATCAACGTCGCCGCCATATTTACCCACGCTCGCCGCGGGGTTATAAACCAAACGTACGTCGCGAATTTCTAACTGCTTTACCAGATAGTACTCAAGCCCGCCGTGGAAGCTATATACTTGGCAACGGTAACCCTCTTCTTTTTCACATTCTGCAACTAAGGCTTTTTCTTGGTTTTCAACGCCTTGATAAAGGTCGCTACCCACTTTACCTTCAAGCCCGCTTTGTACGCGCTCAGTCACATTGGTCACATCTTCGGTCACATAAACACGTGAACCCGGTGTGGCAGGTAATTCATCAGCGAAGGTTTTAGCTAAAAAACCTTCTTCAAGTAGATTTTTTTCCGGCGTAGAATTGTATTGAATCGCACCATAGGCACAGTGGTGGTTAGTGACCACCAATCCCTTTGGTGATACGAATGAAGCGGTACAGCCGCCAAGGCTTATTACGGCGTTCATCGGGAATTGCGTCAGTTTCGAAATTGATGTTGCATCAATTTCTAGCCCCTTTGCTTTTAGCTCATCGGCCATAGCAGGCAATTGGTGGGGCTGCCACATTCCTTCATCAGCCTGAGCACCAAAACTGGCGGCTACGGCAACTGTGAGTAACCATTTTTTCATTGTGTTAAGTCCATTTTATATAAATGAAGCCACGCGCAAGCTGGGCTATTTTATGGTGTTAATCTTGTTGTTTTAATTTTAAATATTTAGCGTAAAACTCTGTGATAACGCGCTTTAAAGCCTAAAAAGCAAAAAGTCAGGCACAGGGCCTGACTTTATCACATCGAGCACACAATATAACAGACTCAGACAAATTCGCTTACAAAGCAAATACATCTCATCAAAGTTACCTGATGGCATTCGCTAAAGCTACTTCTTCTAATCGCCAATTAATGACAACCAGTTAGATAGCAACAAATAGCTGGGCACCAATAATCACGGCGCCTAATAAACCTGCCAAGACTAACGCACCAATACCACCAGACACTTGATAACCGCCCAGTTGTAATTGGCGTTGGCGCAGCGCCATCACAATAGGTAAAAAGATGATCATCACTACCAATGGCACAGCAGCAAATCCGAGCACTGCCACAAAACCTTCTGGTAGATACAAGGCACACAATACTGGCGGAACAAAGGTTAATAGCCAAGTCTGAATCCGGCCTACAAATGTTTCTTTAGCGCGGGTCAACTCGGCGACAAAATCATACAAGCTTAAGGTCACCCCAAGAAATGAGGTCACTAGCGCTAAATCAGCAAATAACGAGATACATTTGCTGATCCAAGGCGTATGAGCAATCTCTTGCAATGCGGTGATAAGCATAGGCAATGAACCTTCAAATCCATTAATGTCATACCCTCCCACTGTGCCTAACGTCACCAATAACCAAAGCACATAACACACCAGCGGAATGGTCGAACCAATTAATAATACTTTACGCAGAGATACCGCATCACCATCGAGATAGCGCACTAACGTCGCAATACAAACGTGGAAACCAAAAGAGGTAAATACCACTGGAATCGCCGCCATCCAGCTGCTGGTCATCGACTCGGCAATAGCGCCCGTCGCCATGCTGGCAATACTGACTTCAGGCAATAAAAATAATACGACCACCACCAGCAATAGAATCATTAACGAAAATAAGAAACGTGAAACTTTATCAACCCAAGCCACACCGAGCGCCGCAAAACCGCCAAGCACTAAGGTGAATATCAATACCGCGGCTTGATTATCAAGTGCGATATCAAACATATTTTTCGCTTTAAGCACTAATAGCGATGAACCACCCGTGAGATAAGCCGCAGTCAAAGCAAATAATAAACTTAAGAAAGAAGCGCCTTGAATTATCTGGCCTTTTTTACCCAATAATTTACCGGTAATGACATGCAGATTATCACCTACGCCAGTGCGTAAGTTAATTTCAAGCATGAGCAATGAGGTATAGGCAGATACGCCCCAAATAACCACGAGTAATACTAACGCCGGAATAATACCTAAGGCTGCAGTCGCAAGAGGTAAAGCTAACATACCTGCGCCAATGGCCGTCCCGGCAACGATGGCGACTGAACCTAACATTTTTGGATTCACGCAATAGTCCTGTTCAATGATTAATTATTATTTTATTTAAATTTTAGTTGAGTGTTACCTCAGTAAGATTTGAACCGATAACCTCTATGTCTTAAATCAAACTAAGCGACATATCACTTAAAGCATCCAATCGGATCTGTGCATAACGGATCAATTGGCCCCAATAGCTTTGAATGTTTCAATCCAGTCGCCATTGAGGCTAACTAAATCGAGCGCTGAAAAATGGCATGAGTTTCAATGGTGATTATCCAAATTAACAAACCGATAATGATATCGATTAAATAAATTGTTTGGGACATTAACAGAGCCAAACCCAGTGGGCAAGCCAGTTGTGAACAAAGATGAATGGCATTAAATACAGTAACAAGCTTATAGCGAGGCGATAAACGAAAAAACACAAACTTGCCATCATTTAACCCACTTTCATCCACTTCCGCTTGAAAGCGCATTTCACTTAGGTATAATACCCGCCTCGCTTCGGGGGAGTAGCTAACTGGATTTCGAGCCATCGTCATCTAGGGTGAACATCAACATACTTGGCCATACGCCATGGTGTTCACAGCAAATCAATGATTTGCCCGGCAAGACCTGAGCATGATAACTGCACCTAGGGGTGGACAGTTTATTGTGCTTATGTCTTAACCACCCCTAAAGGATCACACTTGGAAGCCCTACTCTCCTCAACCTTTACGGTTGCTATTGCCGAAATTGGCGATAAAACTCAATTGCTTGCACTTATTCTCGCCGCAAGATTTAAAAATAAAACCGCCATTATTCTAGGTATTTTTCTATCGACATTATTCAACCATTTTGCCGCCGCTTGGATTGGCCAATGGGCCATCAACTGGGTCAGCCCAGATGTTGCACGCTATTTAGTTGCTGCATCGTTTTTCGCCATCGCCTTTTGGGTGTTAATCCCAGATAAAGTCGATGTAGAAGAGAGCCGTTTCTACAAAATGGGCCCCTTCCTCGCCACCTTTATCCTGTTTTTCATCGCCGAGATGGGCGATAAAACGCAAATCGCAACAGTGGTGTTAGCCGCAAAATACGATTCATTAACTATGGTGGTTGCTGGTACAACCTTAGGTATGTTGCTTGCCAACGTCCCCGTAGTGATTGCAGGACATTTCAGCGCCGATAAATTACCCATGCAATGGATACACCGTGGCTGTGCAGTACTATTTGCTTTATTAGGAGTGGCAACCTTGCTTGTCTAAGAACAGCATAATGCGATTAAATGGAGACAAAACCTCTGCAGTTAATTTTATGCTTTCAGGCCTAATCGTTTCGCGAGTCGATGCAAATTACCGGTATCGACTTGCAAAATTCTGGCGCACACAGCCCAATTTTGTTGGTTGGCAGCGAGAACTTGGCGGATAAGTTGGCGCTGATAGGCCTCAGTAGAGGCCTTAAGCCCCAACATCACGGGATCCCATAATGGCGGTTCGCGAAGTTCAGCCGATATTACAGACGGAGCTTCAATGGTTTGTACCACAGGCTCGACTCGCGCCATGGGCTCACGGTTCACATTAGCTTGGGGTTGAATAATGACAGGATCAAACTGAAAATGTTTATCACTTAAGCTGATATACACCGTTTTTAGTTCGGCTTTTGCTAACACCGCCGCCCTGTGTATTGCATGTTCTAATTCACGCACATTACCCGGCCACGCATATTGCTCTAATAACTGCTGTGCTGATGGCGTGATACTGACATGGGTGAGCCCTAGCTTTGCCCTGCAGCGCTCTAGGAAAAAACCGGTTAATAACACAATATCTAGACCACGCTCCCTCAATGGCGGAACATGAATAGGAAACACACTTAAACGATGATAGAGATCAAAGCGAAAGCGGCCCTCTGTCGCCTCTTGATGTAAAATACGATTAGTTGCCGTAATAATCCGAGTATTTACTTTTAGACTTTTATCGCTACCTACCCGCTGTAATTCACCAAATTGTAAAACCCTCAATAATTTTGCCTGTAAACTTAAAGGCAACTCGCCAATTTCGTCTAAAAACAAAGTGCCATTATTGGCTAATTCAAACTTACCTTGTCTGTGGCTAATCGCACCAGTAAACGCGCCTTTGACATGCCCAAATAGTTCACTTTCGGCAACCGACTCTGGCAGTGCTGCACAATTTAAATAGATAAGGGGCTTATCGGCTCGCGTCGATTGATTATGTATCGCCGCTGCCACTAACTCTTTACCTACTCCGGTTTCACCGGTGATTAAAACCGATAAATCGGTATTGGCTACCGCGCTAATCTGTTGTTTTAACGATTGGATCTCAGTCGATTGCCCAATAATCTCCTGCTGACTAGCATGGCGATTTAACACTTCGGTATCGCTTGATACTTCCACGACTTGGGATTCTAGCTTTTGCATTAACAAAGCCGTATTTAAGCTGGCCGCGGCAAGCGCACTGATTACTCGCAGTTCACTATCACTAAAAGCATCAAACTGTTGCGGATTAAAACCGTCGATCGTTAATGCGCCAATCAAGCGATCATGGGCGATTAAGGGCAAGCCAATACACGCATGTACCTGTAAGTTATCGCTATGATTAGGGATTAAACCATCATATGGATCAGGTAGTTGGCTATCCGAAGGAAAGCGCACCACATCACCCGCACGGGCAATGGCTTCTAACCTTGGGTGTTCGCTAATTTTAAATCGACGCCCTAACACCTCAGTAAATAAACCATCAATCGCTAACGGTATAAATTGTTGATCCTTAAAAACCAGTAATGCCGCAGCATCACAATTGACCCGTCGCCTAACAACGGCAAGCAGGCGCTCGAATCTATCCTGAGCAGAAAGACCAATCGTTAAATCTAAGGCAAGTTGGGTGAGTTCGGCTTGAACATACATATTGATGGCTCGCAGTCATAATGACAATAAACATTGTCATTATGATACCTCGACAAGTTGTCATAATGACACCCATCTTTATAGGTAAATATAAAAACAAATAATTACAAACACTTAAAAAGTTGGCATAGGAAGTGCTGTTTTAAGGGAAGCAGATAGTTAAGCCGTGGCTATAACACACTGATCCTCTAACGTATCTTTCTTATCTAATAGGTGTATTTATGACAATTCATGTAAAAAACAATATCCACTGGGTTGGTCAACGCGATTGGGAAGTTCAAGATTTTCATGGCACTGAATATAAAATTACCAAAGGTACTAGCTACAACAGTTATCTGATCCGTGAAGAAAAAACCGTATTAATTGATACGGTTGATCATCGCTTTAGTCAGCAATTCTTACAAAACCTTGAAGCTGAAATTGATTTAAACGATATCGATTATATTGTGATGAACCATGCCGAAGAAGATCACTCCGGCGCGCTAACGGCACTTATGGCCAAAATTCCTAATACTCCGATTTACTGTACTGAAAATGCCGTCGATTCTATCGTAGGCCATCATCATCACCCAGAATGGAATTTCATTACCGTTAAAACGGGTGACAGTCTCGATGTTGGTAATGGTAAACAACTGATTTTTATTGAAGCGCCTATGTTGCATTGGCCAGATAGCATGATGACGTATCTTACTGAAGATGCGGTTTTATTTAGTAATGATGCCTTTGGTCAACACTATTGTGATGAGCATCTCTTCAATGATGAAGTCGACCAAAATGAATTGATGGAACAATGCCTACGTTACTATGCCAATATTTTAACGCCGTTTAGCAGCCTAGTAACCGCTAAAATTCACGAAGTATTAAGCTTTAATTTACCTGTGGATATGATTGCGACTTCCCACGGTATTGTGTGGCGCGACAACCCTGCGCAAATTATTCACCAGTATTTGGCTTGGGCTGATTCTTATCAAGAAGACCGCATCACGATTTTCTACGACTCTATGTCCAATAATACTCGCATGATGGCCGATGGTATTGCCCAAGGCATTCATGATGTTGACCCTAATGTGGCGGTAAAAGTGTATAACGTAGCTCGCCACGACAAGAATGAAATCCTCGCCCAAGCATTTAGATCTAAAGGTATTTTAGTCGGTTCATCCACAATGAATAATGTGATGATGCCTAAAATTGCCGCCATGTTAGAAGAGATCACCGGCCTACGTTTTCGTAATAAAAAAGCGGCCGCTTTTGGTAGCTATGGCTGGAATGGCGGCGCAGTCGACAGAATTCATACGCGTTTGATGGATGCCGGATTTGAAACCTCTGTCGGCTTAAAGGTTAAATGGCGCCCTGATCGTGATGCGATGCAAGAATGCCGTCAGCACGGACAACGTATTGCCAGAGAATGGGCATTACGCCCGCTAGATAGTGCCAATAGCCGCTCTATTATCAGTCAGGTTATGTCTAAACCTAGCCAAGCCGTTAATCAAAACGCAGCACCTGTCATTACGCCTGTGCCAGCAACAAAAGCAAGCGCGATAGATGATGCACAATCTATGATTTGTACTGTCTGCCAATGGGTTTACGATCCCAAAGACGGTGAGCCCAATCAAGATGTTGCGGCTGGCACACCTTGGGCACAAGTAGCTGATGACTTCCTCTGCCCTGAATGTGGCCTTGGAAAAAGCGTCTTTGCGGTAAAGAAAAATGAGGTGAACCATGCCTAAGCCTATCGTCATTATTGGTAGTGGTTTTGCGGCGTATCAATTAGTGAAAACACTACGCCGTTTAAACGCCGAGCAGGCTATTACCTTAATTACCGCTGACTCGGGTGATGAATACCATAAACCAGATTTAAGCCATGTATTTAGTCGCCAGCAAATGGCGGCAGATCTGATTAAATTAACGGCCGCAGAGTTTGCTAAAGATCAACAAATTGATTTGATGAGTCACTGTGAAGTCACTCAAATAGACAAAGATCGCAAAGTAGTTTTTTGTACTCAAGGCCGCGAAGTCGCCTATGAGAAGTTAGTGCTCGCTACTGGCGCACGACCTTTTATTCCTAAAATGAATGGGGACGCCATAACGGCGATTCATACATTTAACAGCTTGAGCGAGTATCAAGCCTGCCAAGCCAACATACGTAGCGCTGCCAAGGTACTCGTCATTGGCGCGGGTCTGGTCGGGGTTGAGTTAGCAATGGATTTAGCGACTGCGGGTAAACAAGTCTTTTTGGTCGATCCGCAGGCGAGCCTGATGGCAAACTTATTACCTGAGATGCTAAGTCAAAAGCTTACTGCCGTGCTAACCAAGCAAGGGGTAACCGTGCAATTACAAACTCGGGTAAGCCAGCTGCAATATCAAGACACCCGTATTGCTGTTAGCCTCGATAACGGTCAGCACTTTACTTGTGATGCGGTGATCTGCGCAGCAGGCCTAATACCGAACAGCCAACTTGCGCAAAATGCGGGCCTTGAGGTCAATAAAGGCATCATAGTTAATGAGTACTTACAAACAAGTGATGCCGATATTTACGCGCTAGGGGATTGTGCTCAAATTAATGGGCAAAGCATGGCTTATTTACAACCTGCGTTACTGAGTGCCAACGCGCTGGCAAGCACCTTGTTAAATCAAGCCACTGCAGTGAATTTTCCCGCGATGCTCATTAAAGTCAAAACGCCCTTATTACCGATGCAGTTAAGCGGTATTACGGTCAATAATGTTCACCGTTGGCGCGTCGATATTGATGCCCAAGGCATCTGCATTAAAGCATTAGATGCAGATGACACATTACTCGGATTTATCGTAACAGAAGATAAAATGAAACAAGCTTTTGGATTATTAAAGCAACTAAATAGCCCTAATACCGTGCTCGACGCAGCTTAATGGAGGCGTTAGCATTACCTAATTTGATATTGATTTATGACGTTATAAGCATATCAATAATCGAATGAACGTTATTTAATGGGTGCGATTTAATAAATAAAAAAACCGAGGCTGAATATCACCTCGTTTTTTTTATTTAAGCCATGACATAACCAGAACTCGGGATAAACACTGTATCTTTTCAGGTTACATAAATAGGGTTAATGCCCTATAGACCTAACGCTTGCTTTATACGTTGACCGTAATCAGCATCGGCTTGGGTGAAGTGCGCCAGCATACGTTGCTGCACATCCAAACTCGCCTGACAAAGTGAGCCTGAAATCGTAGCCACTAAGCGTGCTTTTTCGTCTTCACTAAAGATACGATACAAGTTACCCGCCTGAGTGTAATCGTCTTGGTTATAACGACTATAACGCGCAGCCTCACCTTCTAATCGAAGTGGTGGCTCAGTAAAGTTAACCGGCTCAATTAAGGCTGATGGGGTACTGTTCGGGCCATAATTGGCACTGGCATCACCACCGGTTTGACTATGGCTAAACGGGCATTGTGTACCGGCCATTGCGCCGCCACGTTGATGATGATTTGCCTTAGCTGCGTGTGGGCAGTTTACCGGTAACTGGTTGTAATTAGCGCCAATACGGTAACGCTGAGCATCAGCATAGGCAAACAAACGCGCTTGTAACATCTTATCTGGCGAAGCGCCTACGCCGGGCACTAAATTGCTCGGTGCCAATGCCACTTGCTCAACTTCAGCAAAGTAGTTTTGTGGCAGTCGATTCAGTTCTAACACACCTATCTCAATCAATGGATAGTCGCTATGCGGCCAAACCTTAGTTAAATCGAATGGATTAATCGCGTAAGTATTCGCATCTGCCTCGGGCATAATCTGTACATTGACACTCCAGCGCGGGAAATTACCATCAGTAATCGCCACAACCATATCGCGCTGGGATGAATCAGGGTCGATACCTTTTAATTTATCTGCCTGTTCATTGGTTAAATTGACCACGCCTTGCTGAGATTTAAAGTGAAACTTCACCCAGAAACGCTCACCCTTAGCATTCCATAGCGAGAACGTGTGTGAACCATAACCGTGCATCTGACGGTAGTTGGCCGGAATACCGCGATCCGACATCAAAATAGTCACTTGATGCATAGCTTCAGGGTTTAGCGACCAAAAGTCCCACATGGCCTGTGGATCTTTTAAGTTAGTCTGCGGATTACGTTTTTGCGTGTGAATAAAATCAGGAAACTTTATGCCATCACGGATAAAAAACGTCGGCGTATTATTACCTACAATATCGTGATTACCGCGAGTGGTATAAAAGCGCAGACCAAAGCCACGTGGATCACGTTCGGCATCGGCTGATCCCATTTCACCGCCTACGGTAGAGAAACGCATAAAGGTTTCAGTTTGCTTGCCCACACCATTGAAATGGTCGGCAATGGTAAAATCACTTAACTCTTTTGTCAGGGTAAATGTACCATAAACACCAGTACCTTTAGCATGCACGATACGTTCAGGAATACGCTCGCGGTTAAAATGGGCTAATTTTTCAATCAGATGCCAATCTTGTAATAATAAAGGACCGCGTTCGCCCGCTGACAATGAGTTTTGGTCATCAGCGACAGGTGCACCGTTTTGGCTCGTTAAGTACTGACTTGCTAGATTCTGTTGACTCATATCTTATTCCTTAGTCTTGATGGGTAATTAACCACGTTTCAATTAGATCATAAATGGTAGCCATGGCTTATCTCCTTGGCGGATGACATGTTGCCTATAGAGCAAGAATAGACAATTACCACACAACAAGAAAGCGATTAAATTAGATTCTTTCAATCTGAAAATAAGATTAGACGTAGTGCAACAAGATAATTGAACAATGACGTAGGCTAAACAGCCATGACCTGCGATAGACGGCATTATTAAAGCTGCTATCGAAAATCAAAGGGGCTGTTAGATACAAGCAAACAGAAGGTAATATATTGGGATTAATGGGCGGGTGAATCGGCTTCACGGTAAAGCTTAATCAAATAATAAGCGTCAATTAATACGATAAAAAAGTTAACTAAGGCAACAGGATAAGCACTAATTGCAATACCATACGCCACAAATAAAGCCGCGCCGATAAGATTCCACCAGCGTAACTTTTTGATGTTTGACATCATCAGCGAAATCGCCACGACTACAGAGGCTAAATAACCAACCCATTCCCAAATTGTTGCATTATCCATAGCTAATCCTTAATCATATGTTATTTAAATCAAACGATTGATACGCTACTCACACGACTGGAAATAGGCTAGCCAATTGCATTTAGCGTTTAACGACCGCTGCTGTCATCCGAGAAATACAGGTCAGTTCACCCGCACTGTTGTGGATTAAAATTTCCCATACTGAACTGCGTTTACCCAGATGGATAGGCTTAGCTGTTGCAGTTAACACGCCATTACGGGAAGCCCGTAGATGGTTGGCGTTAATCTCTTGTCCCACACAGTAATATTGTTCAAAATCCACCGCAAAATTTGCAGCATAACTGGCAACAGTTTCAGCAAGTGCGACATTCGCACCGCCATGCACTATGCCCAAAGGATTATGTACCGCAGGACTGGCTGGCATCGTTGCCTTTAAATAATCGTCGCCAATCTCACTTATCTCTATCCCTAAGGTTTGCATTAATGTGCCTTTACCGCCCATACCTGCATCTAAACGCACACAATCTTCTAAAGTGATGGGTCTGAACCAAATACTCATTATAACTTCCTAATCAATAACACCAATCTGCAGTTTACTGCGAAGTAAATGAAGTTCAACTAGTTTACTTAATACTCAGGTTATTAACCTATGCTCAAAAATGACTACCATCTAAAAATCCCCCATTTAATAACAACCATAAAAAAAGGATGGTTACCCATCCTTTTTACATCAGTTTAGCTCACAAATTTATCTTGTGAGCACAAGCCAACCTAACGGCGACGACGCTGCAAACCAAACAGGGATATTAAGGCTAAACCTAAGTAGCCCAAAGCACCGCCATCATTTTTAGGTTTAGGTGTCGGTGTGGGTGTCACAACAGGCGCTGGATAACTTAAGGCAACAATCACAGGATCGTGATCTGATGCCGAAAAGGCATTTTCAGATTTGGCCAACTCGCCAGAGAACTTTTTACCATATTCAAACAAGTTAGATTCTACTGAGTTGATGTGCCAATCCTCAATATCCACTAAACGATTAGCAAGGCTAGTATTGGCTAAAGCGTGGTCTAAGTTACCTAGCTCACCGTTATAGCTGTAAGAGTATGTGCCCACACCATGAGCCTTAGTGTTGAGATTAATCAAGCCATAACCTTTTTCAATCTTACTACCTTGGCGTTCAAACACTTTGCCATCGAGCGTCGTCCATGAAGCCGTCATGATGTCACGATCTGACTTGCTCGCATCAAAATCAGTCAGCACACGGATAGGATCTTCCATACCGTAGGCGTTCATATCACCAATAACCAATAAACCGCCCTTGACGTCTTTTAGCGTTTCACCCAACACTTTAGCCGCAGACACACGGAAAGCATTACACTTGCCCTGTTGATCGGCTGGATCGACTGAGTCTTCGAAATTCATCCAATCTTCTAAACATCCTGAACCTTTAGATTTGAGATGGTTAACAACAACAGTTAGGGATTCGTTATGGATCTTAAATGCCTGCGCTAAGCTGTGACGTTGGTAAGCATCGTTACCTGGGTTCACCTCAGTTTTGTCATTTTTAGTACGAGTGACAGAACCTGCACTGGCATGCTGCTCTGGAGTATCGATCACTTGTGCAGCGCCCGCTAAGGTCACTTTTCCACCACGATATAACATGCCGACAGTAATAGCATCAGAACCAAAGTATTGACCGTCATATTTATCGGCATCTGCAATTTCAACAAAACTATAAGCATTTTCAGGCGTTTGTTTGTCGTTCAGCGCATCGACTAAATCCTTAATCGCACTCTTTTCACCAAAACCATTGTTAGCAATTTCCATCAGGCCAACGATATCAGCGTTCATGGCAGTAATTGCGCTAACAATTTTAGTGCGTTGCAACACCATTTCTTCAAGCGTTAATGCGCCACGATTGCTACCAGAGGGATTAGTGTTGCCACCATCGACATCGTTAAAAAAGTTCAACACGTTAAAGCTGGCAACGCGAATATCACCTTTAGTCGCAACGCTGGGCGCATCGGTTCTGTCATCACCACGGATAAAATCACCCGCTGTGATTTGGTTAGTTGCCACTAAACGATAAGCGCCGTAGCTATAACCAATAACACCTTGCAGATTAGTCAGTTGATCGCCCACACGGATGTAACCCGTTTCAACGTTGAAATCGGGGAAGTATGGGATCTCGCCATCGGCAGGTTTGTAATCGGACTCAATAAAAAGTTGGTTTTCGAGGTTAGACTTGACTAACGCTGTCGCTTCGGCAGAAAGTGCGGGGTATAACTGTGTTGGTTTCATCAAAGGCGCTTGATAAGACACTAACATGTTGTTGCGCTTACCCGCATAGTCAAAGCTAAAGGTACGGCTGATCTTAAGATCACTACCCGCATCTAACACGACATTCATACCTTCATAGCGCTCTAACGCTTGGGCTAAGGTTTCACCATCGGCCACATAAAATGGCACTGGGGCAGGAACATCGCCTTTAGCGCCGACTTCAAATTTCTTATCGGTTTTAATATCGATTTGAGTTAAGCCGAAGTACTCCGTCACCTTGCCCTGTACACAAACCTCAACGCCAGGTTGAATTTCTGCAGGTGCTGCCTCTCCGAGCAATACAAACACACCATCGGAGGTATACGGAGAGTTATCGCCTTTAATCTCTTGTAAATAAAAACCTTTAAACAAACTCTCGCCGCGGGCGGTGACTACGCCGCGCACGGTCACTTCAGCTTCCGATTCAAACGTACCGTCAGCAATATATGGGCTAGACTCACCCGCACCTTGCACTTGATAAATAGGCACAATTTTAGCGCCAGTGCAGCTAAATACGGGGGGTTCTGGCTCTGCCGTTTTATCTAGTGAACCTAAACCTGAGAAAGTATCTTTAGGTAATTGTTCCCATTGCGCGGCGTTGAATACAGTATTCGCCACTAACGCATCTAATTTACGCTTTAGGGTAACGTCCAATCCCCAGTCTGTCGGTGTTGGCACATCGCCAATAATATCAACAACCGTACCATCTTTAACCAGAGCAACGGCATCACCACCATTAAAATAGATTGCACTACCATCAATAGCATCTACATCAACAGCCAAATCTAAAGCCGCACTGGGATTTTTAATAACCTTTAACTTTTTGGCACCGATAGTCTGGCCATCTAATAACGCCATATCAGTTGCAACTGTACTACCATTTCTATATTGAACTAGCTTGTAACCAGTCAAATCAACGGTTGCGGTACCACTATTATAAATTTCAATCGCTTTATTATTTGAGCTACCTTCAACATACTCGGTAATCATCACATCGGCGCTTGCCATCATAGGTAAAGCCGCCGCGACAGCTAAAGAAATAGCCGTTAATTTGTTAACACTTTCCATACCATCAACCCCATCATTATAATTTTGCCGCTAACGTTCTGTTAACGTTCGAAGGGATTATTCCAGAGTTGGATGTGAAAAAATAGAGGCGCAGCTCGCACATTACAAACGTAACATATTGATGAGTAAGTTATTATGCGTAAATACTTGTTCATAAAACAGAACAACATAATAAATTAAAAATATTAACCATGTGAAAACAATCAGTAAGCAAAATACATGTTAGACAAAATCTATCGTTGAATACTTTAAATGATGGACAACCTTTTTATGTGATATTTTTAAAATATTATTCAGTATGAGGTACTTAATAATAAATAAAAAACAGGATATTTTAGATACATTAAAAAATATCATTAAAGCTTAATTTAGCGTTCATTATTTTGAAATATAATTAGCGATTAACACTGATGGCGATATGTTTACTACATAGGTAATAAACCAGAAATGAAACATTATAAAAGTCTGTAAACCCGTTAAATCTAAGCATTGAGTTAAGCCAGAATTCAGATAATAATTTTTTAAAAGACAAAAAAATACCGCCCATCAAGGAGCGGTATTTTTAATAGCTATATATTACAAAGCCAATTATTTTTTAGCAGGTGCAGCAACAGGTTCTGCAGATGCTTTCTCAACTGACTTTAATTCAACTTCAAAAATCAGTGTCGAGTTTGGTGGAATAGTACCAGTATCGCGATCACCATAAGCTAGGCTTGATGGGATAACAAACTTAAACTTAGCACCAACAGGCATTAACTGAACGCCTTCAGTCCAACCAGGAATAACGCGATTTAACGGGAATTTAGCCGTTTCGCCACGCTTGTAAGAGCTATCAAACTCAGTACCATCGAGCAAAGTGCCCACATAATCCACTTCTACAGTGTCTTCAGCTGCTGGCTTCTCGCCCGTCGCCGGTGTCAATACTTCGTATTGCAAGCCCGATTCAGTGGTAACAACACCAGGCTTAGCTTTGTTTTCTTCTAGGTATTTTTTACCATCTTCAATATTTTTTGCAGAAATAGCAGTCGCTTGTTCCTGACGCTTATCGTTTAGTTTTTTATCTAAACTCTGAAGAATGGTTTGCATATCTTCTTCAGTTAATTTCAGCTGGTCATTCAAGCCATTAGTGAAACCGGTAACAATTAAAGTGCGATCTACTGGTAGACCTAACTCTTCTTGCTCTTTAATGTGACCTGACATGTAACGACCGATTGAAGCGCCGACACTGTAAGCTTCTTTTTGCGCTTCTGTCGTTAATTCAACATTTGCGCCAACACTTTCTGTTTTTTCTTCTTTATTACAAGCAGATAGCCCAATAACGGCTAATGCTACTAACGATAATTTATAAATCGATTTCATTAAAGCTTCCTCAGCATCCTCAAGCGGTTACAATAACCTAAGCGCGACAACTTTATACTAGTTATCTCAGTTATACCAACTAGATTCTTTATGGGTTAATAGTGATTAATGTCACTTTATCAACTCTAAAGACAGCAACTTAGGGAGCAAGTTCATGAAGAAATACCTACTGCTGGTAATTTGTACTATTCTTCTTGCCGCTTGTAGCCCTAAAGCGGAAGATATTAGCATTCTCACGACAGAACCTAGCTATAGCGCTAGCCTGTCAAGTCATGGGGAATTTGCCCTAGTCGCAACACAAAATAGCGGAGTGCAATGTTGGGATCTCAGTACTCATACACTTAAATATCAGTGGATACATGGTGATATCAATACCGGTGTTACAAGCACAGCGATTTCTCCCAACGGGACATTTGCCGCGTCGTTAAGTCGAGATTCTGTCGCTATATGGAGAATGGCTGATGGCAAACCTTTAGGCTGGTGGTCCTTACCATCATCCGGTGAAAGCGTTGCAGTAGCGGATAATGGCGTGCTACTCGTTGGTTTAAACGATGGTTCAGTCATGTCACTCAATTCAGCCCGAAGTGCCTTAATCAAATTTCTAGGACATAAAGATCGCGTCAATAGCGTGGCGCTCTCCGCGGATGGCCGATTAGCATTAACAGGCTCAAATGATATGCAGGCTATTCTTTGGCAAGCACAAACCGGACAACCGTTACATACTTGGACCTTAAGCAGCCGCATTACCAAAGTCGCGCTCAATGAGAGTGGCAGTTTAAGCTTCACCAATGGCAGCACCAATGAAGCCAAAATTTGGGATAACACAAGTGGTAACCTTTTAAATAAATTGGATATTCAGCGCCGTCAAATGAACTTTTCAGCGATAAGATTTGTCAATAATGACACTCAAATACTGACGGGAACCCCCGCCAGAGAAGTCATACTCTGGCAACGTGATACCGGTAAAGAAATCGGTAAATGGCAGATTTCACTTACTAAAAACAGCCAAAGTCGAGGAGCCGTTGTATACTCAGTAGCAATTCGAGATACCAATAAAGTCGTTAGTATCAGTAGCCAAGGCCTAGTTGAAACTTGGCAGCAATAGAGGTTAGTCATGCAAGGCGTACAAACACAGATTGAAGAGCTAGAAACTAAATTGGCTTTTCAGGAGCTCACCGTCGAAGAGTTAAACCAAGAAGTGATCAAGTTGAATCGACTTGTCGCCCATCAGCAGCACCAAATTCATATGTTAATTGGTAAGTTGCAAGACATGGAGCCGAGTAATATGGCGACTCAGGCTGAAGAAACGCCGCCACCTCATTACTAACCCGATACTGTTGATTGAAACTTTAATTAACAGACGGTCAACGCAAAATATCCAGGGAATGCGATGTTTACATTTTTAAGGCCAACCCCCTCTGCTCTATTGCCCATAGCGTTAGTGGGTGAAGACATTCTCAAGCAACAGGCTATCGCGGTGCAGCACTTTGACGCCGCGCTTACTGAGCTTGCCCAGCAAATGTCTGCCAGTATGGCAGCGGCCAAAGGTGTTGGCATTGCAGCCCCGCAGGTACACAGTCCTTTAGCCTTATTTATTATGGCCTCACGCCCGAACGAACGTTATCCCGATGCGCCGAACATGGCTCCCGTCGTGGTGGTGAATCCTCGCATTATTTATGCATCAAATGACTTCGTCAGCGGAGAAGAAGGTTGCCTATCAGTCCCAGGGCAAAGATTTACTATACAAAGACATAAAACCATTGAAGTGCGTTATCAGAATTTACAAGGCGAGTGGCAGCAGGCAAAATTAACAGACTTTATCGCACGTATTTTTCAACATGAGTTCGATCACCTTCAAGGGATCACCTTGCTTGAGCGATCACTGATGCCTGAACAAACTCACGCTTTGTCACTCCAACCGACTACCGTAAAAGGTGAAGCACAATAATGAAACCGTCCTTCGTTGCCCCTTTATGTCGAACTTTTATAAGACCCGTGCTAATGCTAGGTGTGGTGTTGAGCTTATCAGGATGCGCCTATAACAGTATTTTTATCAATTACCCCGCACAAATTGAACCAATTAAACAGCAGCTCAATAGCGTAACTCCCTTGGCGGATATCGATAAACTAACGAGTAATATCACAGGTAAAGATGGCCTACTCTACGCTCAAGAGGCGGGCCGTATAACCCAAGTTGCAGGCGACTTTGCGCGCAGTAAACAATATTACCAACAAGCGGTCGATGCCTACATCGCCTTTGATGATAAAGCCAAAATCAGTGCCAGCGGCATAGGCGCCACCGCAAGTAGTCTAGTGTTAAACGATAATGCAATCCCCTATCGAGGCCCTGGATATGAACGTATTATGCTGCACCAATATCAGGCACTTAACTATTTGTTTAGTGGCGATTATCAAGGCGCTTTAGTTGAGGTTCGTCGCAGTAACGAGCTGCAAAGTAGCGAGCAAGAACGCTATCAAAAATCACAACAGTCAGTACAAGCCATGGCAAACGGCACTATCGATGCCGAAGTTAACAAACTAGGTCAGGCGGCAGGAACAGTGACCAGCTCTTTCTTAAACGCCTACAGTTATTATACTACCGGCCTGCTGCATGAAGTATTGGGTGAGCCTAATGATGCTTATATCGATTATCGTAAAGCCGCACAAATCACTCCCGATAATACTTATTTACAACAAGATCTTGTACGCCTGGCTAAACAGCTTGGTATGCCACAATATGATGAGTTTAAACGCCGTTGGGGTGATGCTACGCTACCTAATCCGCAGGATGGCCAAGTTATTTTAATGGTCGAGCGTGGCTTTGTACCTGCAAAACAATCACTCACAGTACCTTTTACCATCCACGGCAACTGGCAGACCGTATCGTTAGCCACTTATATGCCAAACAATACTTTTGTACCAGAGACGCAAGTACAAGGCTTAGGTACAGTGCTGAAAACAGAACCGATTGCTAATATAGATGCGTTAGCTATCACTGCACTGAAAGAAGAACTGCCCGCCACTTTAGTGCGCCAAGTGGCTCGGGTGTACGCTAAATCAGAAATGGCCTATCAAATCGAGAAAAGTGGCAGCCCTGGTAATAACGCCGCGAATATCGGGAGTATTGCCATGCAGATTTTTAACGTAGTAACAGAGCAAGCCGACCGCCGTAGTTGGTTAACGCTCCCAAAACAAGCACAAATCGGGCGGCGTTATCTAAATGCAGGTGAATACACTTTGCAGATAGATAAAGCGCCACCGGCAAAAATTGACGTTGCAGCAGGCAAAACCACCTTAGTCTGGGCAATTGATACTGGTAATTACACCCGCATTTATTCAATAATCATCTAGCCTAGCGCAAGATGCATTTAGATAAGACGAGTGTTATTGGGTTTATACAATCACAAAATGGAACTGACTATGAAACAATTTAAACTGATTTTTGTGCTAGCTGCGGTGATCGGGCTAGCAGCATGTCAATCTAAAGTTGAATATGGCGATGCCACCGAAGTTGAAACCGTCAACGAAAACTTTGGTTCAACGGATCTACAAGCTATTGCGGCCAAAATGGTCGATAGTATGATGACGTTCCCACCGATCGTCGCAATGACAGCCAACAATCGCCCCATCCTGTTCGTCGATAGCATTAAGAATAAAACTTCTGAGCATATTGATACCGAGTCAGTGACCGACTCTATCAGTAACAAGCTATTACGCTCAGGCAAGTTCCGCTTTATCGATATGACCAAAGTAGATGCCGTTCGTAAGCAACTAGACTACCAAAACAATACAGGTATGGTCGATCCCTCAACCGCCATTAAGTT
This sequence comes from Shewanella sp. MF08487, assembly GCF_050848685.1. Taxonomy (NCBI): domain Bacteria; kingdom Pseudomonadati; phylum Pseudomonadota; class Gammaproteobacteria; order Alteromonadales; family Shewanellaceae; genus Shewanella; species Shewanella sp. MF08487. Next base: position 62,502 of record NZ_JBOZPB010000019.1, read on the forward strand.
TGGTCGTCAAATCGGCGCTCAATACATGTTATACGGAAATTTATCCAGCATCGTTAAGCAAGACGGTAGCACTAAAGACGTGTACTACAAGATGACAATGCGTTTAATGGATTTAGAAACAGGCTTGATTGAATGGTCTGATGAAAAAGAAATCCGTAAAACAAAGTCTAAGTCTTTCTTAGGTATGTAATTATCCTATAGAACGCAATATGTAAAGTATTGCGTTCTCACAAAGCCAGCTTAAATGCTGGCTTTTTTTTACATTTTTAACATTGGTTATCCTAAGTAAATAAGGTAGTGTACTCGGCCAAAATACCCTGCAATGATGCCGCTATAACTTAACCGCGCTGCCAGCTAAGGCTCACCTTAGTCATGCAAGCCTGTGCGATAGCGAACGCTCACTCTGCAGCTTAAAAATCAATTGTTTGAAGGATTTAAGTTGTGAACTTGTTTAAAGCCAGTTTGGTTGCCCTTACCTGTAGTGCATTAATGTCGTGCGCAACCCATAGCACATTGAATACAGCACCGCGCGATAACAGTGCTTATATCAGCCAATATCAGGCATCACTTCGCTCACAGGTCATTTCCGATGTTCGCTATGAGTTGGATTTTAAACTCACGGGTGAGACTGAGTTTTCTGCCACGTCAAAGGTAACATTTAGGCTTAGTGAAGTACCCAAACAGTTGAGTCTGGATTTAAATAAAGCACAGATAAAACGCCTTATAATCAATGGCACAGCGATATATCCTAACTATAATGGTGCCTATATCAGCTTGAACACGCGTTTACTGACCTCAGGTGAAAACACGGTCGAGGTACAATTTACCCGCGCTCACAGTACCAATGGTGAAGGTTTACATCGCTTCCAAGATCCGGTTGATGACAAAGTTTATCTTTATTCTCATTTTGAACCCGCTGCAGCCCAGCAGATGTTTGCGGTATTTGATCAACCCGATATCAAAGCTAACTATCAAATTACTGTCACCGCCCCCAAAGACTGGCAAGTCATTAGCTCAATGCGTGAAACACAAGTCACTCCAGCAGGTGCTTATAACCGCTGGAGCTTTCCTGACACGCCTAAACTGAGTCCGTATAACTTCTCGATGCACGCTGGTCCTTACCATGTGTGGCAAGATAACTCAGGTCGTTATCCAATGCGTTTATTTGCCCGTGAGTCTGTGGCAAATCAAGTAACGCCACAAGATTGGTTTACCTACACTAAACAAGGGTTAACTTTCTTTGATAACTACTTTGGCATTGCTTACCCGTTTAAGAAATACGATCAAATTCTAGTGCCAGACTTTCTCTATGGCGCCATGGAAAACGCAGCCGCGGTGACCTTTTCAGAAGATATTTTCCTGCATAAAGCAGCGATGACAGCCGATCAAAAGCAAAGTCTTGCGGGCGTTATCATGCATGAAATGGCACACCAATGGTTTGGCGATCTCGTCACCATGAAATGGTGGAATGGTCTGTGGCTTAATGAAAGCTTTGCTTCTTTCATGGGCACACTCGCGACTCAAGAAGCGACTGAGTTTACTAATGCATGGCGCAACTTTTACGCCACAGGTAAACAAAAAGCCTATGAGCAAGATAGCCTAGTCACCACTCATCCCATTGAAGTACCCGTCGCGACAACCCAAAATGCCTTCGATAATATCGATGCGATTACTTATCAAAAAGGCGCGTCAACACTAAAACAACTGCGCCACTTGCTAGGCGACATGGTATTTAGGCGCGGCGTAAGTAATTATTTAAAACAATACAGCTATCAAAATGCCGAATTAGACGATTTTATTAATAGCCTAGGTAAAGCCGCAGGCCGTGATTTAACGGCGTGGACTCAAGAGTGGCTCTATAGTGCTGGTGTTAATACGATTAAAGCGGAATACCGTTGTAATGGTAACCGCATTAGCGCATTTAGCCTGGTGCAGCTGCCAGCAAGTGCCGAACTCCCCATCTTGCGCGAACAAAAAGTTCAAGTGGCTTTGTTTACTCAATCACGTTCTGGCTTGAGAAATGACATTACCGTGCCTGTGACTTACAAGGGCAGGCGTACTGAAGTCAAACAACTGGTTGGCGAACGCTGCCCTGATTTAGTGTATCCAAATTTTGATGATTGGGGCTTTGTCAAAGTAGAGCTCGATAGAAAATCTTTTACAACAGCTCAGCAACAGCTGAGTAATGTATCAGATCCACTGCTACGTTCTATGCTATGGCAAAGCCTGTGGGACAGTGTTCGCGAGGGTAAATTAAGCCTAGAACAATATCTCAGTACTGTTTTTGTGAACGCGCCAGCAGAGTCCGATTACACTATCGTCGGTCAGATTATTGATAGCATGTTGCGCTCAAAGGAATATTTAGCGCAAATTGCACCAATTCAACAAAATTACGCTGAAAATGCCATAAAAGGCTTAAGCCAAATGAGCCTGAGAAAGACGATGGAAAGTAAAGACGATAATGACTTTCAGCGCCGCTGGTTTAATGCCTATGTCAGTTTAGCGAGCGATAGGGATTCACTACGTCATTTAGCGCAGCTACTAGACGGCGACACCAAAATTAAAGGATTAACCTTAGATCAAGATTTACGTTGGGCAATCATCATTCAACTGAATCGTTATGATTTTCCTAATGCATTGCAGCGTTTAAACACTGAAGCTATCAAAGATAATTCTGATGCAGGCCAAAAAGCGGCACTTGCTGCCGAGGTTATTCGCCCAGAGGCTAGCGCAAAACGTCGTTGGTTAAGTAAAGTCCACCAAGACAGCTTGCCCTTTGCTAAACAACGGATTGTCATGGCCAACCTTTATCCTGCAGAGCAAAAGCTATTAAGTGCAGCAACCGCCGAAGAACGCCTGTCGAGCTTGAACGATATGGACAAAAAAGGGCCGGTATTTATGCGCAACTACGGTTACAACCTGATCCCTACAGATTGTAATTACACAAGTATTGCCGCATTAAATAAAGTTCTCGATAGCCAAACCGGATTATCGAATCTCGCTCGCCGCACTTTACTCGAGACCCGCCAAAAAGAGCAACGTTGCGTACTAATAAAAAATACTATGGCTCACTAAACTGAGTCATCGCCATTACTGAAGAGGCTCTACTGAGCCTCTTTTTTATTAATGGGAGGAATTATTATAAAAACGGATCAATTTATCTAACGGTAATGGTTCTGCGTAAAAATAACCTTGATGAAGGTACACGCCTTTAGCGGCGAGATAATCAACTTACACTTTAGTTTCAACGCCCTCTGCCACTATATCCATATTTTATTCGTGGCCAAAAGCTATTTAACTCTAACACGGTAAAATCCACTTCATATCACAACACTCACTTATATAAACTGATACTTTTAAGGTGATGAATGTAGTCCCTTTAAGACATTTCACCCTGTCTTAACTATATTTTAATTCAACATATTTTTTGCATTATTAAAGAGTACATTGTATTCAATAAAGTTATTAACCTCAAAGCATGCTTGGTATTGATATCTATAATCGGTATTTTTAATATTTAATTTAACAAAGCTTAATATCAGTGAATTAAAGCTATTCATGTTGAATGACCCTATTATTGATTAATACCTTAACGATTTCCGCCGCGATATTAAAACGTTAAATAACTAACATAAATAAGGAATGAGTTATGCAAATGACGCTCAAAACACGACTGCTATTTAGTAGTCTCTTCGCTGTAGTATTCACCATCGCGGTGCTAGTCAGCATATCCAGTTATTTTATTCGAAGTAACGCATTAATAAATACCCAGAATGAAATTGATCAATTGGCCAACACCTTTGCACAAGGAATGGGTTTATGGATGCAAGATAGAAAAATAGCCATTACCAGCCTAAAAAAAACAATCGAAACGAATCCAAACCTTGACGTTACGCCATTTTTACAGCAAGCACATAATACGATGGACTTTTCGCTCACCTACTATGGTAACGAGCAAGGCGACATGTATCGCCAAGATCCCTCGTTGAATACCGCTAATTATGATCCCCGCACACGCCCTTGGTATATTAGTGCTAAAGCCGCAAAAAAAATGATCATGACGGCGCCCTATTCCAGTGCAACCTTAAAAAAACAAGTTGTGACCATTGCCGAACCCGTCATGAACGCGGGAACATTCTTTGGGGTCACGGCCGCAGACTTAACGATAGATCAACTAACTGATGCGGTGCAACGCTTAGAAGTGCCCGGTAAAGGCTATGCACTAATGGCCAATAGTGCGGGAATGATTATCAGCCACCCTAAAAGTGAGTTAAACGCTCAGCAACTGACTGACATTGATACTAATTTCAATAATAGCTGGTTATCACAACACATTACTGCCAATACCATGGAAGAACGCACTCTCGATGGTGCAACTAAATTAGTCTATGTTGCGGCAATCCCTTCGACGGATTGGGCGCTGATTTTCGTGATGGATAAACAAGAGATTATGACACACGCCACGACATTAGCTTGGTGGATGTCTGCCGTGGGTATCGCTCTTCTAATACTATTCGGTTTGATTTTATTCGCGATATTCAAAGTCCAATTTAAAGACCTCGAACGCGTTGCTCAAGCCCTCAACGACATAGCCGAAGGTGAAGGTGATTTGACCGTACGTATTCATACAGCCAACAAGCACGATGAAATTGGTATGCTAGCATCGGGCTTTAACCGCTTTGTCGAACGTCTTCACGGCATGATTTCTCGCATGCATAAGATTGCAGGTCAACTCGAGTATCAAGCCAAGGGCAGCAGTGCATCGGCAACAGATAACAGCCAGCGCATTGAAGTACAACAAGATGAAGTAACTATGGTCGCCACCGCCGTTACCGAAATGGCCAGCGCGACTGAAGAAATTGCCAGCAATGCAGAACATACGGCGCAGACAGCACAAAATGCGGTTGGGCTGTCAAAGAATGGCCATAAACAAGTCACACAAAGTCAGCAATCTATCCGTAATTTAGCCAGTGAAGTTGAAACCGCTGGGCGTATTATTGGTGAATTGAATGAGCACTCACAGAAAATTAACAGCATCTTATTGACCATCAGTGGTATCGCCGAGCAAACCAACTTACTCGCACTCAATGCAGCCATCGAAGCCGCACGAGCAGGTGACCAAGGTCGGGGCTTTGCAGTCGTTGCAGATGAGGTTCGCGTACTATCACAACGCACCCATTCATCGACACAAGAAATTCAAGCCATGATCGAAACCCTACAACAAACCGCGGGCAAAGCCGTTAAGTCTATGACCCAGAGCCATGAAATGGCAGAAACCAGCGTGAATGATGCTAATTCAGCCAGCGAAAGTTTACTGCTTATCAGTAAAGCGATTAATGATATTTCAGATATGGCTAGCCAGATAGCAACAGCAGCTGAAGAACAAACTTCAGTCACGAGCGAAATCAATCGCAATACGGAGTCGATTCGTGAAGTATCTGAAAACCTGTCAATTGAAGCACAAACCTCTATGGTTCAAGCTCAAGAACTGGCTCATTTAGCCGCCTCACTACAGCAAGAAGTGAATAGCTTTAAGCTTTAAATAAGACTCTACCTGACCATAATAATGCCCGCGTATGTCACTGACATACGCGGGCATTTAATGAGTGACTATAGGCTTTTAACACTCTGCCATTAAACGACAAAACCTCTATAACCACATGAATAATCGAAATAAATTAGGCTTAACTCATTTTAGCTGTCACGTTATCAGGAGTATCAACGTCAGAACGAACTGATTGAGGGCTCACATGCACGGTTCTTAATCCTTGATAGCCCATTTCAACTCGGTTTCCACCATTCTTTTTTGCTTTATACATGGCAGCATCTGCACAGCAGAGTAACTGTTTTTCATCCGCACCATGCTCTGGATACAAGGCAATGCCAATACTTGGAAGTATGTACAGCTGCTCATCAACAAGTTCAAAGGGCTGATTCAATGCTTGTAATATTTTTTGAGCCGCCATTAAGGTATTGTGCGCTGAGTCAACACGTTCAAGTAAAATAACAAACTCATCACCGCCAAAACGCGCGACCGTATCAGCGTCTCTCACGCAACTCACTATCCGCTGTGCTGTTTCTTGCAATAATAAGTCACCCACGTTATGGCCAAAGGTGTCATTAATCCATTTAAATTTATCTAAGTCCAAATAAAGCAAAGAGAAGTAACTTGACTCTCTATGCGCACGAGATAACGCTTTTTGAAATCTATCGTAGAAGAGCTCTCTATTGGGTAACAACGTCAGTTGATCATAAAGTGCTATATGCTCTAGTCGAGCAAGCATTTGTCGGCGCTCAATGGCAAAGGCAATTTGTGTCGATACAAATTCCAACAGTTCACGGTCTTGGTGCGTGTAAGAATCAGAATCTGGCTCATTGTGCATCATTAAAGCACCGATAACTCCTTTTTGTAGCTTTAGCGGCACTCCTAGCCAACTTAAACTGCCATTATCAAGCTCTTCCTGCATCATCTGAGGATAGTCAGCTAAGCACGTTGGGCAAAGTAATAAAGATTCTGCACTGTGGATGACTTGTTCGGTAAAGATACTAAAACGACTAATATCAATATATGTATTTTCTTGAGCCGTCACTTTATAGGGGAAACTGAGCTCGTTTAAATCTTGATCATACAATGCAATAGCAAAATTTGTTGCCGGTAAAAGTTTAGCAATAATCTCGTGAATACGACGATAGAGGGCGAGGAGATCTTCTGCAACATGCACAGCTTCAGAAATCTCATATAAGGCCGCTTGTCTGCGCTCTGCATTTCTGCTTTTAGTGATATCTCTGGCAACGGCTACGCGCTGTTGATAAGCATCAGACCAGCGGGCAGACCATAGAATATCGATAACAACACCATCTTTGCGCACATAGCGGTTTTCAAAATCGACTTTAAATCGACCTGCCATAATTTCATTAGCCGTTGCAAGGGTGCGCTCTCTATCCTCAGGTAAGACAAGCTCAAGCATTTGCATACCGATCATTTCTTCTGGGGTATAACCAAAAATACGCTCGGCCCCAGCACTGACAAACTCAAATCGTCCCGTCTTATCAACAACACAAATAGCATCTAAAAGAAGGTCGATAAAATTACTTAAGGAAGTGTAGCCATCATTATTCACACAAGGCTCCAATTAATATCGATAACCAACTAAGTCTAATGATAAACATAAATCATACTATTAGAGTAGGTTAATTCTCTAAAGCGTTCCATGATAGTTCGACTTAACTTAGACTAAACTCACAACAACCCGAACAGAATGCACTGACAGCATCGTGCATAAGGGCTCGTTTAATCTCAGATGAAATGATGTCGGCACCATACCTAAAGCGATAGCCTCGCACTATAGTCGATATGTACATTCCCTAAACGCTAGCCAGACTGAAGGAATCTATTTTTGGAACAACGCTTTTCTTCACCCCATAATCCGACGAGTTTACGCCTTGGGCTTGCCATGTGGTCACATCCACGTTGGCAAGAGAGCATTTATGGGCAAGGGATAAAGCAGGCTGAAAGGCTCGCGCGATATGCGACTATGTTTAATACTGTAGAAGGTAATACCAGTTTTTATGCTACGCCAGCACAGAAAACCGTGCTGAATTGGCATAGTGCCACACCCGATGATTTTCGCTTTACTTTTAAGCTACCGCAAACGATTACACACCAAAAGTTATTGCAATATTGCGCCCAAGAACTGAAGGACTTCTTTGACGTAATGGCGCCATTAATCGATAAAACTGGCATGTGGAAAATTCAACTCCCAGCTCATTTTAGCCCAGCGTTACTCCCTGTACTTAAACAATTTTTAGCGCAAATCCCACAGGGGCTTACCTATGGTGTCGAAGTACGGCATCCCGCCTTTTTCGCCAAGGGTGATGCAGAGCGGGAACTGAATCGATTGTTAATAGAAAAGAAAGCCAATCGCATCATCATGGACAGTCGCCCACTGTTTGCCCTACCACCGCATAACGCCGCCATTATCGATGCTCATAATAAAAAACCACGGGTACCCGTACATGCTATCGCGACCGCCAATCATCCTGTCGTGCGTTTTATCGGGCAACCTGACGATACCGTAGCGCAACTATCACAGCAAGGTGTGAGTGCTTTACCCAAAGATAACGATGTCTTTTTCGATAATTGGCTACTCCAACTGCCGCAGTGGCTTAAAGAAGGACGAGAGCCCTATCTATTTATCCATACGCCCGATAATCACCACGCACCCGAACTCGCGATTCGTTTATATCAAAAACTGCGCAGCCAAATTGCTGCGCAAATTCAACTCGCCGAGATAAACCTGCTTGAGAAAAAACCTGAAGAAACCAGCACACAGATGGGGCTCACTTGGTAAAAGTCACAACCGAAATGCTAAGTGCCAACCCAGATAACAGTGTTAGCACTTAGTATTGAACGAGATAATTAGGTAAGTGAACTAGCCAAAAAGTGTATTGGCGAGGATAAACACTCCGGCAGCAAGCAGCATAGTAATGGGTAACGTAAGTATCCAAGCAAGCATGATTTGTTTAATCGTTTGACTCTGTAAACCTGAGCGGTTTGCAACCATAGTACCGGCTACGGCAGAGGATAAAATATGCGTCGTCGATACTGGCATCCCCGTTAAACTTGCAATTCCAATCGAGGCCGCGGCGGTCACCTGCGCAGCAATACCTTGGCTATAAGTCATACTCGATGAGCCAATTTTTTCTCCAACGGTATAAACGATGCGTCGCCAGCCTACTAAGGTGCCACAACCCAGCGCTGTAGCAATGGCTATAATCACCCAAAGGGGCGCATATTCCGTCGTTTTTGTGAGATCTTGGCGCCACTTAGCTAATGAACGTAAATCTTTAGCGGGGAGATCTAATTTCGATATTTGGCGAGCAGTATCATCAATACACAGTAATAACCGTCGCACTTCTCGTCGCTCTTCTATGCTCATGTCTTTATAAGTCGAAGCGTTAGCTAAGCGGTGCTCGAGCAGCGACATCGCGGGCAATACATTGACCGAAGAACAATGGACCAGCATATTCTCAGGCGGATTTACCGGAGCATTAAAGTCGATCATCTCAGCGATAACCGCTTGATTGCGATCGTAAATCGCCATAATGCGTCTATTCGCATCTTGCGTTTTTTCTAAATCGTAGGCTTGGCTACCCATATCCAAAGCGAAATAAGCCGGCGCAACACAAATTAGCACCAGCATCACTAAGCCAATGCCTTTCTGCCCATCGTTAGAACCATGGGCAAAACTCACGCCCATAGCAGAGACAATCAAACTTACCCTTGCCCAAAACGGCGGATGTTTTTTGCCATTAGCCTGCATCTGTTCATCAGGAGTGCGGTGAATTTTATGTTTTTTCCAGATCAATTTCATCACGAGCAAAAATATTGCGGCCGTCACAAATCCTAAAGTAGGGGAAATGATTAAGGACAACATGATCTGCGATGCTTTAGAAAGATTAATGCCTTGTAGAATCGGCTGATGGTTCATCCATGCAAATGCCCCACCCACGCCCATAATCGAGCCAATCAAGGTATGAGAGCTCGATGCAGGAATACCAAAATACCAAGTGCCTAAGTTCCAAATGATGGCTGAAAACAACAGCGAAAACACCATCAATAAACCTTGGCTAGAATCCATACCCAGCAAGGAGTCTACCGGGAGCAAATGCACTATCGCATAAGCAACGCCTAAGCCGCCTAACAACACACCAGCAAAGTTACACAATGCAGAAGAAACAACGGCGAGGTTTGCCGGCATAGCCTTGGTATAAATAACCGTAGCGACAGCATTAGCAGTGTCGTGAAAGCCATTGATAAATTCGTATGCCAATACAAAAAGTACCGCAAGCACTAATCCCACTGACCAAGCAAAACCGAGTGTAGTGAACATCTCAAACATAAAATACTGACCCTAGGTAATAACGGCTACAGATTACGCCCAAGTTTGGCTTCTGTTACAGTGATAAATTGTTTAGATCGCCAAAAAGTGAATTAGACCCCAATAACTCAGCGCTAAACTTGCAATTAAACAGAGTCGCTCTACACCATAAACCGTAACGCTACTGCCCAAATAAAAACGCCAGCTAACTTAGCTGACGTTTTAGGGTAATCATTGACTGATTATTTACTGCAGATGACCTGCGTTATGCAGTTCACGGTCATCTTGAGCCGGTGGGCTCCATTGATACATCCATGTCTCAGACAACGGCTGACCATCAACTTCTAAATAGACGCGTAAATTAATCGGCTCAAGGCTGTCTTCTGGTGGCACTACGTCAAACATCGCGCGGTAGCCATTGATAGACGCCAATGGGCGTGCAGATTCAATCTCTACTTTGCCTGCTGAGGTACTAATCACAGCTTTAACTTGGGTGTTTTTACCTATCATAGGTAAAGTACCGCCGGCAAAATCAACCACAAAACGCTTACTGTAGTATTTGCGTTTCTGGCCAACAACACCGCCAATGCCAGTGAAAGTATCGACAACACGGGCACGAGGTGATTGAACAGGTGGAATCCCGCCCCAATACATGTTGTAGCTATACAGCAGTTCTTGCCCTGGTAAAATCGGCTCTGCCGGATTCCAGAAAGCGACGATATTATCGAAGGTTTCATCCAGTGTTGGAATTTCAACTAACTGCACCGAACCTTTACCCCAACTACTGGTAGGCTCAATCCACAAACTGGGGCGTTTATCATAAAACACGCCGTCGTCTTGGTAATGATCAAAGTTACGGTCACGTTGCAGTAAACCAAAACCTTTAGGGTTTTCATCGCTGTAGGCATTGAATCGCAGATTTTCTGGATTACCTAACGGACGCCAAATCCATTCACCGTTACCCGTGTGCATGGCTAAGCCATCAGTATCATGGATTTCTGGACGCCAATCATAACCCGTACGGCGATCGTTCTCACCCACCATAAACATACTGGTCAGTGGCGCCACGCCTAAACGTTCGATCGCTTTACGTGGATAGACAGCCACATCTACCTTCATTTTTAAACGTTCACCCGGCTCAATATCAAAACGATAAGCCCCCGTGACACTCGGAGAGTCTAACAAGGCATATACTGTGGTGATATTTGACCCTGGTTTAGGTTTTTCTAACCAAAAGTTGGTGAACATTGGGAATTCTTCAGGCTTAGGCAACGCCGTATCGACCGCTAAACCACGCGCCGATAAACCATATTGCATCTCTTGGCCCACGGCACGGAAATAACTGGCACCGAGGAAAGCCACGATATCGCGCTCCCAATCGGTATTGAATTGCATACGGAAACCCGCAAATCCAAGATCTTTAGGTAACTGACTGCCTTTGACCTTTGATTTACCGTAATCAAACATGGAAGACGAATACTCGATTGGCTTCGCCTTGCCATCGTTCAACTCATAAATATGAATTGGCGTGTCGAAATACAGACCAAGGTGGAATAGCTCTGCGCGAAACTGCGACTCTTGATCACGCCACAATGCGGCTTTTTTCTTGAAATGAAATTGTTGGTAATCATCCCAGCTCATACCCTGAAGACTTTTAGGCACTTCGCCTTTATGGCTCTCATAGGGTTGTGATGCCATAGTTCGGGCATAACCTTTAAGCCAAGCATAACTAAACTCTTCACCTTCTGGTGATGCTTGTTTGCTCGCAGCGCAAGCTGAAAGACTCAGTAATACACTACAGGTTAACAATACGCTGCCAACCATACGCTGCAAACGGCCGCGGCGACTAGAGGATTGAGCTTCAATCGATGATGCAGTCATCATCGATTGTGGGTAAACATTTTTTTGTTCGGGAAATAAGTTGGGTAGCATAAGCAGACTCTGAATTGGTGTAACTTCCTGACACTTCTCTGCAAGTTTAACTAATTTGCAGCGATGGCCCTATGGAGAACTGTTGATGACAGCGGTAACAATACAGCTATCGGCAACAATTCGCCAGAATCTAACATACTTTCTATTGAATGGAATATGTCATGTTAGCTATTTTCAATGGTAATCCCTATTTATGAAAATATGATTAACAAACTTAACGCTTTTTCACTACAAAAACGCGCAACGAACATAAACCTCCATCCCGTAATTAAGCAACTTGTCATCAGTCTCGGTATGGAAACACCGCTATTTTTCTTTGGCTTGAACCTACAACATAGGTAGAAGGCAATCCAAGGTTATGTACTAAAAATAATCACTTTAGTATCTAGGATGACTACTTATGATAAAAAAGTAAGGGCTGCAAATGCAGCCCTTACTCATACTATGTCAGTTATCGAATAGACCAATTTGATCCACTCTTCTGAAGCCTACTTAGCCTCGGCTAGCGGCTTACGTCTGTTATGCGCAATAATTAATGCGACGAGACAGATAACGCCAACAGCAATACCGACTGGCTGGCTCAAAGGTTGTGGTAACCCAAAACCAATACCCGCGGTCATGATATAAGACACTGTCACACTAGTACCGCCAATCGCAGGTAAGCTAACAATCCAGTGGAAAGTACCACGATCAAATAAATATTTAGTTGCTAGCCACAATACACTGGTCGACAACAGCATGTTTGAGAAGGCAAAGTAACGCCAAATCAATGTGAAATCGATTTTAGTCATAAAGTAGGCAATGGTCAGAATAGGCACTGCCACGAATAAGCGATTTCGCATGCTCTGTGGAATATTAAATGCGTCGATAATGGTTAATCGTAGCGATCTAAACGCGGTATCACCCGAGGTTATAGGGAATACTGCCACAGCAAGAATCGCCATCACACCACCAAATACGCCAAGGTATGAGGTTGCAACCTGGTTAACGATTAATCCTGGACCGCCTTGGTCAAGTATGGCTTTAAGTTCAACATAGCCACCTGGGAATGCTGCAATACCAGCGATAGCCCATACACATGCCACAACACCTTCAGCCACCATAGCGCCATAATACACAGGGCGAACATATTTTTCGTTAGTTAAGCAACGGGCCATAATAGGTGCTTGAGTCGAGTGGAAACCACTAATAGCACCACACGTAATGGTTACAAATAGCAGCGGCCATACCGGTAAACCATCAGGGTTTGGTGCCAGTAAGTCGTTGTTGTAATGGCTGTGATCAAAATAAGCAAAGATATCGCCAATTTCTGGCAACTGCGGTGCATTCAGTAATAATGCGACCGCAATTGATGTGGTCATAACAATCATCAATAAACCGAATGCGGGGTATAACTTAGTGATAATTTTGTCAATTGGCAGCATAGTAGCAAAAAAGTAATAGGCTAAAATGACTAACACCCAAAAGGTATTATTACTAAAAATAGTATCTTTAAAAAAGTCAAGATTACTCAGTAACCCTGCTGGGCTCATAATGAAAACAACGCCCACAAAAAATAACAACATGGCTGTAAATAACAGCATCACACCTTTAAAGTAGATATTAAAATAATGGCCTGCAATTTCTGGCAAACTTTTACCATCTTCTTTAATACTCAGCACACCAGAAAAGTAATCGTGTACTGCACCACCGATAATATTACCTAGCACAATCCACACTAACGCGATGGGTCCATATAGTGCACCCAGAATAGGACCGAAAATAGGCCCTATACCTGCGATGTTAAGAAACTGGATTAAAAACGCTTTTGCGGGATGAACTGGCACATAATCGACGCCATCTTCGAATTTAGCCTGTGGCGTCAGTGCTTTTGGGTCGATGCCCGCTTGACGTTCGACAAAGGGACTATAAAACTTGTATGCAAGCACAAGAAGTGCGATACAAATAAAGAAAATTAACATTATTTAATCCATGCTTTATTATGAAGTTATTTAATGTAGAGTTTCATTGAGTTAGACACCTAGGTCAAGCAACAGGGCACTAGACTAAGGTCGAGTAGATTATTTGAAACCGCCGCGCCAATGACTTTTGACCTAAAAGCATTTGAAAAATAGTGCACCATACTGTTTAACAATACCTCCCCCGAAAGACTGACGCTCAGTATTTGCGCAAAGGAGCTTAATCAATATAGCTAATAGTCTTCTGCCGCGAAGATATTCTCCAGCGGTTCTTCTATCGTGACACCAATTCCCTATGCTTACCGAAGTCACTCATCGCCTATAAATGAATAAAAAACAAAAACCAGCCGTTGGCTGGTTTTTTACATCGCATTCATATCTGCAATCGTGGAAAAGAGCCCACCGATTAACTGCAGAGTAAATAAACCCAAACAGCGACAGCTAACTTGGGTTATCCAACAGCATTACGCCTGTGGGCGCATAGCAGGGAACAGGATCACGTCACGGATAGTATGAGTGTTAGTAAACAACATCACTAAACGGTCGATACCAATACCTTGACCTGCCGTTGGTGGCAAACCGTGTTCCAGTGCAGTGATATAGTCTGCATCGTAGAACATAGCTTCATCATCACCAGCATCTTTAGCATCAACCTGTGCTTTAAAGCGTTTATCTTGATCTTCGGCATCGTTCAGCTCGCTAAACCCGTTAGCCACTTCGCGGCCACCGATGAAGAATTCGAAACGGTCAGTGATGAAATGGTTGTCATCGTTACGACGTGCCAATGGTGAAATGTCCGCTGGGTAGCCAGTGATGAAGGTCGGTTGCATCAATTGCCATTCAGCGGTTTCACCGAAGATTTCTTCAAGCAGCTGACCACAAGTCCAGAACTTCTCAATCTTCATACCTAAGCTTTTCGCTAAATCGCGCATGAATTCAACATCTTTCACTTGCTCATAGGTCATAGCTTGGATAGTGGCGTTATCAGGATTGTACTTCTGAATCGCTTCTAACATGCTTAAACGTGCGTATGGGCCACCGAAATCGACTGTGTGCTCACCGTAGGGCATTTGCGCACTGCCAAGCAGTTCGATAGCAATCGAGCTGAGCATTTCTTCGGTTAAGTCCATCAGATCTTTGTAGTCTGCATAAGCCATATAGAATTCCATCATAGTGAATTCTGGGTTATGACGTGGCGACAGACCTTCGTTACGGAAGTTACGGTTGATTTCGAACACACGCTCAAAACCACCCACCACTAAACGCTTCAGATATAGTTCTGGCGCAATACGCAGGTACATTGGCATGTCTAAGGCGTTGTGATGAGTGATAAAAGGACGGGCCGAAGCACCACCTGGGATTACGTGCATCATAGGGGTTTCAACTTCCATGAACTCTTTTTTGATCATGAAGTTACGAATTGCAGAAACCACTTTAGAACGCATGATAAAGGCATTGCGCGAATCTTCGTTAACGATGAGATCCACGTAACGTTGACGGTAACGCATTTCTTGATCGGCTAGACCATAATAATCCGCAGGCAATGGACGCAGCGCCTTGGTCAGTAACTCGTACTGTTCCATGTTGACGTATAAGTCGCCTTTACCAGACAAATGCAGCTGACCGGTTACACCTATGATGTCACCGATATCCAGACCTTGAAAACGCTCTTTCAAATCAGCTTGTACGCTTTTTTCAGCGTAAGCTTGAATACGGCCAGACACGTCTTGGATCACTAAGAAAGGACCACGCTTTGCCATGATGCGGCCAGCGATGCTGGTCTTAAAACCTAAGGCTTCGAGTTCTTCTTTAGTGCTTTGACCATACTGTGCTTGTAATTCAGCCGCTTTATGGGTGCGACGGAAGGTATTAGGATGTGCATTAGCACTGCAGTTTGGGCGAATGCTATCTAGCTTGGCACGGCGCTCAGCGATCAGTTTGTTCTCGTCAATTACTTGTTCAGTCATCTTAATTTCTCGTCTATAGCTTGAATTAATTACAGCCCAGATTTCAAACTGGCTTCGATAAACTTGTCCAGATCGCCATCGAGCACCGCCTGCGTGTTGCGGGTCTCAACGCCTGTACGTAAGTCTTTAATACGGGCATCGTCTAATACATAAGAGCGAATTTGGCTACCCCAACCGATATCAGACTTAGCGTCTTCTGCGGCCTGTTTGTCGGCATTTTGCTTATGCATTTCTAACTCAAACAGCTTGGCTTTCAACTGTTTCATCGCAGCGTCTTTGTTTTTGTGCTGAGAACGGTCGTTTTGACACTGCACGACGGTGTTTGTCGGTAAGTGAGTAATACGAATAGCCGATTCCGTTTTGTTAACGTGCTGACCACCCGCGCCAGATGCGCGGTAAGTATCAATCCGTAGATCCGATGGGTTGATATCAATGGTGATATCGTCGTCGATTTCTGGATAAACGAACACAGAGCAGAATGACGTATGACGACGACCCGATGAGTCAAATGGCGATTTGCGCACTAAACGGTGTACGCCAGTTTCGGTACGTAACCAACCAAACGCATATTCGCCAGTAAATTTAATGGTCGCGCCTTTAA
The DNA here is from genome assembly GCF_050848685.1 of Shewanella sp. MF08487. Classification (NCBI taxonomy): domain Bacteria; kingdom Pseudomonadati; phylum Pseudomonadota; class Gammaproteobacteria; order Alteromonadales; family Shewanellaceae; genus Shewanella; species Shewanella sp. MF08487. The sequence continues at coordinate 78,841 of NZ_JBOZPB010000019.1, forward strand.
TACCAGCGACATCACCATCGGTGACTTCCATTAATTCAGGGCTAAAACCATGGGCATCGCCCCAACGTAGATACATACGCAGTACCATGTTGGCCCAATCCTGAGCTTCAGTACCACCACTGCCAGACTGAATGTCTAAATAGCAGTTTGATGCATCTTGTGGGCCGGAGAACATACGGCGGAATTCGAGATCAGCAAGACGGCTTTCGAGATAATCCAGCTCTTTACTGGTTTCATTGAAGGTATCTTCATCGGCCTCTTCGATAGCAAGCTCGAGTAAGCCTTCAACATCCTCAAGACCTGAGTCCATATCATCTATGGTTTTGACCACGGCTTCTAAACCAGCACGTTCTTTACCTAAGGCTTGGGCGCGCTCTGGGTCGTTCCACACTTCTGAACTTTCAAGCTCACGGGTAACTTCTTCTAGACGCTCATTTTTGGCATCGTAGTCAAAGATACCCCCTAAGAAGCTGCGTGCGCTCGGCAAGCTCCTTAATTTTGAATTTTACTGGATTAACTTCAAACATGAGTTTTCAACTTTCTTTATTTGGCCGCTTTAATTGATCTTCCACTAAAAGAGGCGGTGATTAACAGTATTTGCAACCGCGCATTTTAACCTAAGCAGGCTGGTAAACCTAGGGGTGCACTGTTCATTAAATGGGATAATAAGGATTATTTTCCAACCTAAAAGACCATAGTACTAAAGCCGAGACTAACAAAAAGCAATGAGTTAAGACTGTGATCTTACTTAAATTTAGCCAAGATAGTGCTATGCGTGAGGCCAATGACTGACTTACAAACGCTCTCCTGCCTAAAAAAAACCCATAATATCAAAGGAAACACAACTAAAAAGGCCAGATAACGCCAACCCCATCACGACTAAATGAGAACAAACATTCACCAGCGCACAGTCTGGGCGGGTTTGTGATTCAAGCTGCAATTTTGCAGCAAACTTCCCTCGCCCATAAGCGTCTTCTAAAGCTGTCTAGGTATACTCGAAGCAACCTAAGCCTGCAGCCCCGCGCTATAGCAGCTAAGCACCCTACATATAAAAAGGCCATGGGATGATAGAACTTCGAATTGATGACCAAGTGTTGTCGGTTAATCCGACCGATAACCTACTGCAAGTGGCGCATGCTGCTGGCATAGCCATACCCAGCTTATGTGATCCCAGCGCAGCCTCGCAGCAATTAGGCATTCACGAACATGCAGACAAGCAAGCCTGCAATTTGTGTGTCGTCCAGATTGAGAATTCCGACGCCAGTTTGCGCTGCGTACGCGCCTGTGAAACGTCCGCCACTGTCGGCATGCGAGTCATAACTCAGTCTGAATACTTAAGTCAAAAACGCAAACAAGCGCTGACTGAGATCTTGAGCGATCATTTTGCCGATTGCGAAGCCCCCTGCCAACAAGCATGCCCTGCGGGCGTCGATGTGCAGAGTTACCTGTATCACATCGCCCAAGGCAACCATACTGAAGCCGTTAAAGTCATTAAACAAACTTTGCCGCTACCACTGTCCATTGGCCGTGTCTGCCCTGCTTTTTGTGAAGCACAATGTCGCCGCGGGCTGGTCGATGAGCCCATTGCCATACGCCAATTAAAACGTCACGCCGCCGACCTCGACTTAGCTGATGGCGAAAATGGGGGCATGAGTTATGTGCCGCCACGCCAAACCGACACGGGCAAAAAAGTCGCGATTATCGGTGCGGGTCCAGCAGGGTTAAGTGCCGGATATTACTTATCAAACCAAGGCCATAGCGTTGAGATATTCGAATCTATGCCACAGGCGGGTGGTTGGCTACGTTATGGCATTCCTGAGTATCGTTTACCTAAAGCGATACTAGACAAGGAGATCGCACTCCTGTGCCGCAATGGCTTAACCATCCACACAGAAACACGTCTCGGTCACGAGATACATTTAAATCAATTAGTTGAAGATTTTGATGCCGTCTGTCTCGCCATTGGCGCCCAAAAAGCTGTGCCAATGGATTATCCCGGCAGCACACTTGCGGGCTGCTACTTAGGTGTCGATTACTTAAAAGATCATTGTCTCGACAAGACACTCGTACTGGGCAAAAAAGTCGCTGTCATTGGTGGTGGCAATACCGCTATTGATTGCGCCCGCACAGCGGTGCGTGAAGGCTGTGATGTCACCTTAATTTACCGTCGTACCCGCGCAGAAATGCCCGCCGAAGCTTACGAAGTACACGAGGCCGAAGTCGAAGGGGTGAAGTTTCATTTTTTAACCAATCCGCTTGAAAACCATAGCGATGCGCAAGGTAGAGTCCATTCAGTCACCTTCGCTAAGATGGCACTCGGCGAAGCCGATGCCTCTGGCAGACGTGCTCCCGTTGATACCGGTGAAACCTTTACCCAGGATTTTGATACTGTAATAGCCGCAGTATCGCAAACTCCCGACCTGAGTTTCATGCAAGATCCCGCGAGTCCTTTAAGCCAAGGCACACTTGCCCTCAGCCGCTGGAATACCTTCATTGGCTGCGAGCACACTATGTCGTCCGGGGTTGAAAAGCTCTTTGTGGTGGGCGATGCGCGCCGCGGTCCTGCCACCGCAGTTGCCGCCATAGGTGATGGCCATAAAGCCGCAATTGCCATAGATAAATTGCTCAAACAAGGCCTAAGCTGTGAGCTGCATGCCACTGAATTTAATTCATCAAAAGCAGTCGGTAACACAATAAAACAAGGCTTGCCAACTACCGAACTCTACCCCTATGTCGCACGTAAAGCCCGTTTAACCATGCCCGAATTGAACGCGGTGCAACGTTTACTCAATTACGGCGAAGTCGAGCTAGGCTTTGCTCCCGATGCCGCCATGCAAGAGGCTGCGCGTTGCCTTGAATGCGCCTGCCAAGCCAATACGGATTGTAAATTAAGGGACTATGCGACCGACTACCATGTCGAGCCTAAGTCACTCAGCACTCAAAGCGCGCGCAAGTTTTCGGTCGATAAATCGAGTCCGTTCATTCAATTTGATGCAAATCGTTGTATTAGCTGTGGTAAGTGCGTCGATGTGTGCCAGTTGCAGAGTGGCCATTGTGCGATTCAATTTGCCCATGATTCTTATCAAGCACTGCCGCAAGACATAAGCGAAACCGCCACGCGCCGCGCACCGAGAGTCGGCTTTAGCGCTAGCATGGCCGACAGCAAATGTGTGCAATGCGGCAACTGTGTGCAGGTTTGCCCAACGGGTGCACTCGTCGATGCGCGGGATAAACGCCAAGGCGATGAAATGCCACTCAAAACCGCATCAACGATTTGTACCTATTGCGGCGTAGGCTGTCGGCTTGACCTTAAAATCGATACCAGCACGAATCAGATCCGTCATATCGAGGGCAATAAAGAGTCTGTGGTAAACCAAGGCATGTTGTGTGTGAAAGGCCGGTTTGGTTTCGATTTTATTCACTGTGAAAAACGCCTCACCACGCCACTCATTCGTAAAAATGGCCAGCTCACGCCAAGTAGTTGGCCTGAAGCCATCGCCTATGTGGCCGAAAATTTACAGCGAATAAAACAGCAACATGGCAGCAATGCACTGGCAAGCTTGGCCTCGGCAAAAGCCACCAATGAAGAAAACTTCCTCCTGCAAAAATTTGTCAGAAGCATACTCGGCACCAATAACATCGACCATTGCGCCCGTCTGTGCCATTCATCCACAGTCACAGGCCTGCAGCAAAGTATCGGAAGTGGCGCTATGACCAACGACATTCCGAGCATTCAAGCATCGGATGTGATTTTTATCATAGGCTCAGACACCAGCAGTGCTCACCCGATCATCGCCTCGAAAATTAAGCAAGCCGTGGCTTTGCATGGCGCGAGACTAATGGTGGCCGACCCTAAACGTGTCGCCATTGCCGACAGTGCACAGCTTTATGTCGCCCACAGACCCGGCACTGACGTCATGCTACTCAATGCGATTATGGCGGAAATTATCCGCAACGACTGGCAGGATAAAAGCTACATTGCCGCGCGCACCGAAGGCGTGGATGCTCTCTATGCTGAACTCAAAAAAGTAGATTACAGCCTAGAAAATGCAGCCTTGATAACAGGCGTTAAAGCCGAAGATATCGCCCGCATCGCACGCACCATAGGCACTGCCGACAAAACCGCAGTCTACTATGCCATGGGCATTACCCAGCACACGACGGGACACGACAATGTTACCGCCATATCTAATCTACAACTTCTGTGCGGCAATATTGGGGTTGAAGGAGCGGGGATTAATCCACTGCGGGGACAAAGTAATGTGCAAGGTGCCTGTGACATGGGCGCACTGCCTAACTTCTTCAGTGGTTACCAAAAAGTCACCGACATTCATGCCAGAATGCGTTTCGAGGCACATTGGCAAACGCCGTTATCGGGAGAAATTGGCGTGACCGCAACCAATATGATGCATGATATTTCCAAAGGGAAAATCAAGGCTTTATATGTAATGGGCGAAAACCCCGTATTAAGCGACCCAGATCAAGCCCATGTGCTTAGGGCGCTTAATGTAATCGACTTTTTAGTGGTGCAGGATATCTTTCTCACCGAAACCGCCGAGCTTGCCGATGTGGTTCTGCCCGCCGCAGCCTTTGTCGAAAAACGCGGTCATTTCACTAATACTGAACGACGAGTGCAGCGACTCGAACAGGCCCTGCTACCGCCAGGTGAAGCCCTTCCCGATTGGCAAATTGTCCAAGCCATTGCCAATGCGATGGGTGCCGCTTGGGATTACCCTAATGAAGAAGCGATTTGGCAGGAAATCAATGAGCTGACACCACAATATCGCGGCATTACTTGGCAGCGATTAAGCACTGGAGTTGACGGTAAAATTCCCCAAGGCATTCAATGGCCATGTCCAGATGAAACCCATCCGGGAACGCCCATCATGCACCAAGGTCAATTCACCCGCGGCTTAGGCAAGTTCACACCAGTAAGTTATCGCTTACCCGCAGAAATGCCCTGCAGTGAGTACCCGCTCACTCTGTCGACCGGACGTTTACTGGAACAGTTCCACACAGGCACCTTAACCCGTAAAACGGCTGGACTCGACTTACTCGGCTCGCCTAAAGTAATGATTTCAGTCTACGATGCCGAGCAACTCGGCATAGGCAATGGCGATAAAATCAAACTCACAACCCGTCGCGGTGAAATTGAAATCGACGCCTTTGTGACGAAAAGAGCCCAAGCTGGCGTACTATTCCTGCCCTTCCACTTTGTGGAAGCTGCGGCGAATAAACTCACCATCAATGCACTCGATCCTGTCGCTTTTATCCCAGAATATAAGGTCTGCTCTGTGAGGGTGGAACGGGTTGTCGAGAAGATTGATTAAGGCGAACGAGCTAAGGTGAATGGGTTAACGTACATTGACTAGAGTGAATTAGCTAACGCGAATTCGCTTGGATGAATTCACTAAGCTGAATTAACGCTTAAAAAATAAACGAGCCAAATAAAAACGGGAGACCTTAAGTCTCCCGTTTTTATTCAAGATTGAGACGATTAAATCCTAAACTGCCCCACTAATTTACCTAAATTAATGCCTTCCTCTGATACCGTCAGACTCACTCTGGCCGCATCTTCACTGGAGTGCAGTAGCTCATTCACAATCTCTTGGATGGCATACACGTTACGATTAATTTCTTCGGTTACTGAGCTTTGCTCTGTCGCCGCAGCCGCAATTTGGGTACTCATATCATTAATCGCCGTCACGGCAGATGTCACTGAACCTAAACTTTCTGAAATCGTACGAGAAGAATCCACCGAACGCACGCAGCTTTGTTGACTCTCTTCCATGGCTTTCACGGCTTGGGTCACTAGCTTATGTAATGCCGATAACATCTCGTTGATTTCTAACGTACTCGCTTGAGTTCGGCTGGCTAAGTTACGCACCTCATCGGCGACCACAGCAAAACCTCGGCCCTGTTCACCGGCACGGGCCGCTTCGATGGCGGCGTTTAATGCCAATAGGTTGGTCTGCTCGGCAATACCACCAATCACTGACAGTACGCTGTTGATTTTCTGAGATTGCTCGCTGAGTGATTTGATACTGCCCGCTGCATTATTGATTTGCGACATTAAAGAGGCAATTTCTTCCAGCGAAGCATCAACACAGCGCTGGGCATTAGCCACATCGCCCGTTGCTGCGTGGGTGGCCTCTGCCACTTGAGTGGTATTTTTAGCCACTTCGTTCGCAGTGGATGACATCTCAGTAATCGCCGTCACCACCTGATCGGTTTCATTGTTATGACTCACCAACTGGCTCGACATGACTTTAGTTTGCGCATGAATCGCATTAGCTGCCGTTTTTACTTTAGCCGTCGCAGTCGCGACATCGCCGATAATATGCTGAAGTTTATCGACAAAGAGGTTAAAGGAGCGCCCAAGTTGGGCAATTTCGTCTTCACCTTTTACAGTAAGTCGCTTGGTTAAATCCCCTTCACCCTTAGCAATATCATTTAAGTTATCGGCCATATTCTTGATTGGCACGACCATACGATGGGCGGCAATCATAATGATAAAGCCCGTAATACCCGTAAGGAAAAGCGCTATCAGCAAAATCGCGAAGGATTTTTCTACCATTTGCTCTGTCACTGTGGCGCGATATTCCTCAACAACAGCTTCAATATCATCGATATATGCCCCAGTACCTAACATCCAGTCAGTACCTGGGATCATCATGGCGTAACTGATTTTTTCAATCTGCTCATTAGTATTAGGTTTTTGATAGTAATAGGAAAAACTACCATCGCCACGTTTAGCGGCATCGAGCAGACCGACGATAATTTTAGTGCCGCGGGGATCGGTCATATCTATTTTATTTTGCCCCTCAAGATTGGGCATCGTGGCATGAAAAATACTTTTTCCTTGAGAGTCATACATGAAGAAGTAACCCGCACTGCCAAAACGTATATCCCTTAAAGCTTGATTTACATCACCTTTTTCTTTTAGCGATAATTGATAATTCACTATGCCTGCGGCAATTTCAGTGGCTTCTTTGATTTGTTGTTCACGCTCATCAACCAGCTTAGTTCTGAAGGTCGCGACAGTATCAGTAAGCGCATCTTCTTCGATATAATATGATACAGACATCAACACCAGTAACGCTAAGATCAACGGAAATAGCGATAACATCAGCAGTTTGTTGCGCAAACTAAAATTCGACATACCTAGATACTCCAAAGGGATACTGCTTATAATTATTTTTGGAGTATAGCTAAAATGAATAAATACGGATGCTATTTAGTTAACAAATTATTAATTTTATTCAAAACCTTAATAAAGAATCAAATTGAATGCAGTAACATTCCGCTCAGACTAAAACCGACTACCAGTAATAGCATCGATGGTTTTAATAACTTTAAGGCACCAAAACCGAGTAATACTAAAGCCATATCCTTGCCCGAAAATACCGCTTGGGAAAAAACCGGTTGATAAAGCGCCGCGGCGAGTAACCCCACAACACAGGCATTCACTCCCGCGATAGCGCCAGCAATTTTAGGTCTTGCCGCAATGGCATGCCAGCTTTTTAGGGCCACCAGCATCAATAAAAAACCCGGTAAAAAAATGGCAATGGTCGCAATGGCAGCGCCCTTCAATGGGCTATCGAGCAACATCTCAGCGCCTAAAAAGCTGGCAAAGGTAAACATAGGTCCAGGCACAGCTTGAGCAAAGGCATAACCCGTTAGAAAGCGATCGCCACTTAAGGTATCGCCCACTGCCGTTTCTAACAGTGGCAGTACAACATGACCACCGCCAAATACTAAACTCCCCACACGGTAAAACTCACCAAATATCCACGCCTCTGGCCCAAGCTGCACGATAAAAAAGCTACCGATGAGTAACACTAAAAACAGCAATAAATAGATGTAGTTCAATCGAATAGGGGTAAGTGGAGTTGCATCATCTTGCATCACGCTCAACTTATAAATACCGATAGTCGCAGCGCCGAGTAACAGGATTATTTGCGTCCACATAAATGGCGCAATCAAAGTCGTCGCAGCACTTACGAGCATTAACAACCGGGCGGATTTGCGTTGGCAGAACTGCTTAAACATGGCAAGAACGGCATCGGTAACCACAACGACGGCCATCAATTTAAGCCCATAAATCATCCCTTGAACATAATGATTAGCGAGCCACGCCGACGTTGTTACCGCCAGTAAGTACATCAAGATAAAGGAAGGTAGCGTAAAACCAGTAAAGGCAGCAAGCGCCCCCACCAGCCCGCCTCTTTGATAACCAATGGCAAAGCCCACTTGGCTCGACCCTGGTCCCGGCATAAATTGGCTTAAGGCGACGAGACTGGCGTAACGCTTATCATCGAGCCAACCGAGTTCGTTGACAAAAGTGTGCCGGAAATAACCAATATGCGCCGCAGGTCCGCCAAAACTCATCAAGCCCAAGGTAAAAAAGCGTAGGAAAATCTGTAGCATAAATCGCCGCCATTCAATGCATAAAGTGCTGAATATTATGCCACTAAAAAGACACTATGATGAAGTATCACGCGAGCAATGCTGATAAAAGTAGGGCAAGGGCTCCGCCCTTAAGATGATTAACTGGAACGAAATATTAGTAAAACAACCCAGTACAATGACTTAGATTAGAATAGAGAAGCGATAAAACATCAGTTTTTCACTAACATGGCTAACACTTCAAAATGATCCGTATGCGGGAATAAATCAAATAGCTGCACTTTGGTTAAGTGATAACCTTGAATATGCTCGAGATCTTTGGCTAAAGTTTTCGGATTACAGCTGGAATAGAGTATCGCTTTGGGAGCAAACTCGCTTAAGGACTGACACAGCGCCTCGCCAATACCACGTCGCGGCGGATTCACAATAATCAAATCGGGTTTTTCGGCAGCGCTTTTGCCCTTGGCAAAGTCGGTGGAATCAAGCGCCATAAACTGCACATCTTCAAGCCCCATCATTTGCGCCGACATTTGCGCGCAGGCAATCGCCTCGGCTTCGATTTCAATCCCTGTCAACTTGATATCTTTCGATGCACAGTGCAGTCCAAAACCGCCCACACCACAGAACAAATCCCATAATGAGCGAGGTGAAAATTCAGCGACCCATTCTCGGGCCGTTTGATACAGCTTTGCCGCAACCTGCGGATTAGTCTGAAAAAAACTTTTAGGCCGAATAAACAAAGGCACATGATTAAAGCGCTCTTCGAGGCGGGTATTCTCGGTTAAAAAAATCTCTTCCTCGCCTTCGAGAATTGCCATGTGAACGGGTTGAATATTAACTGACACCACTTTGATCTGCGGATATTCCGCAAGTAATGTCGGCAATTCACGTTCGATACGTTCGATACCATTGGTAGAGCGTAATACAAAACGCAGCAGATACTCACCACGTACTTGACTGCGGGTTAGCAAAATAAACTTAAGCTCACCTTTGGCTTTATCGACGCGATAAGGAGGAATGCCTGCCTGCTGCACAAAGCGGTTTAAGCGATGTAATAACGTTTGCATATCAGCGGGATATAACAGGCAGTCGCAAAGATCTACCGCCTCGCCACTTGGGCTAATAATCCCCAACACGGGTTCATGGGCGGCACCGAGCACCACCATTTTGGCTTTATTACGAAAGCCGCTGTCATCGCCAGTAATGGGAGGCAAAAAAAGTTCTGCCGAATTTGCGGGAATAAAAGGTGCGAGTAATTGCTGTAATATTTGGGCTTTAGCCGCTACTTGCTGCGCCATAGGCTGCTGAATATGTCGGCAAGAAAGACACTGGCCTTGATTAAAATAATCACATTGCTTGACGGTATTAACAATGACAGTGTTCACGGTGGCAGCACTCACGAAAAATCCTAGATATCAGTAAAAAGCGCCACACTGTAGCGGTTTTACGGATAAAAATCACCTTGAAGCGCACTCAAATCCGCATCAAGCACACAATTTATGGCGCATTCAAGATAGTGTGAGTTTATTCACATCGGCAATCGATGCTCGCTTACCAATGGCCTTTTCAATCCATTCAAGCACTTCTGCCGAGGTACTACGAAAAGTGGTTAACTTACCGCCGTACAAACTGAGTATTCGGGGATGGGAAATCGATGTCTGCATCAGGGTATCCCGCGGCCGTTCAAAGGCTTGGCTATTTTGCTTAGGCAAGACTCGAATACCACAGAAGGTTTGGGTTATCTTTGCTTTAAGTGCATCGGACTCTGGCGCTAGCGGAAAGTAATGTTTATAAATCCCCAGCAGATAATTAATTTCAGACTCGGTCGCCTCGGGTGGTTTATCCAAAGAAGCCAGTTCTGTTTCTGTGGTGCCAACCAAGGTTTGCCCATACCAAGGCATCACAAATATGACCCGCTTATCAAAGCAAGACTCTAAATACAAGATGCCGTTGGGTGCGGGAATATCCAGTAGCACATGGGCGCCTTGCACCCAATCGAGTGCGACACCCGCTAGCGGAGGTAACACTTTACTCAAAACCTCATTCACCCAAGGGCCAGCAGCATTAATCACTAATCTCGCCTCGGCTTTGTGGGTCTCGCCTCGATGGTTAAAGCTCAGCTCGCAGCCCTCGCGTCTATGCGTTAATGCTACCAACTCAGCCTCAGCATAAACCTCAGCGCCAAGCGCTTGTGCGCTGCGCGCGACGGCCTGCGTTAACAATTTATCGTCGGTCTGCGCATCCCAATACTGAAATACCGCCTTTAATCCTATGAGTTTTAGCCCGGTTAAACGGTGCCAATGTACAGCGGGTAATGATACAAATTGTCCTAAGGGATCAAACTGGCTTAGCAGCGCATATAAACTCAACCCAGCACGTATGGTCAAAGGACTACGCTGACTGTTGCCATATACGGGAATATAAAACGGCACAGCTTTAACCAGAGTGGGCGCCAGATCGAGCAAATGACGTCGTTCAAGTAAGGATTTACGGACTAAATTAATTTGACCCGTTTCTAAGTAACGCAAACCGCCGTGGATAAGTTTGCTGGAATTAGCCGACGTTTGGCCGCCAATCTCGCCTTTTTCGACCAACAGAGTGGAATAGCCCGCTGCAGCCGCATATTGTGCAATGCCGACACCGCTAATCCCTCCGCCAACAATCGCTATATCGAAACAGGCCATAACTCACTCTCGCTCACGTTTAATAGACGGTCGACCTACTGCCTCACTATATAGTTCATCTCAACCATACAGACAATCAGGTTCAATCGAACAGTTCATAAGCGTTAATATGTCAATAAGTGAGTCTTAGATCAAATATCTGTAGCAGTAGGGGCATCTGCACTAGTTTGTAATTGCTTAAGTGTTTGATCGCAAATAGCCTTTAAGGCTTTTAACTCGCTCGTCTCACCCCCTACTTTGCAACGCATTAAATGGGGGACTTCGCTTGCCAGTGTTTTGAGAGTAAATCCTGCTGGGGTTAACGCTAACACTCTCACCCGCTCATCTTGCTCGCTGCGGCCACGAGTCACTAATCCTTTAGATTCTAAACGTTTTAGCAATGGCGTTAACGTGCCTGAATCGAGAAAAAGTTTATCGCCTAAGGTTTTAACATTGATCCCCTGCTCTTCCCACAGCACTAGCATGACCAAATACTGCGGATAGGTTAAATCTAATTTATCCAACAAAGGACGATAGGCCCGCACCATCGCATTCGCAGCGCTATAAAGTGAGAAACAGACTTGATTTTCAAGACATAACGCATCATCTGTGCTGGCATTTTGGGTTATATCGACAGAATTAGCACGAACATTGGACTGGGTTGTTGTCATAGGAAGATCCGACACATTAACTATGTTGTGCACAATATACTTGCATTCACACTGAAGATCGAATTATAGTTTACCACAATTGAATTGCGCACAACCAAAATTAATCCTTAACCTTAAAAGGTCGATACTATGAAAACACTTTATGAAACACGCGCCACAGCTAGAGCCGGTCGCCAGGGTCAAGTCAGTACTGATGATGGTTTACTCGATGTCGCGTTGGCCTATCCAAAAGCCATGGGGGGAAGTGGACTTGCTACTAACCCAGAACAGCTGTTTGCCGCAGGTTATGCAGCCTGTTTCTCAAATGCGATTTTACATGTAGCCAAAATAGACAAAGTGGATATTACCGAAGCTCCAGTGAGTGCCAATGTAGGCATAGGTGCCAATGACGCCGGTGGTTTTGCATTAGCGGTTGCCTTAGAGGTCAGCTTAGATTTACCGCTAGAGACTGCTGAAGCTTTAGTGCGTCATGCACATCAAGTTTGCCCATACTCAAACGCAACACGTAATAATATCGACGTTAAGCTCAGCGTAAATGGCGTAGCGTTAGGTTAACCCTATCGTCTATACACATTGTTCTAGCCAGCAATAAAGCACCTTAGGGTGCTTTATTTTTATGACGCTATAATAGAGTTAAGCTAGTGAGCACACCCGAACTCGTGGCCCCCCGAAGTGCGCAACGCACTACGCTAAAGATAAACTTGTTTCAGTTCCCAAAAAATAGGTTATTCGCGAGTTAACTAACACTTCTTCATATCTAATTTAAGCAAACTGATTGATTTAAGTAGAGTAAGAGTTAACCAAATCGTGTGACGATACTTAAACCCACTATGAGTGGGAGGCACTATGACAAAATACCTATCGAAATTATCCCTCTGTTTCTCACTGTTATTGCTCGTTACCTTTTCTATCCCAAGTTGGGCCGAGATAGCGTCGTCAGACACAACAGATCAAACATGGCATTATGTGAATGAACAGGGTGAGCTTAAAATTAAGCTGTATTTTTTTTGGTCAAAAACCTGCCCCCATTGTGCAGAAGCTCATCCTTTTATTGATTCCTTACCACAAAAATACCCTTGGATAGAGCTTGTATCCCATAAAGTGTCCGACACTGGCGTGCAGGATATTTGGCAGAACATCGCCGCTAAAACCAGCACAGAGGCGCGTTCTGTGCCCTACATGGCCAGTTGTGAAAAAGCGATTATCGGTTATTCAAGTGCCGCGGTCACCGGGGAGTTCTTAGTCAATCGCCTGAAGAATTGTTATTTATCCCTTGGCGGTAAATTAAGCGAAGCAGACTTACCAACTAAGGGAGTGGCTAATACAGCCCAAAACGCAGCAGCGGATGCGCCACTCTTTGGTACTTGTGGCACCGATACTGGCGACGGTACCTGCGACGCCACTAGCTTGAATGAGCCAGCCACGCAGTCAAATGGCCAATCTGAAGTACAACCTGTTGAATTACCCTTAATTGGCGTAGTCACGCCCGAGACCATGTCGCTACCGCTACTTACCTTAGTGCTCGCAGGTGTTGATGCATTTAACCCCTGCGCTTTTTTCGTATTGTTATTTTTATTGTCAATCATGGTCAACGCCAAGAGTCGCGGCCGCATGTTGCTGGTTGGCGGAATTTTCGTGTTCTTCTCAGGCTTTATCTATTTCTTATTTATGACCGCGTGGTTGAACATCTTCCAATTACTGGGCGCGGGTAGCGATGGTGGCATGATCATCCTAGCGGCAGGTTGCTTAGCCTTGATAGCTGGCGTTATCAACGTCAAGGATTATTTCTTTACTAAGGGAGATGTCACGCTGTCGATGTCGGCAGAAAATCGCACCAGTTTGATCAAGCGTATGGGCAAACTGTCTAACTCCAGTAGCTTAGGTGCGTTACTTATCGGCTCTACCGTATTAGCCATTCTCGCTAACGCCTATGAATTACTCTGTACCGCGGGCTTCCCGATGATCTACACCAGCGTACTGTCTATGCATAATTTACCTGACATTGAACGCTATATGTACCTGGTTTTGTACAATATTGTTTATGTAATACCGCTAGCGATTATTGTTATCGTGTTCAGTGCGACCTTAGGCAAACGCAAACTGACTGAAAAAGAAGGACAAACGCTAAAACTTATGTCAGGTGTGATGATGTGCGGTATGGGGATTGCACTGGTTATCGACCCAACAGCACTGCAAAATGTGGGATTGGCACTCGGGTTAATCTTTGGTTCACTCGGGATCACGGCGATGATTTTACTGGGTCGAAAATGGTTAGCAACTTATAAAAAGTAATCGAAAATAGGCAAATTAACCTATTATGACTAAAGTAAATATAGGATCCGCCGATAGATGGGCTCAGCTTACAATCGAGGTTAGTTATGTCAATTTCACTGAACACCCAAGCTATCGCACCTAATTTAGAAAATGGTGCAATTGGCGTTAAGGTTGCTCAATTAGCCAAAGAGCAGCAAAAAGCCGAAGGTAAAATTGCGGTAGATTTAATTGCTGCCGCAGCGCCAAAGCCAGTAGGCAATGCAGGCCACAATATCAACACTACGGCCTAATTGTTTGCTTGTTAGCATCAAAAAAGCGCCTCTAATGATAGGGCGCTTTTTTTTTGCTTATTTGTTGATAGGCAGTCAGAGTCATTTAAGAAAAAGCATTACCATTCACATGCATAATGGTAAATGTCCACACTACAAATGCCAGTGGGATATGCACTAAAGCATAAAAACACTGATCGAGTCGTCCCATTCCTTTTGCTAGCCAAATCAAATATAAGTGTATAGAAATCACTAGCGGAAAAAGCACTAACAGCGGATAAAGTGCCACAGGGCTGGCATCGGAAAATAAGCTATGACTTAATAAAGCCCAAACAACCATAGTGGCAGTGGTTAGCGGTGGTGTTGCAATGCGATATTGCTCTGGATAGGGAAACATCCTACGGCCTCTTTTATATCAATCGATAAACTTACGTTTTAGGCTTTCGTGCAATCAACTGTGCTTTATAACTATTGTGAGTGGACTGCGGATCACATAACTGACCTTCAAAGTAATGTAAAGACTGCCAGTTAGCAAACACTGATTTAAGTTCATTTTCAGTCAGTAAGAAATCGGGGTTACGGGGTAGGCCTATCTGAGCTTGTTGCGCTGTAAAGGTTTCATAGACTATAACGCCTGTAGCCTTAACCGCATTGATGATTTGTGACCATAATGGCCGATGCAGATAATTAAATACTAAGACAATATCATATGCCTCAATTGGCAATAATGGCGCAGCTTCTGCTTCTAAATCACATTGATATTTGTGGGCATTCATATGCTCAATGTGTGACATGCCAGAGAGATCTCTGTCAATAAACGTCACCTCAGCCCCCTGTGCTAAAAACCACAACCCATTACGTCCAGAACCACAAGCGAGATCAAGCACCTTAAGTTCATCAAAGCATAAGTTAGGCCAAGCAAATTCTGTGATTAGTACTGCTGGAGTTACGGTTGACGCACGAGTGACTAACGTCATGATTAGCCCTTAATTTCTTTTTTCGAGTCGATTTGCCGACGGTGCACAATAGAATAGTGCCTCAGCCCCGCGGGGCCGTGGGATACAATCACAGAGAGAAAAACAATCGAAACCAACAGCTCAGGCTTAAAAGTCGCCAAAGGTACAAATAAGCTCAGCAAGCCTACTTTGACGATCGTTAACACGCCCTTAAGTTGGATAAGCCAGCGCCAATCCCGTACGATTTCCCATAGCATTAATATGCAGCCCGTCGTCATAGCAAGATACCAATAATTCAGCCACTGCACTTTATCAACACCCAATAAAATCCCCCCACCAACACCAATGATGCCTAAAATATGTAATGCCCTTAAACTGGTTTTACTTAAACGTTGAAACCAAAAACGTTTTTCTGATATCACTTTTTTTTGCATCATAACTCTCTGAAAATCAGTAATATAAACATTAATTATACTTGGATGTAATAAATATCGACGAAATAATATGATGAGGAGAACTCTCGATAATAAATCACGCATGCCACTCGTAATGATAAAATTATAATAATCATAAAAACAAAAGGATAATGCATCACATAGTAATTAACATTACTTATATTCCATCACATTACAATGACTTCTCACTATATGTTAACTCACGCAAGTTATACCGTATTCGACCAGTGATTAGCCTCTACTAAATTCATATATTCAATTCAGTTGCACACATTAAATAAGTTATTTCCGCAATAAAAAAGTTATGTGACCTGAACACATATATACCTCTTTAGATAGTGCTAAATTGGCAAATGGAGAATACTCTAAAAGCGCGTGAGCTATGCAGAAAATCAATATCACGCCACGACAAATACCCCTTATTAAGTAGATGAATGTACGGCGGAGGAACTATCATGTTCACAACAAAAATTCAAAAAACAGCACTAGCCATGCTGATCTCTGGTGCAATGGCAGGAACAGCCTATGCAGCTCCAGAAGTGCTAGCTGATTTTCACGGTGAAATGGGCAGTTGTGATAGCTGCCATGTTTCAGACAAAGGTGGCGTCAGCGATGACAATCTTAGCCATGAAAATGCTCAGTGCGTTAGCTGTCACGGCGATTTAAAAGAACTGGCCGCCGCCGCACCTAAAGATAAAGTATCACCACATAAATCTCACCTTATAGGCGAAATTGCTTGTACCAGTTGCCATAAAGGTCACGAAAAGTCAGTCACCTATTGCGATGCTTGCCATAGTTTTGACTTCAACATGCCTTACGGTGGTAAATGGGAACGTAAGTTTGTCCCTGTTGATGCCGACAAAGCAGCACAAGATAAAGCCATTGCTGCGGGCGTAAAAGAAACCACTGATGTGGTCGTTATAGGTTCAGGTGGTGCAGGTCTTGCCGCAGCGGTATCAGCCCGTGATGCTGGCGCTAACGTTATCCTGTTAGAAAAAGAACCGGTTCCAGGGGGGAATACTAAACTTGCCGCTGGTGGAATGAACGCTGCCGAAACCAAGGCACAAGCTAAGTTAAATATTGAAGACAAAAAGCAAATCATGATAGACGACACTATGAAAGGTGGCCGTAACATCAACGATCCTGAGCTGGTTAAAGTCCTCGCGAATAACTCTTCTGACTCTATCGATTGGCTAACCTCTATGGGTGCCGATATGACAGACGTTGGCCGTATGGGTGGCGCTAGTGTTAACCGCAGTCACCGTCCAACGGGTGGCGCTGGTGTGGGTGCACATGTGGCACAAGTCCTGTGGGACAACGCCGTTAAGCGCGGTACTGATATCCGCCTAAATAGCCGTGTTGTCCGCATTATTGAAGATGCGAAAGGCAATGTGACTGGCGTATTAGTCAAAGGCGAATACACCGGCTATTACGTCATCAAAGCCGATGCAGTTGTTATTGCAGCAGGGGGGTTTGCTAAAAATAACGAGCGTGTTGCTAAGTACGACCCTAAGTTAAAAGGCTTTAAAGCCACTAACCACCCAGGTGCAACCGGTGATGGCCTAGACGTAGCTCAGCAAGCTGGCGCAGCTACTCGTGATTTAGAGTTCATTCAAGCTCACCCAACCTATTCACCAGCGGGTGGCGTGATGATTACCGAAGCGGTTCGTGGTAACGGTGCTATCGTGGTTAACCGTGAAGGTAAACGCTTTATGAACGAAATTACCACCCGCGACAAAGCTTCTGCGGCCATTTTGCAACAAAAAGGCGAAAGTGCGTATCTAGTCTTTGATGACTCAATCCGCAAGAGCTTAAAGGCGATTGAAGGTTATGTGCACCTGAATATCGTTAAAGAAGGTAAAACCATCGAAGAGTTAGCGAAACAACTTAATGTTCCTGCTGCTGAGCTGGCAAAAACTATCGCTGCCTATAACGGTTTTGTGAAATCAGGTAAAGATACTCAATTTGAACGTCCTGATTTACCGCGAGAACTGAATGTCGGACCTTTCTACGCATTAGAAATTGCCCCCGCTGTTCACCACACTATGGGTGGCGTTGTCATTGATACTAAAGCCGAAGTGAAGAGCGAAAAAACCGGTAAACCCATCCAAGGTCTCTATGCCGCGGGCGAAGTAACCGGAGGCGTTCACGGTGCTAACCGCCTAGGTGGTAATGCAGTATCCGACATCGTCACTTACGGCCGTATTGCCGGTGCTGAAGCGGCTAAATTTGCCAAGGATCACTAGCCCAAAGTTATAAACTAAAGAATGTAAAGCTAAGTGTCATAAATCCATAGCGAGCCATCTTGGCTCGCTTTTTTATAACTATTAAACAATTGATGACAAAGCTCACTCTTTTAACGGGAGATTTTCTAAGGCTGAGGACAAAAAGGCCTAAGTCACTTACACTCTTTAGCAGATAACACTATCTGCAAACTCGGTAGGAGATTGAAATGAGAATTGGATTTTTTAGCGCAAAACATTACGACATGCAGTATTTTGACCACACGAATACCGCCTTTGGTGCACAAATTGAGTATTTTGATTATCGCCTTTGCATGCAAACAGTGAAACTTGCAGAAGGGTTTGAAATTGTCTGCGCTTTTGTCAACGACTCACTCTGCGAAGAAGTACTCGTCGAGCTGGCTAAGGGTGGCACTAAAGTAATCGCGATGCGTTGTGCTGGCTTTAACAATGTTGATTTAGTCGCTGCCAAGCGTTTGGGCATGCAAGTCGTTAACGTACCGGCCTATTCACCTGAGTCTGTTGCTGAACACACAGTCGCATTAATGTTGACACTCAATCGTAAAATCCATAAAGCCTATCAGCGCACCCGCGATGCTAACTTCTCACTTGAAGGTTTAGTCGGCTTTAACATGTTTGGTAAAACCGTCGGTGTGATTGGTACTGGTAAAATCGGTGTGGCAACGATTAAAGTACTACTTGGCTTTGGCTGTAAAGTCATCGCAGCAGATCCTTACGTTAATCCAGAAGTATTAGCACTCAATGTGAAGTATGAGGATCTTGAAACCATTTATGCTAACAGTGACATTATCAGCCTACACTGTCCACTCACAGCCGATAACCATCATCTACTCAATCAAGCCAGTTTCGCTAAAATGAAACCCGGCGTGATGGTGATTAACACTAGCCGCGGTGGCTTGCTAAATGCCTTCGATGCCATGGAAGCGTTAAAAATAGGTCAGATAGGTTCACTCGGCTTAGACGTATATGAAAACGAAAAAGGCCTATTTTTTGAAGATAAATCGAATGAAATTATTCAAGATGATGTATTTCGCCGTTTATCAGCCTGCCATAACGTAATTTTCACGGGGCATCAAGCTTTCCTCACCGAAGAAGCCCTAAGCGCCATTGCCAAAACGACTTTAAGTAACATAAAAGCACTATCTGCAGGTGAACTATCAGGTAACGAACTGTTTTAACTGACAGACAAAATTCTGACTGCTAAAGTGAGGCTTCACCTTTGAAGCCTCATATAGTGGATCTTAATATGTTAGTGATTCAGGAAACTCAGGATATCTTTACGTCCTCAGGGTCAATGCGCACTTATATCTACCGCCCAGAAGCACTGGGACAATTCCCAAGCATTATCTTTTATTCTGAAATATTTCAGCAAACGGCGCCTATTGCGCGCGCAGCTAATATTCTCGCGAGCCACGGTTTTGTGGTGTTAGTCCCCGAAGTATTCCACGAACTCAATCCCTTAGGTACAGTGCTAGCCTACGATGAGTCAGGTAAAGATAAAGGTAACGCCGATAAATTTACTAAGTCTTTAGAACAGCATGATAGTGACACCCAAGCGCTAGTAGGCTTTGCCCGTCAACAAGGCTATTGCAGTGGTAAAGTGGGGAGCATGGGCGTGTGTATCGGTGGGCACTTAGCTTATCGCGCCGCACTGAATCCCGCTATACTCGGTGCATTTTGCCTCTATCCAACCGATATCCACTCAAATACCCTACCCTGCGCCTATGGCAATGATTCTCTGAGCCGCTGCGGCGATATTCAAGGGGAATTGGTGCTGGTGTTTGGTAAACAAGACCCCCATGTATCTGCAGAAGGTCGAGTGTTGATTCATCAACGATTAATGGCATTAAACTGTCATTTCACTTGGCTTGAAGTCAATGCACAGCATGCTTTTATGCGTGATGAAGGTGAGCGCTACGATGCCGCACTGGCACTGCAAATGTACCTGCAAGCTGTGTCATTTTTCCAACGAGTTTTACGTTAATTTTTGGAGACGAGAGATAAATGACAACGCCGCAGATAGATAATTCTACGCGGCGTTTTTGATTAATAATGCATTTCTCACAACTAAAAACGAAAAAAGCCTCATCTTTCGATGAGGCTTATCTCTTTATGTTGGCGGAGCGGACGGGACTCGAACCCGCGACCCCCGGCGTGACAGGCCGGTATTCTAACCAACTGAACTACCGCTCCTTTAAGCTAACGTTTACACATTAACCTAAATTAGGCGCTTGGCGATGACCTACTCTCACATGGGGAGACCCCACACTACCATCGGCGCGTTTGCGTTTCACTTCTGAGTTCGGGATGGGATCAGGTGGTTCCACAAGGCTATTGTCACCAAGCAA